>JAFGOG010000028.1 GCA_016926595.1 Anaerolineae bacterium
ACGGTAGACGGGCTCCTGGCCGAGCTGGGCGAGGAGCGCGTGGATCTGATCAAGATGGATGTCGAGGGATCGGAGGTTGCGGCGATTCGGGGCATGTCCCGGCTGCTGTCGAGGGCCGACGCGCCGCTGCTGGTATACGAGTCCAACGGCCATACACTATCGTGGTTTGACGAGACGCCGAGCCATCTGCTGGCCGTGCTGGAGGAATTTGGTTACAGGAATTACCTGGTCAAGCCGGGGCGACTGGTGCCTTTTCGCGCCGGCGATCTGCAAGCTGACATGGTCGCCGATTACCTGGCCGCCAAGCATTTGCCCGCCATGCTTCCCGGTTGGCGGGTCGCGCCGCCACCCGGTCAGCGGCAGATGGCGGCCATGATCCTGGCAGCCAGTGTTGACCCTCACGAACAGCAGCGCGCTTATGCCGGGCACGCCCTGTCCGGAGCAGATCCGGCCCTGTTGTCGAACGGCGCGGTGAGGGATGCCCTCGACTGCCTGAGCATCGACCCTGTGGCCGACGTCCGCGCCGCGGTGTCGTGGTGGACCCGGGCCGGCCCCGCCGAGAAGGCGACCCTGGCGGCGCGCGCTGGTCACACCAGGCGGTATGTGCTGTGCAAGTGGAGGCGGCTGATCCGGTGGCATCTCGTCCCTTCATGCAACCGGATAGCCGAACAGGTGAAGAGGGGGAGGGTGGCCCTTCAGGCACTCTTTGGGGGAGGGCCTGCGGTTGCGGCCCATGCGCATACCGATCGCGCGGTCGGAAATGAGCCACGGCCGGAGATAGACAGTGAGGAGCACCAGCCATGACTGACACATCGTTCGACCTTGAAGCGCCTGACCTGGATACCGAAGCGGTTATGCGCGAGATCCGCGCCCGGATCCGGGCCCGCCGCGCCGAAGCCAAAGCCAAGGGGCTCGACTTTGAAGCCTATGCCGAAGGGCTTTATCCCCTGCCGCCCGACGCGCTCTTTGGCCGCGACCTGTACGAAGCGGTCCGCTACGTGGGGCTGGGCTGGGACAAGGTGGGGGTGGAGATGGCGCTGACCGAGTCGCGGCTGCCGCTGATCGGCGGATTGGTCCAGCGGCTACGGGCTGCCCTCCACGAGCTGGTCCTGTTCTACGTGAACCGGCTGGCTGCCCGGCAGGTCCGTTTTAACGAGCAGACGGCGCGCGCACTGGCCGCCCTAGTAGGCGACCTGGAGGCCGAGATCGTCGAGCTCCGGGCACGCCTCGCCGCTTTGACGGAGATCCCCGCCAGGGGAGAGGGCGGGCCATCGGCGGAAGAGGATCCTCGCCTATGAAACGCGTGGGGTTTGTCATCCCACGCTACGGGCTTGATGTGCTGGGCGGAGCCGAGACCTTTGCCCGGCAGCTCGCCGAGCACCTCCCGCCAGGCGAGTTTGACGCGACGGTGCTGACCACCTGCGCCCGCGACCTGCTCACCTGGCGGAATGGGTATCCGCCGGGGGAATCGCGGATCAACGGCGTACGGGTGCTCCGCTTTCCCATCGACCATCGCCGCCGCGATGGGCGCCTCTTCCAACGGCTGACCGACCGGTTCAATAGGGGCGAGCCGGCGAGCGCTGCCGACCAGGCCGCCTGGCTGGAGCACAGCGCCCACAGCCCCGACCTTTATCTGCACCTGGCGCGCCATGGCAGCAGGTACGATCTGCTGATCTTTTTGCCCTATCTGTTCGGCACCACGATCTATGGCTCGGCGATCTGGCCGGAAAAGAGTGTGATCTGCCCCTGCCTGCACGACGAGCCGTACGCCTATTTCGGCGACGTGCGCCTGATGCTGTCGAGCGCCCGAGGCTTGATGTTCATCAGCCCGGCCGAGCAGGCGCTGGCCGAGAGCAAGCTGGGTGTGCGCCACCCGGCAGCACGGCTGGTGGGTGTGGGCCTGGATGGGTTTGCCGCCGACGGCGAGCGCTTTCGCCACAAGTTTGGGCTGGACGGGTCGTTTGTGCTCTATTCTGGCAGGTTGGACCCGATGAAGAACGTCATGCAGCTTCTGGACTTTTTCCTTGCCTACCGGCAGGCCCAACCCGAGCGCCCTCTGAAGCTGGCTTTGGCCGGCAGCGGCCCGCTGCGCCTGCCCAATCACCCCGACGTGGTTCCTCTCGGCTTCCTGGACCCGGCCGACCTGCACGACGCCTATGCCGCTGCCCTGGTCCTGTGCCAGCCGTCGCTGGTCGAAAGCTTTTCGATCGTGCTCATGGAGGCCTGGCTGGCCGGAACGCCGGCCCTGGTCCACGGCGGCTGCCCGGTGACGCGCGATCACGTCGTGCAGAGCAACGGCGGCCTGTATTTCACTTCTGCCGCCGAGTTCGCCGAAACGCTGGATTGGCTCCTGGACCACCCCCAGGCGCGGCAGCAGATGGGCGCCCTGGGGCGGGCCTATGTCCAGCGCGAGTATAGCTGGCCGGTTGTGTTAGACCGGTTTCGGGCAGCAGTAGCCCTTTAGGAGTAGGCCCTCTTACCCACCAGCACGTGACCATAGTCCTATTGTCCCAACATTGCACCTGGGTTATAATGGGCTTTGACGGGACAATCCTATGATACATCAATCTGTACATCAGATCATGCCAGGTTTCCTGTACGGCGATGCCGTGGGCAACCAGGCTGCGCGTATCCGCGACCTGCTGCGAGGGTGGGGATACCGCTCGCAGATCTATGCCCAGTACCGCGACCACCGCCTGGACGATCCGGGCAAGGACTATAACCAATGCCGCCCCGCCCCAGACGACCT
>JAFGOG010000265.1 GCA_016926595.1 Anaerolineae bacterium
AACATCGCCTCGACCAGCGCCGACACGTGTGGGATCGATCTCCCCTTCCAAGCCACAGATTCAACCTGCTGCTGTACGTGGTAGCTCTTGCCAAAACGCTTGTAGTAGGTGGCGTACGCCTGCATCACGGGCTGCGCCCTGAGCGCGGCACGGTCGAGCTGACCGTAGCGCGCCCGTAGATCTGCTTCCAGCGCGCCCTTGCGCCGATCCAGCCCGGGGCTCGTTTCGGGATTGGCGACGCCCCGCATGGTGAGCATGCCCACGGACGCGCCGGGATACGCCTGCCGCCATGTGTCAGTGATCACCATCATCTCCTTGCCTCCCTGCATCATAAACAGATTCTAACCTGGAAGCAGGCGGCTGTCAAGTGCGCGCAGAACTGCCCACGTTTCTCGTGACCCGCCCGGGCGTGTCATGCGGCTACGAGGCTATCGTCCTTCCCGGCGCAATGTCCACACCACGGCGGCAACGAGCAGCGCGGTGGCGCCAGCAAGCACGGCCAGGTCGAGCCACACACTTCCGACGGTTGCCTGGCCGGCCAGTGACAACTGGAGTGCATGACCCAGGTAGTAGGTGGGGACCAGACGCAAGGCTGTCTCCATAGCCGGGGGGCTGTCGATCATGGTCGTCCAGCTTGGCGCCATGATGGCCAGTACCACGATGGTAGACCACGTGTTGACCTGGTTCGTAGTCCGAAAGAGCCCGCCCATCAGCAGCCCAACAGCGACGGCAAAGAGCGCGCCCAGCACCACTACGACGAGTGTGACAGGCCAGTCGCCGGTCCAGCCCCGGGCGAGCAGGAGGATCAGGCCGCTGAGCAGCAGGCTGTAAAAGAGGCCCGTCAGTGCTTTGCCGAGCACGACCTCGAGCGGGCGGGCCGGCGAGATGAGCAGCGCCTCTAGCGTGCGCTTTTCCTTCTCTTCGACGAGCAACATGGGGACGACAAAAGCGCCCGTCATCGACAGGCCCATGACCAGGAGGACGACGAGCAGGTAACGATCGAGCTGGAACTCGATCTCGGTGCCGTCGCCCGCCGACGACCCGGCTGCCCACCAGGTGACGCGGGCCGGCTCGATCTGGTCCACCAGTGCCCAGAGCTGCCGCTCGACCAGGCGCTGCGCGGCTGCCCGCTCGCCACCACCTCGCCTCGCATTAAGGTAGGCACTCAGCTCCGGCTGCTCCCCCGCCTGCACGGCGGAATCAAAGCCGGCGGGAAGCACGAGGCCGATTACTGCCTGTTTCCGAGCCTGGGCAAGCAGCTCTTCCTCAGATCTGACCTCTATCACCTGCACTCCATCCGTGCCACGCAGACTGTTGACCAGGCGCGAGTCACCCTGATCGTACACGGCAATCGTCATGGTGCCAACCTCGCTCGCGTCGGGGAACATCACGCCAAAGAGTAACAGAATGCCGACGGGCAGCACCAGGCTAAAGAGAACATACAGGTTTTTGATGGCATCGACAATGTCTTTGCGGGCGATGGCCGCGACGATCCTCCAATTCATTCGACCAACCTCCTCCCGGTGAGCTGGATAAAGACCTCTTCCAGCGTGGCCTCAGCCGAATGCAGGGTGGCGATCTGGCCAGAGGCGGCCAGGTCCCCCAGCAGGGTGCCCTCGTCGGGCCGGTCCAGCCGCAAGCTGATCTGTTGGCCGCCGGTACGTGTCACCTTGACTACCGGCTCGCCATGGGCGATCTTGAGCCGGTGGGGCGTGTCGAGGGCAACGATGCGTCCATGGTGCAGAAAGGCTACCCGTTGGCACAGTTGATCCGCCTCTTCCATATAGTGGGTGGTCAAAAAGATGGTCACGCCGCGCACTGCCAGGTCGGAAATCAGCTTCCGGATCTCGCGCGCCACGCCAGGATCGAGGCCACGGGTGGGCTCGTCGAGAAAGAGAACCCTTGGCTGATGAAGCAGGGCGCGGGCGATGAGCAGGCGCTGCTTCATGCCGTTGGAATAATGTTCTACGCGGTCGCCGGCCCGTTCAACCAGGCCCACGTCTGCCAACAGGGCATCCACCCGCTCACGACCCACGCCGTACAACTCGGTGCTGAAGGCCAGGTTCTCGCGCCCCGACTGCCGAGGGTAAAGGTTCTGGTACTCAAAAACGACGCCAATCAGCGGCTTCAGGCGCTGGCGGTCGCGTACCACGTCGCACCCGGCCACCCGTGCCCGGCCCGCGGTCGGATCGAGCTGGCCGGTGAGCAGGCGCAGGGTGGTCGTTTTGCCTGCCCCGTTGGGCCCCAGAAATCCAAACACCTCGCCTTCCTCGACTGAAAAGGTGATGCCGTCGACGGCTTTTTTGCCGTTGAATGCGCGGCTCAGGTTATCGACCTCGATGGCCGCCATCAAGACCCTCCTTTCGCTGGCGGCAGCTCCTCTTCCACCGGCCTGCTGCGCGGTAGATAGGCTGCACGTCCTGCATCCCATTATAACCGACAGCGGCGCGCGTGCAACACTTTTTCGCCAGCCCGCGCCGGCAGGGGGTGAATGGCCTGAAAAAGGCTCTGAATGGCGCATGCGCGGCCCGAGACAGCCGGCTAGTAGCCGAGAAACTCGCGCAGGTCGCGGGCGGCCGCCTTGCTCAACGGTACCTCCGTATTGTCGGGGTCGTCGAGTATCAGGCTAAAGCTGTCGCGGGTGTAGGGCACAACCATCCTGACGCGCTGCAGGTTCACCAGGTAGCTGCGATGGGCACGGAAAAAGCCATGGTGTACCAATCGTGCTTCGAGCTCGGAGAGGGTCAAGTGGGTGGAGATGGAGCCGTCGGCCGTGTGCAGGCAGGTCCTGCCTTCCTCGGCCGAAGCATACAGCACCTGGGCCGGGTTAACCAGGTTGATCTGGCCCTCGTGTCGAGCCGGGATCTTGAAAGGCAGA
>JAFGOG010000266.1 GCA_016926595.1 Anaerolineae bacterium
ACACCGCTGCTGGTGTTGGGAGCGGCAGATGACCGCCTCATTTCGCCGAGTGAAGTTGAGGCGACGGCGCAAGCGTACGGCGTGAGGGCAGAGTTCTTTCCCAATATGGCACATGATATGATGCTGGAAGATGGTTGGCAGATGGTGGCAGATCGGATACTGGGCTGGCTGGACGAGCAAGGCCTGTGATAGCCCCGTATATGGGGGTTTACAGTAGAGCGACGAGCAGGCGCGTGTTCTGAAAATCAGGTTCGCATCACACCGCGCTGCACCGGATGCCGCCACGTTAAGGTGACCGCAGCGCTCGAAGGTGTACCCGCTGCCATCGATCGCGGGCTCGGGCGAGATCTCTTCACCGTGGTGGTGCTGGCGAGCTTTGCCACTAGTGCACCAAACGAACCTGGCGCTTCTGATAACCTCTCTATCTACTGGTTAACTGCCCATATTGACAGTAGTGTCCGCTTTGCAAGGGAGTCGTGCTGAACGCTCGCCGATTTTCACGAGCCAGCTACATCTGCCCGAGCTGCCGGTCACTGGACCCAGGGTGGCGCGCCAGGGCCAGCGCATTTGAATCTCGACACGTTGACGAAAAAGCTCAGCAGGTAACGCTACCCGTACCGGCGCTGCTCCGTCGCGCTGTGGCGCCGGCTACTCCAAAAGCTCACCGCCCCGGCGAAGCCGCACACCGGAAGCCGATGTAGTTGGAGGGGTTGTCCGGCTCCCAGTAGTTGACTCGGTTCGCGACGCGGACATCGTCCCAGTAGTCATTCCAACTGGCACCGCGCAGTGCTTTGTACAACCCGGAAGGCGGGCCCTGAGGGTTCCCGTAGGGCGAGAAACTGTAGTAGTTGCTCTGATACCAATCGTTCGTCCACTCCCAGACGTTGCCACTCATGTCGAGCACGCCGTAGGGACTGGCGCCCGTGGGATAGTTGCCCACCCGGCTGGTATCGCCCACGCACCAATAGCCGGAGTGGATGCAGTTCAGCCGAGAGCAGTCGGCGGCTTCGTCCCCCCAGGGATACATGCGCGTGTCGGCGCTGCCCCGTGCCGCCTTCTCCCATTCGGCCTCGGTGGGCAGGCGCTTGCCGGCCCAGGTGCAGTAGTCGGTCGCGTCGTACCAGGAAACCCAGAGCACCGGGTAGTCGGCGAACTCCGGGTTGTCGTAGTAAGAGGGGCGGGTGTAGGAGTAGTTGTGCAGCGGCGGATTGCACGCGCCGGCGGCGACGCACTGTGCGTACCGGACGTTGGTCACTTCGGTGATGTCGATGTAGTACGCATCCAGGTAGACGGCGTGCAGCGGTAGTTCGTCAGGGTAGCATAACTCGCTCGGGTTGTTCTGATCGCAACCCATCTGAAACTCACCCGACGGGATGAGGACCATGCCTTCGGGGGGAGGGCCGCCGGCGCCTGTCGAGAAGCTCCACACCCCAGCGGATATGCTACTCCCGTAGCCGTCCGTCGCCACCACCTGCCAGTAGTAGAGCGTGTCGTCCGGGAGCGTCCCTGGGTCACAGGCCGCCGCCGGCGCGTCGTCACAGACGAGCAGGTCGGGCGTGCTGTCACCGGCCTCCAGGTACACGTCATAGGTCACGGCGTCGCCGTCGGGGTCGCCGCCGCTCCAGGCCAGGTCAACGTCCACCTCCTGGCCGGTCGCCCTGTCGGCCGGCGACGGGTTGGAGGGCACGTAGGGCGGGTTGTTGGTCGAGGCTCCGGTGGCGAAGGACCACACCGGCCCCGCCGTGGTCGCCCCGTGCTCGTCCTCGGCCACGATGCGCCAGTAGTAGGTGGTGTCCGGGGCCAGCGTCCCGGGGTTGTAGGTCGTGCCGGGCTGGCCGGCCGAGACGAGCGCATCGGGCGCCGGGTCGCCGGCCTCAAAGTAGACGTCGTAGGTGACCGCGTCGCCGTCCTGGTCGCCGCCGGTCCAGGCCAGGTCGGTGCTCAGGCCCTGGTGGGCGGCGCCGTTCACCGGCGCGGGATCGGCCGGCCCGGCGGGCGGGTTGTTGTCCTGGGCCTGGGCGAGCGGCAGGCGGTAGTCGATCACCGTGGCCTCGTAGCCGGCGATCTGGTGGCTAAAGATTTCGATCTCAACTCCGACCGGCACCTCCAGCCCGCCGTAGAGCTGCCACCAGGGCGTGGCGGATGGGTCGGCCTCCAGCTCCAGGTAGGCGTTGGCCTTGGCGTAGGGGCCGGCCGCGCCGTACAGCATGAGCGAGAGCTGCGCCCCGGCGTACCCCTTCAGGTCCAGCGTAGTGGACAGCTCGGGCGGGCTGTAGTGGAACTCGTTCGAGAACTCGGAGATCAGGCTCCAGGTTTCGTCGGCGTACCGGAGTCCCGCCCGCAGCGCTGCCTCCTGGCTCACGCCGGCGCTGACCCCGACGTGCACGCTTCCGTCCACGCCGACGTTGACATTCAGCACCGGCACGATCTCTACTGGGAAGGGCCCGATCAGGACTGTGATCGGGCTGAAGGTGTGCTCGGCGATCTCTTTTTCCTTCTTGATCAGTGGAACCTCCACTTCGGAAGAGATCTCCAGGTCGGCCGTGTCGTCGGCGCCGACGATGAAGGACAGCTCCTCGAGGTGGAACCAGTCCACCTCCAGGGAAAAGTCGAACCATGGCTCCAGGCGGATGCTGCCGTTGGCGACGATCCGGTCGTAGGTCGTGCCGGGGTCGCCGTCGGCGTCGTAGAGTACCACTTCCTCGAGCGCGTATACAAAGTAGAGCCCGCCTTCTGGCCGCGGCTCGGCAGACAGGGTGACGCCCTTGGCCAGGGCACCGCCGCCGATATCCTCCGGGGTCAGCACCCGGCTGACGTGCAGGGAGCCGCTTTCGACCGCCTCTTCGATGGTGGCGGCTGTGGTGTTGACGATCACCTGGCCGCCGGAGGGCGTCACCGTCGTGACCTTGCGCAGAAAGCCAAAGGGCGCGTTCTCCGACGCCGCCCCGGCCATGATGTCCCCTGGCTCGAGCTCATCCAGCTCGGGCGTCGACTGGCTGAAGGTAAAGGTGGCGCCGCCGCCTGACACTTCGGTCAGGTACTGGGTCGTCGAATCGGACAGGACCTCGGTGGTATCGGGGATAACAGGCGGCGCCCCGGTGAACGAGCGGGCCACGAGCGGCAGGTAGACGGCGTTGGGCGAGCTCGCGGCGCGCGCCAGGGGGCTGTTGGAGACGCCCGACGTGTTGGGCGCCTCGTCCTGCGTCTTGAGGGCCAAGTGGTAGAGCCGGCCCGGCTCCAGGCCCGACACTGTCATGCTCTCTACGCTGCCGGCCGCGCCGGGGGTGGGCTCGCCAGCGACGTCTGTCGAGCCGGCCCAGTTGTCTTCGGTGATAGGCGCCGTGTTGCAGCGGACGATGTAGACCGACGCCGTGCCCGTCGTGCCGTCGTCGCCAGGTGCGATCCAGGAGAGCTCGACCGCGCCGGGCGCGGTTCCGGCGTAGGCGACCAGGTTGGCCACAGGCGCTGGCGCGGTGGTGTCGGCTGTGAGGCTCCAGGCCCGGGCCTGTGGGCCGGGCAGGGCAGAAAGGGGCAGCAGCAGAGCTAAAAGGGTCAGGGTGGCCAGGAAGCGGCCAGAGCGTATGTCCTTTTTCACAGTGCTCTCCTTGTCGTCGATTAGGACCCGCTGAGGCGCGAGCCTTGGCTTGGACCGGCAGGCAGTGTAACATGGTTGAGCGTGGTGTGTCAAGTCAGTGCAGGAGCCTGGGGTGGAAACCTCGTCAAGCGAGGCGCGGCCCGCATCTGCCCGCTCTTGCGCTTCGAGCCGCCGGCTTGGGGCGCGTCTGGCTGTCTAGGTAATGCGTTCCGGCGTAGGACGAGGCGCTGTGGAGTGCTGGCCGTCGACGGGGAGCAGGATGACCGGCCTGCCGTTAACCTGGAAGACCTGGACGGGGACGCCATAGGTAGCGGACAGCCCTTCGGGGGTCAGGATGGCGGCGGTGGGGCCGGCGTCGAGAAGCTGGCCATGGCGGACCAGGACGGCAAAGCCGGCGGCCGAGGCGGCCAGGTTGGGATCGTGGGTGGTCAAGATCTGGGTGATGCCTTCGGCGGCCAGGGCGCGCATGATCTCCAGGAGGCGGCTCCTGTTGCCCAGGTCCAGGTGGGCGGCTGGCTCGTCCAGCAGCAGGATGCGCGGCTTTTGCGCCAGGGCGCGGGCCAGGGTGGCCAATTGGCGCTCGCCGCCGCTCAGGTTGGGCAGGGAGCGATCGTGCAGGTGGGCCAGCCCTGCCGTGGCGATTGCAGCCTGCGCCGCCCGGCAATCCTCCTCGCCCGGCATCTCCAGCGGCCCGAGGTAGGGCGCGCGGCCCATCAGCACATACTCCAGGATCGTAAAGTCGAACGGGATGTGCTCCTGCTGGGGCACGAGTCCGATCAGGCGGCTTAGCTCCTGCCGCGAGTAGCTGCTCTGGGGACGGCCGGCGATCAGGATCTCGCCCTGCTGTGGTCGCAAAAGGCCCAAAATCAGGCGCAGCAGCGTGGTCTTGCCCGATCCGTTCGGGCCAAGGATGGCGGTAATCGCGCCTGCGGGGATCTCGAGCGACATGCCAGACAGGATCTGGCGCCGCGAGCTGCCATAGTGGAACGACAGCCCGGATAGGGAGATGAGCGCCCCAGACCGCGGGTCTTGGCTCATCGCTGCACCCGGACATTGCCGCTCAGCATCATGGCCGCGAACAGGAGAGCCCCAAAGAAGGAGGCGATGATGCCGAGCGGGATTTCGCCGGTCATCAGCGTCCGGGCCAGGGTGTCACAGGCCAGGGCAAAGGCTCCACCCAGCAGCAGGGCGGCGGGCAGAGCCTTGACCGCATCGGCGCCCATGATCCGCCGGGCCATGTGTGGTATGAGCAGGCCGATCCAGCCCACGACCCCGGCGACGGCCACCACGGCGGAGGTAGCGGCGACGGCCGCGACCAGGAGCAGTGTCCGCTCGCGCCCCGGCGCCGCGCCCAGAGAGAAAGAGGTTTCGTCGTCCAGGGAGAGCAGGTTGAGCCGCCACCGCATCAGGTAAATCACAACCAAGCCGGGGATGGCGAGCGGCAGGAGGTAGACGGCGTCGGTCCAGGTCACGCCCCACAGGCCGCCCAGCATCCAAAAGACAATGTCCGGCAGTTGGGTGAGGGGATCGGCCAGGTATTTGAGCGCCCCCACGCCCGAGGAGAATAGGGCAGAGACGGCGATGCCGGCCAGGATCAGGCGCAGGATCCAGCCGCCGTAGCGGATGCGCCGCGCCAGCAGGTAAGAGAGGGCCATGCCGAGGCAGGCAAACAGGGTTGCCGTCGCTTCCATGAGCAGAGGGGCGGCGCCCAGGTAGATGATGCTCAAGGCAGCGCCGAAAGCGGCCCCCTGCGATACTCCCAGGAAACCGGGCTCGACCAGGGGGTTGCGAAAGATCATCTGTAACACGGTGCCGCAGGCGGCCAAGGTCATCCCCAGCAGGCAGGCGGCCAGGATGCGCGGCAGGCGCAGGTTGAACACCAACTGGCGCGCCATTTCGTCTTGCCACAGGCGGGCTGGCGAGAGCCACAGCGAGGCGGGGTAGCGGCCGACCAGCAGTGACAGGGCCAGGATCGCCAGGAAGGCCAACCCCAGGAACAGGAAGGGGCGGCGGTAAAAGGCGCCGGCCGCGGCGCGGATGATGGCCAAGCGCGATCCGGGGCCGAGGAGGGAAACGGGCGTTTCCGGCTCGCGGCTCTCGGCTGCCGTCACTCGACGTCTCCCTTTAGGATCGGCAGGATCTGTTCGCGGACAGAGGCCTGGTCCATGCCGTACATCTGCTCAAAGAAGCGGGCTGCCTGCTCCTTGATCTCCAGGCCGGGAAAACGGTCGGGGTGCGCCTTGCCGGCCAGCCAGGTGGTTCCTAGGATCCACCGTGGGTCGGGCTGATCCCAGCTAAAGACGTCGCCGGGGAAGGCATAGACCTGCCCATCCTGCACAGCCTTGAGGCCCTGCCAGCCCGGATCCGTCCGCAGCTTGTCCACCACCTGCTCTGGTTCGGATTGGTAAGCTATGACAAAAATCTGATCGGGATTCCAGGCCGCGATCTGTTCCAGGTTGACCACGGTCCAGCCGCCCCCCTGCGCCGCCTCTTTCCAGACCGGCAGCGCACCGGCCAGCTCGGCCTCCGTCGTCTGGATAAAGGATGCGGACGGCGCGTTCAAGGCCGCGGCGCCGCCCTGCTCGGTATACTGCACGATCAGGATGCGGGGCCTGAGGCTGTCGTCCAGTCCCTGCAGGGCAACGTCGACCTCGTCCAGGCGCGCCTGGTAAAAGGCCCGGATCTCCTCCGCCCGGGCTGGATTGCCGAGCAGCCGGCCGAGCGTCGCCAGGTCGCGAAAATATTGCTCGGGCGTTTCGAGGTCAACATAGACCAGGGGGATGCTGAGCTGTTCGAGCGCCTGGCCCAGCTTTTCGGCCATAAAGCTGCGCAGCACCACGACGTCGGGCATAAAAGGCGCGATCTGCTCCGGCCCGGCCTCGACGTCGAGAATCGCCTTCTGATCAAAGCTGGGGTCTATCAGGCGGACAAAGTCGCCGACGGGCTGCTTGCCGATCACGAGGGCCACCAGGCGCTCCTTGGTCTCGGGGAACATGTACAGGGTGTTGACGATCGTCAGCGTGCTCTTGCCGGCGACGACGATACGCCGGGGCGGATCGGCGAATTGGACCTCCCTCCCCAGCGCATCCACGATGGCGATCGTCCCTGCCGCTGGCGTCGGCTCGACGGGTTGGGCTGGCTGTGGGCTGGGTGTGACGCCACAGGCTGCCAGGAGCACGGCTGCCGACAGGATCAAAAGCGTGCACAGAAAAGCGGGTGAGCGGCGCATATTAGTTCTCCTTCCAGGGGACCTCTTTATGGACACAGAACCTCCAGGCATCGGTCCAGCCACCGGGTGGCTGCCTCCATCTGCCCTTTTCGGAACTCCAGAACCAGGCGGCCAAAGTCGTCGTCGGTCTCTGCCGCGAGGCGGCCAAAGCGCTCAGCCTGCTCCTGGCAGACCGCCTTCTGCCGGGCGACGAGCTGGGCCAGGCCTGGCAGCGACAGGTAGCGAAAAAAGTAGAGCCTGGCAAGCAGGTCCAATCGCATGTGGCGCAGGTGGGACGCCGGCTGGCTGACCCAATCCAAAAAGGCCTCGCGCCCTGCTGCGGTCAAGTGGTACACTTTGCGGGCTGGCCGGTTGGGCTGGGGCTCGATCCGGACCTCTACCAGCCCGGCCGATTCCAGTTGTTTGAGCTGAGCGTAGAGCTGGCTGAGGCCAATGCGCCACACCCGCCCCAGGTCGCGGCTAAATTCCCGGTACAGCTCATAGCCGTGCCGGGGGCCCGGCATCAAAAAACCCAGCAGCACCGGCTGCGGCAAAGCTGCATCGTCGCGCGACATAGACTCCACCCTCTAGTCAGATCCTGGATATTCACAGGATGAGTATCCAGGGGCCATTATACACGATGATGGGTCGGTGTCAAGCCGGCCCAAGGTCCAGGCTCTTCCGGAAGGATCTAGAGCAGGCCCAGCTCGCGCGAGCGCTCGACGGCGCCGATGCGGTTGTGGGCGTTCAGCTTGCCATAGATGTTTTTGATGTGGGTGCGGACGGTGCTCACCGAGATAAAGAGCTCGTCGGCGATCTCGGGCGTGGACAGGCTGGTGGACAAGAGGTGCAGGACCTCTAGCTCGCGCTCGCTCAGGGGCTCGATGAGGGGGATTTTGGATTTCGAATCTTGTCCCCTCCTGCTCGGCTGCGCCGCGGCCGCCGTCGTCAAAGGGGTCTCTTCGAGCTTCTCCCCAAGGGCGGATAACAGGGTGAGGATATAGGCGGGGGAGATGCGCCAGGCGGCGGCGGGGCGGCCTTGCTGCTGTTCGGCGAGGATGGCGGTCAAGGGCTCGACCATCAACTGGCCGTGGTCGATGAAGGTGCGGACATAGCCTTCGGGCTCGGCCAGGAAAAGAGCGTGCTCCAGGGGAAAGACGGTCCATTCAAGCTCGCCCCGGGCCTGCAGTGCCATCGTCCGCAGGACCAGAGACTCGATCAAAAAGCCGGCTGCGCCGGCGGCGTCGATCATGGCTGACAAGCGGGCCAACAGGTCAAGGGCGCGGCCGGGCCTGTTCTGGGCGATCAGGGTCCACGCCTTGGTCAAATAGTCGGGCAGGCGGTCAAAGCTGGGAGCCGTCTCGGCTTCCAACCCGGTGGCGTCGTCGGACCAGCGGGCCGCCGCCGCAACGTCGCCGAGGATGAGCCACAGCCGCGCCTGGTCGGCGGCCGTCCTGGCCTCGTACCAGGCCGACAGGCCTGCTGAGGCTTGCCTGGCCTTGTGCATGGCCTCGAGGGCCGCGTCGGCGTCGCCGGCCGCCTGGAGGGCATAGGCCAGGGTCTCGTGACCGGTGACCACCGCCTCCAGGTGGCCCCACGACTCGCTCAGGGCGAGGCCCTGGCGGGCATGGTAGACGGCGGCCTGCGGGTCGTTCCACTCCCGGTAGAGGGCGCTGAGGCGGGCATGCACGGGACCCAGGAACTGGAACGGCTGCCCGCCGCGCCCGGCATGCTCGTCGGCGAGCCGGAGCGCCTCGCGGCTGTTGGCGGCCGCTTTTCTGAGCCGTCCCTGCTCGATCTGGGTGGCGGCAAGGGCGGAAAGCAGAGACAAAGCGCCACAGCTGTCGCCGGCTGCCCGGCTGGCCTCAAAGGCGTTGGTCCAAACCCCGGCTGCTGCCGACAGCTCGCCGCTGTAGCGAAGGGCAGAGCCCAACAGCAGGGTGACGAGGCTGCGCACGGGCAGGTCCTCACGGGGCAGGCGGTCGAGGGCCTGGCGGGCAAGCTTCTTGGTCCTGTCCAGGTCACCCTCGATAGCCGTGGCGTAGGTACGGAGGGCGAGGATGTGGGCCGCGATGCGCTCCGCTTCCGGTTGGGAAGCCTGGCGCCCGGCCCGTTCGGCGTCCTGGAGCGCGGCGGTGACGGCGTGCCACCGGCCGGTGGAGGCCAGGACCCAGGCGTGGGCGATGCACAGCCAGGGTCGGGAACAGACCACCTCGCCGGGCAGCGCGTCGAGCCAGCCCACGACCGTGGTCACCTGTCCCTGGTACAACGCCGCCAGGGCGTTTCGCTCGACCAGGCGGGCTACCTGGTCGACGTCACCTGCCGACAGGGCGTGGCTCACCGCCTCGGCGATCAGATCGTTGTCCTCGTACCAGTCGCCGGCCCGGCGGTGCAGCGAGGCGATCTCCTGTGGCGTCGAGTGTTGTTCCAGGCGGGCGTGAAGCAAATCGGCGAATAGATGGTGATAGCGGTACCACCTCCGGTCGTCGTCCAGGGGCATTAGGAACAGGTTGGCCTGTTCCAACCGGACCAGGACCGCCTGGCTGTCGTCGATGCCGGCCACGGCGTCGCACAGTGGCGCGGTCAGGCGATCGAGGACAGAGGTCTTGAGCAGAAACGCCTGGAGATCAGGCGGCTGCTGCTCGAGCACCTCTTCGACCAGGTAATCGAGGATGAAGCGATGGCTGCCAGTGATCGCCTTGATAAAACTGGATAGGCCTGCGGCGCCGTGCGTCCGCTTCCGGCCCTGCATCGAGATGGCCACCATTTGCAGGCCGGCGATCCAGCCTTCGGTGCGGGCGTCGAGGGCGGCGATATCCTCGGGCGAGAGGTCCAGGTGCATGACCTTGTTCAGGAACGCCGCCGCCTCCTCAGAGGTGAAACGCAGATCCTGGGCGCGCAGCTCGGCCACATCCCCGCGAGCGCGCAGCCGGGCCAGGGGCCAGGGAGGATCGGCGCGGCTGGAAATGGCCAGGTGCAATTGTGGGGGCAGGTGCTCCAGTAAAAAGACGAGCCCATCGTGGATCTGCCGCTCGGCGACCAGGTGCAGGTCGTCGAGGATGAGGATAAAGGGAGATGGGCCGGTGGCCGCGATGTCGTTAACCAGGCTGGTCAGGGCTGTTTCGAGAGAGACCGGTGCGGCTGCACTCGCTCCGCTCCCTCCCGTCGCGAGCCCGGCGGGACGGAGCTGGGCCAGGGCTGTTTCGCCTGCGCCGGTAGCGTGGAGCTCGGGGATCGTCTGGAGGGCGGCGACGAAATAAGCCCAGAAGCGTCCCGGGTCGTTGTCGCCTTTGTCCAGCGAGAGCCAGGCAGCGGGCCAGCCGCAGCGTATGGCGCATTCACTCAACAGTGTGGTCTTGCCAAAGCCGGCCGGGGCCGAGACGAGGGTCAGCTTGCAGTGCAGCCCGGCTTTCAGCCGCTCGATCAGGCGTGGGCGCGACACCATCTCCGGGCGAATGGGCGGAACATATAGCTTTGTCGCCAGTAGCCGACTGCTCATCTTGGACCTGTCCGATCGCATGTGTGGCCGCACACAAAGGCCGCGGCCTATTTTACCACAGGTCAGGCCAGGGGGCAATCCTGCTCGGCTCCGTCTTTTGATCTTGGTCCCAGAAAGCCAAGATCAAAATACGGGGAATCTGCCTTTGCGGGGAAAGGAGGCGCGCAGCCGCACACCCCTATGTGGGTGCGCGCATAGATGCTAGAACCTCTCGTGTAAATGCGGTGTCAGCGGTGGAAAGATCGCCCGCATCGTTTCCTGCACCTCGGGCGTGGGATCACCCCAGCCTCGGATGGCGAAATCGCCCGGATCGTGGGTGCCATAGACCAGCGCGGTTAACCCCTGGATAGACAGGTCGCATTCAGCCTCGACAGTGGCGCCGACCCGGAGCAGGCCTTCGACCGTCTCGAACTGCCAGGCGGTTTCGTTCCAGGGGCACAGCGGATCGGTCACCCGTGCGGCAAAGCGGCCTGGTCCGGTTTGCATCCCGCCGAGCCCGGCCACGTCGACGACACGGCCCATCGGGGCACGGATGTCGGATTCGGTGGTGACCTTGATGTCGGCCAGCCACGTCTCTGGCGACTCAAAGGGGGCAAGAGAGAACTCGACCTTTTGCGCCTGGTCGGCGTGGCGCGCGATCCATTGCAGCAGCAGGTACTTGCCCTGACCGGTGTCATAGTAGAAGCGGAGGGCGCGCAGAGTGAACTCGGCCACCTCCTGGCCCTTGAGATCGTACAGCATCACGCCCGCCACTTGGCCGCCGACCCTGGCCAGCGCCAGCCAGAACGCGTTGCGCCCGATACTGAACCGGTCAGGGTGGTCAAAGAGGGCCATACCATGGGTGCGCTGGCGCAATGCCTGCAAATACCCCCGGTAAGTGTCATAACCGTCACTGATCAGCACGAGATCGACCTGGCCGCCCAGGTCCTGCTCCAGCAAAGGCAGCAGGCTCAGCGGCGTCAGCTTGGCCGTGCGCGGCAGGGGAAATGTGACATACCCAAGCCGCTCGTAGAACGACTCGCGAAATGGGTAGAGGCAGGACAGCGGCTGGCCGGCGTCGCGAACGGCGGCGAGCAGGCGGGCCATGACGGC
>JAFGOG010000267.1 GCA_016926595.1 Anaerolineae bacterium
AGCCCCAGGAAGTGTGGCTGAACCAGGGCGGGGCGCAGGGCGGCACATCCGGCGACTTTGGCACTGCCCCTGCAGACAGCTTTGGCAGCGGTACCACCTATGAAGTGGACCTGGGAGATCTGGACGAGGATGGCGACTTGGACGTCATCCTGGCTAACTACAACGGCGACAAGGAAGTGTGGCTGAACCAGGGCGGTGCGCAGGGTGGCACACCCGGCGACTTGGGCACAAGCGTCCACGACAGCTTCAGTACCAGTTACCGCTACGCCTACGACGTGGAGCTGGGTGACGTGAATGGCGACGGCGCGCTGGATGCTGTCGTTGCCCACTACAACCAGTACAGCGAAGTCTGGCTGAACCAAAAGCCCGTGACCTGGGACACCTCCAACGTGGCTACGGTCACAGTCACGGTCAACCCGATCATCATCCCACCCGCCTGCTTTGCCGAGATCGATGGGGATAACACCACCGACTTTGCCAGCAGCGACGCCGGCGCCGTGCAGGCCGCGCTCGATGCAGTCAGCACCGGCGGCACCGTCAAACTGGCGGGAACGTGCGTGGGGGTGCAGGTGACCGAGTGGCACACCCAGACCGCCTATATCACCCGGAGCGTGACTGTGCAGGGCGGCCATACCACGACCGACTGGTTGGCGGCGCCTGACGCGGTGGCACATCCAACCACGTTGGATGCGGACGGCAACGGCCGCGTGTTCTATATCACCCAGGACATCGCTGCGACGGTCGAGAACCTGACTGTGGCCGGGGGCAGCCCGTCTTCAGGGGACGAGCAGGGTGGCGCCGGTTTTCTGATCTATAGCGCCACGGTCACGATCAACAACACGCAGATCGTGACCAATACCTCAACCGAGCACGGCGGCGGCATCCTGAACCGGAGTGGCCTGGTCACCATCCGCAACAGCCGCATCTGCAACAACCAGGCGCGCGGCGGCGGCGGCATCGCGAACCGGTCCACCATGACGGTTGAAAACACCATCCTGTGCGATAACGTGGTGAGCCACCCCACCGAGCTGGCCACCGGCGGCGCCATCAACAATGAAGGCGGAACAGTGGCGCTCGATGGCGTGCGGATCGAGGGCAACTCGGCCATGATCGGCGGCGGCATACTCAACCAGGGCTCGCTGGTGATGACCGACACGGTTGTTTTGAGCAACACGGCGACGATGGCCGGGGGTGGCCTGGTGCACACCGCTTCGACGATGGCGCTCGAACGGTCAACCGTCGCCTACAACAGCGCCCCCAGCGGCGGCGGTCTCTACCAGACCTACATGGGCCCGGCGACGTTCAGCGCGCGCAACAGCACCTTTAGCCAGAACAGCGCCACCGCCGGCGGCGGCGGCGCCATCGCCAACGCGCCCTACCCCGGCTATTCGACGGCCGGCGGCGACGTGATCCTGGATAGTGTCACGCTCTACAACAACCCCTCGACAGCGGCCGGCAGCGCCATCTACAATGTCACGGGCACGGTCACGCTCAGCAACACCATCGTGGCCGAAACGGTCGGCACCGCCGCCAACTGCAGCCACAGCGGCAACGGCGGGATCGTGTCGAGCGGCTACAACCTGGACAGCGGCAACTCGTGTGGCTTTGCCGCGACGGGCGACGTGGTCAACACCAACCCCAACCTGGCTGCCCTGGCCGACAACGGCGGCCCCACCCCCACCCACGCCCTGCACACGGGCAGCCCCGCCCTTGATCATGGCACCTGCACCGTCACGACCGACCAGCGCGGCGCCACCCGCCCCATGGATGGCGATGCCGACGGCACAGCAACCTGTGACATCGGAGCCTTCGAGCTGGGTTGGGTGCAGTGCGGCATCCAGGCCGCCCTCGAACCGGCGAACTATACCTTCCCGGGCAACGTCATCCTCAACGTCACCGACGACGGGAGCGATCTGGACTGCTTGCGCGTCACAGACATTCCCCACCACCACCCGCAAGCCACCAGCGCCCTCGAGACCGGCAAGTATTGGCAGTTCGATGGCTTGCAGAGCGACCAATCCACGGCAGCGACAACGGACTATAGCCTCAACGTCACCCTGCCCTGGGCCGGCGCCGATAATGGCGATACGGTCTGCCGTTGGACCGGCGCAACCTGGGATTGCGCCGCGGACAGTTATGTGGCCAACACCTCGGTCACGCGCGACAATGTCACTCAGCTTTCCGACTGGGCGGTGGAGGACAACACCCCCACCGCCGTCACCCTGGCCTCCTTCACCGCCGCCGCCGACGGCCGCGCCATCCGCCTGGCCTGGGAGACGGTCAGCGAGCTGGACAACCTGGGCTTCCACCTCTACCGCCAGGCTGCGGCAGGCGAACGCGTGCGCCTCAACGCAGCCCTCATCCCCGGCCAGAATCCGGGCAGCCCGGCCGGCGCCGTCTACACCTGGCTGGACGAGGGAGTCACGCCCGGCGTGGCCTACACCTACTGGCTGGAAGCGGTGGACGCGCACGGCGGGGCGGCGCTCCACGGGCCGGTGCAGGCGACCCTGTCGCCTGCACCCTACCGCTACTATCTGCCTTTGGTCATGGGAGGGTTCTAAACCGCTCCACAATCGTCTCGCGGAAAAGAGCACACCTGGCAGGTCTCAGGCGAACCCCAGTTCGCACGACCTGCCAGGTGTGCAGCAGGATGGGGGAGGATCGGTTTTTGCGGCCCAGTTGCCGCATCTCGTTACGTTTTCGTTACGATAGTTTGCTACAATCGGGCCATTCCCATCTTGGGGAAAAGAAAGGAGATCCAAAATGGCGTTCCACACAACTGTCGAAATGATCAATAGAGTAGTGGCCAAGATCACCCTTGAGGGAGAAATAGATCCGCACACGGCGCCACAGTTCAAGGAGTGCATAGAAAACGCTGCCGACCAAAATGCCAGGAGAGTAGCCCTGCTCATGCAGGATGTGGGGTATATAAGCAGTGCAGGGGTACGCGTTCTGATCTTTGCCCAACTCAAGCTGGGGCCGCAAGTCGATATCTACCTGATCGGCGTCCGAGCGTGTGTGCGGGAGGTCCTCGATATGACCGGTCTCCAGGACAGCATGATCTTTCTGGACGAGTACGATGCGGCCCGGATCGAGCAATTCTAGAACGCATGCTGGGCAGACAATAGCACATTACTGTTCAGGGGGTATGCCAGGAGTAGAAAGTAGATGAATGACCTGCTCAAAGCACAAGTGGCGGAGCGCGTCGCCGAACTATGCGCAGCCAACGAGGCCCTGCAGTGCGAGATTCGCGAGCGCGAGCGCGTCGAGCGGCTCCTGCGCGAGCGCACGGCCGAGTTGGAGGCGCGCAACCAGGAGCTGGATGCCTTTGCCCGCACCGTGGCCCACGATCTGAAATCCCCCCTGGCGCTCCTCGTGAACCTGGGCGAGCTGGCGGCCTTGTGCCTGGATGACCACGATTTCGACGGCATGCGCGAGAGCGTGACGAGAATGGTGCGCACGGGACACAAGCTGGCCTCGATCGTCGAAGCGCTGCTCCTGCTGGCCACCACGCGCCAGCAGGGTGAGATCGAGATCGTTCCCCTCGACATGGCCGAAATCGTGCGTGGCGCCCGGGCCCGGCTCGAGGCCATGATCAAGAAACATCGGGCAGAAGTGATCTGCCCCCAGGAATGGCCCTCGGCGATGGGCCACGGCCCCTGGGTGGAAGCGGTATGGACCAACTACCTCAGCAACGCCATCCGCTACGGCCAGCCGGGCCACAATGGCGCCAGGCCGCAGGTGACGCTCGGCGCCGACCATCAGGTTACCTACCGGGATGGCGTGCCCATGGTCCGCTTCTGGGTGCGCGACGATGGGCCGGGCCTGGCGCCCGAGGAACAGGCCCGGCTCTTTGCCGAGTTCCAGCAACTGGGCAATGGCCACGGGCACGGCCTTGGCCTGTCCATTGTCCGGCGCATCACGGACAGGCTGGGCAGCGAGGTCGGCGTGGAGAGCGCCCCGGGGCAGGGCAGCCTCTTTTACTTTTCCCTGCCGGCGGCGAACGGGCATTAAAGATGCCTTTGCCGCTCCTGCCATGGAGCGGCAAAGGCATCTTTTAGAGCGGGTGATGGGATTCGAACCCACGACAGCCTACTTGGGAAGCAGGTACGCTACCACTGCGTCGCTGTTTTGAAGCTCTACTTTCCAGGGTGTTTGCCTGGATGGTTGTCATGAGCTCGTCGGATTCTGCCTTGCGTTGGCAGGGCTTTTTTGGTTTTCTCCCCGGCTTGACCGGAGCACCGGGCAGGAGTATAATAGACTCTGCAATGTTCGAAGCCTATTCCCGGACCATTTCTACACGGAGAGGGGGTGACAAATGACGGCGCTAACCAAATTGGTGAAAGATTTGAGCAAGCTGGAAGCAGAACTGGGCCGCTTTGAAACCAGGTTTGGCGTCAAGTCGCCCGAGTTCTACGAGGCAATGATGCACGGCGACCTGGAAGAGTTCGATGCGCTGGACGAGTATCGCATGGAATTCATCGAGTGGCTGGCCCTATACAAGACCTGGCTGAGCCTGGACGAAAAGTACCGGCAACTGATTGCCCGCCAGCCGGTGGTCCTTCAGATCAAGGCCAACCTGGAGCCGGTTCATGCCTGAGCCTCTCTCCTCGCCAGAGGCATATCAGGCCTTCATCTATAGCCTGACCGAGCGCTTCCCCGCCATACGCCGGTCCACGTTGGTCTACATTCCTTCCGGCGAGCTGTTTGGCCGGGCAGAGGGTATGCTCTTTTTCGATCGGGATCTTGTTCTGTGTGTGCAGGAGTACCTCAACTTTGAGTTGGGGGTCATCGAGGGTTATGGCTACGAGGTTTCCCGTTCTCACGCTACGCTGGAAATCCCTGATTTTCCATCCGCTGCCGAATACTGCCAGGCGCGCTATCCAGGCAAGGACAAGCTTTACTGGTACGATTCCTTCCCTCATCCGAATGACTCGTCATTGGCTGTTACAGATCCCCATCACAAGCACATCTCTCCAGACATCAAGCACCATCGTGTCCCCGCGCCAGAGTTGTCGTTCACCCGACCCAACCTGCCGTTCTTGATTTACGAGATCGAGCAGTTGCTTGGCGGCTGATCGATTTTAGAAATCTCGCTAATAAATCCATTGGCAGATTAGTATAGGGAGGCGGCCAACCTAGCAGCTCACATTGAAGACCACCCAAAGCAGGCCGCAACAGACGGGCTGTCTACTTCAAAGTCGAGTCTCTGAACGATCGGATGCTCGTTTTTCACGATCACCGGAGACTTTATCCTCCAACGCTTGCGCCACTCAAGGGGAGTGTCGGAGAATAACTGGCAAACAGACAGTGTGCATCTTCTTTGCAGAAGGAGGGTCAGGTGCGATGTCTATGAAACGGGTTCTGCTCGTCGTAGTG
>JAFGOG010000268.1 GCA_016926595.1 Anaerolineae bacterium
CCAGATGTCGCTGAGCGTGCTGCAAATGGCGTGCCGGCAGGGCATCAAGGTCCCCCACGACCTGGCCGTCGTCGGCTTTGACGGCCTACCGGAGACGGCCCACTACTGGCCTCCACTCACGACGGTGTACCAGGATCTGCGAAACCTTGGCTGCACCGCCGTACAGGAGCTGGTCCGGGCCGTTGAAGCGGGCCACGACGAGCAGGTGGTTTTTGAACCTCGATCGATCTCCCTTCGCCCGGAGCTGATCGTCCGGGAGAGCTCCGTAGGCCGGCTGGGATCGAAGCGGGGGCACGTACCGAGTTAAAGCTGAATCTCGTTTGGAGAGAAGAGAATGGACAAAATCACTTTGGGCCTTATCGTTAGCAATCGAGGATTCTTTCCCGACCATCTGTGCGAGACGGGCCGGCAAGAGGTGTTGCGCGTGCTGGCAGAGGAAGGGATTGAGGTAATCGCTCTCAACACGACAGACACCCCCTTTGGTTCGGTCGAGACGCTCCAGGACTCAGAAAAGTGCGCCGCATTGTTCCAGGCGCACCGGGCAGAGATCGACGGCATCCTGGTGACCCTGCCCAATTTCGGCGACGAACGGGCGGTGGCGAATACCATCCGGATGGCAGAGTTGAATGTGCCGGTGCTGATCCAGGCTTTCCCCGACGAAACCGGCAAGATGACGATTGCCGAGCGGCGAGACAGCTTCTGCGGCAAGATGTCGGCATGCAACAACATGTGGCAATACGGCATCCCTTACACCCTCACCACACTGCACACCGTGTCCCCCGATTCGGACAGCTTTCGCCAGGATCTGCGCCAGTTTGCCGGGACCTGCCGCATAGTGCGCGGCCTGCGGGGGGCCAGATTTGGCATGCTGGGCGCCCGGCCGGCAGCTTTTATCACGGTGCGGTTTAGCGAAAAGCTGCTGGAAAAGGCCGGCATCAGTGTCGAAGTCATGGACCTTTCGGAGGCCTTTGGCCGGGCCAACCGCCTGGCAGCCGACGATCCGGCCGTTCGCGATAAACTGGACGCCATCAAGGGCTATGTCCCTACCAGGAGCATCCCCCCGGAGGCGCTGCTCAAGATGGCCAAGTTTGCACTGGTGACGGAGCGCTGGATGGAGGAAAACAGGCTGGTAGCCACGGCGGTGCAGTGTTGGACGGCCATGGAAGAGTATTTTGGCGTCGTCCCCTGCGCGGTGATGAGCATGATGAGCAACGCACTCAAGCCCAGCGCATGCGAGGCCGACATCACCGGCGCCATCGGCATGTACGCCATGGCCCTGGCCTCCGGCAGGCCCAGCGCGTTGGTGGACTGGAACAACAACTATGGCGACGATCCCGACAAGGGGGTCATCTTTCACTGCAGCAACCTCCCGGCCGACTTTATCCAGGAGCCGGGGATGTCTTACCAGGCGATCATCGCCGGCACGGTGGGCAAGGAGAACACGTATGGGACCATAGTGGGTCGGGTCAAGACGGGGCCGTTTACCTACTGCCGGGTATCTACGGACGACGAGTACGGGGTCATCCGCGCCTACCTGGGAGAAGGTGAGCTGACCGGCGATCCCCTACAAACGTTTGGCGGCTTTGGGGTGGTCAATATCCCGGATTTCCAGGGCCTGCTCCGCTACATCTGCGAGAACGGCTACGAGCACCACGTCGCAGTGAACCGCTCGCAGGTGGCAGATGCTATGAATGAGGCGTTGACCAAGTATATGGGTTGGGATGTTTATTACCACAAGGCTTGATGCTTATAATCAGCCTGATGCTTGCAGGAGGGGAAAGCGCTCCACGAATGAGGTTGAGCCTGAGCAGCTCTGGCGGGATAGTCACCGCCCTTTACTCGGTAGCGGATTTCTAAAATAAGAGAAGGGGGAAGAAAGAAATGAACGTGTCAAAGAATCTGTTCAAGGCAGCGCTAGCAGTGCTGCTGGTCCTATCGATGGTGGTGATCACTGCCTGCGGCGCCGAACCTACTGCAGTGCCCACAGCAGTGCCGCCCACAGCGGTCCCGACTGCTGCCGCAAAGACCTACACCTATCAGGACATGGTGGTCGGCTTTCTCCAGACCGGTTCTGAAGGCGGTTGGCGCGCTGCCAACACCGCCTCGTTCAAGGAGACCGCAGAACAACTGGGCATCACCCTCAAGTTCTACGACTCCCAGAACGATCTAGCCAAGCAGGTGGCAGGCTTTCGCCAGTTCATCCAGGACCCGGAAGTGAACGTCATCGTCCTCGCCGCGCTCGAGACGACGGGTTGGGACGACGTGCTGAAAGAGGCCCAGGCCGCCGGCAAGACGGTCGTCCTGGAGGACCGGCGCATCGATGCGCCGGACAACCTGTATGCCACCTACATCGGCTCCGACTTTGCCGAAGAGGGGCGCAAGTCCGCGGATGAAATCTGCGCCCTGCTCGCCAACAGCGCGTCCAAGAATGTCTGGGAGCTGGTCGGCAACGTGGGCTCCTCCGCCGCCAAGGACCGCGGCCAGGGTTTCCGCGAAAAGATGGGTGAGTGCGGAATCACGGTCACCAAGAGCCAGACCGCCAACTGGAGCATCACCGAAGGCAAGCAGGTGACAGAAGCCTGGTTGAAGGAAACCAAGGACGTCCAGGCCATCTTTGGGCAGAACGACGAGATGGCTCTGGGCGCCATCGAGGCGCTCAAGGAAGCCGGCCTCAAGCCCGGTGTGGATGTCTTTGTCCTGTCTGTCGATGCGACCGCAGGCGCCTTCAAGGCCATGCTGGCCGGCGAGCTGAACGTGACGGTGGAGTGCAACCCGCTGCTCGCCCCGCAGGTCTACGAGGCTGCTCTGAAAGCGCTCAACGGCGAGTCGCTGCCCAAGTGGGTTCCTTCGCAGGAAGGTGTGTTCCGCTCTACAGACCCGAACCTGCAGGAAATCACCGACGGCCGCAAGTATTAGACCTAGGAGACCGCTTTCCCTATAGTTCTGTAGAACACATGAGGAGCGGCGTGCACGCGACGCCGCTCCTCGAATCACCCGGACTGCGCAGCGTGCAAGAGATAGCAGAGGTGGTTCATGTCAGATTCTGACCAAACAGTTGTAGAGATGCGGGGGATAGACAAAGCCTTCCCCGGCGTGCAAGCCCTCTTAAGGGTAGACTTTAGCCTTAGGCACGGCGAGATCCACGCTATCGTGGGCGAGAACGGCGCGGGCAAGTCTACCCTCATCAAGGTGCTGACCGGCGTCGAGAAGCAGGACGCAGGCGTGATCACCCTGGAAGGGAAAGAGGTCGCCATCAGATCGCCGCTCGATGCGCAGAGGATGGGCATCAGCACGGTCTACCAGGAGATCAACCTGTGCCCCAATCTGACGGTGGCGGAGAATATCCTGATCGGCCGGGAGCCCAAGAGGCTGGGGGGGGTGCATTGGAAGGCGATGAATGTCCAGGCCAAAGTGGCTCTGCAGCACCTGGACATCGACATTGATGTGACCCAGACGCTGGGCTCCTATTCGGTGGCCATCCAGCAGATGGCGGCCATCGCCCGGGCACTCGAGATCTCATCCGCCAAGATTCTGATCCTGGACGAGCCTACTTCCAGCCTCGATATCCATGAAACTGCACAGCTTTTCGGGGTGATGCGCAAGCTGAAAAGTGAAGGCATGGCCATCATCTTCATCACCCACTTTATCGACCAGGTCTATGAGATCTCGGACAGGATCACCGTCCTCAGAAATGGGAGCCTGGTTGGGACTTTTGACACGGCAAGCATACCACGCCTGGAACTGATCGCCAAGATGATCGGTCGAGAGCTGACCGAATTCGACGAGATGTCGCAGATCAAGCTCAGGAGCAGCCAGCAGATCAAGGGGGAGGCACTGCTCGAGGCCGAGCAATTTGGTCTCACCGGTGCTGTCGAGCCACTTGACCTGGAGCTGCACGCCGGCGAAGTGCTTGGTTTCGCCGGATTGCTGGGATCGGGACGCACGGAGGTTGCTCAATTGCTGTTCGGGATCGAAAAGCCCGACAGCGGCACGGTCAGGTTGGCCGGCCATACAGTCAGGCGGTTCTCACCCCTGGCCTCCATCAGCCGAGGCGTGGCCTTGTGTCCCGAAGACAGAAAAGAGGCCGGCGTCGTAGACGACTTGACGGTCAGAGAGAACATCGTCCTGGCCCTCCAGGCCAGCCGGGGTTGGCTCAGGTATCTGAGCATGCAACAGCAATACGAAACAGCGGACAGGTACATCAAGCTGCTGAATATCGCAACCCCCTCTGCCGATCAGCCGGTCAAGAACCTCAGCGGCGGCAATCAGCAAAAGGTGATCCTGGCGCGTTGGCTAGCCACAAACCCACAGATCTTGATCCTGGATGAACCCACCAGGGGCATCGACGTTGGAGCAAAAGCCGAGATCCAGAAGCTGGTGCTGTCGCTCGCCGAAGAAGGCAAGTCGTGCGTGTTTATCTCCTCCGAGCTAGAAGAGGTGCTGCGCACCAGCCACCGCATTGTCGTGCTGCGGGACCGGAAAAAAATAACGGAGTTCAGCGGTCAAGTGGACGAGCATGTCATCATGCAATCGATGGCCGGGGGTGAATCATGAGACAGACCAAGCCCTCCTTCAGTTGGAGAAAGGTAACTGAGAGCAAGCTCTTTTTCCCACTCATCGCCTTTGCGCTTATCCTACTCTTTGACTTTATCGTGGTTCCCGGTTTTTTCAACATTCAAGTCAGGGAAGGCAACCTGCATGGAAGCCTGATCGATATCCTGC
Source organism: Anaerolineae bacterium (assembly GCA_016926595.1). The sequence goes on from JAFGOG010000268.1 coordinate 4,723, forward strand.
GAAACGGTTCGACCATTTCCCTGCTGGCCATTGGCATGACGCTGGTCATCGCCACCGGAGGAGTAGACCTGTCGGTGGGTGCGGTAATGGCCATCGCGGCTTCGGTGGCGGCTGTGCTGATGAATCCGTACGTTTTGGCCACAGAACTGCCGCCGCACCTCATGAAGCTGATCAACGATCCACACTTTACCTACCAACCGCTGTGGATCGTGATCCTAGTGACGCTGTTCGTGGCCATACTGTGCGGTTTGTGGAATGGTGTGTTGGTGGCCTATGTAAAGATCCAGCCCATGGTGGGCACGCTGATCCTGATGATCGCCGGCCGTGGGATCGCCCAGCTCATCACCAACGGGGTGAGAATTCAGATCTTTTACGAACCATACGCTTTTATCGGCCAGGGCTGGATTGTCCTACCGTTTTCCCTGTACATCGTGGCCTTTGTTTTCATAATTGCCTGGCTTCTGACCCGCAAGACGGCCATCGGGATGTTCATAGAGTCAGTGGGCATCAATGCCCGCTCCAGCTTTTATAGTGGCATCGAGGAAAAAAAGATCAAGCTGCTCGCCTATACCTTCTGCGGCTTGTGCGCGGGGATAGCGGGCCTGGTTGCCAGCTCGAATATCAAAACATCGGATGCCTTTAATATCGGCATGACGACTGAACTGGACGCCATCCTGGCGGTCGTCATCGGCGGCACTTTGATGTCGGGCGGCCGCTTCTCCCTGCTGGCCAGCATCATCGGCGCCTGGGTCATGCAGGGGGTAACCACCTCCATGTATGCGCTTAGCGTTCCGGCGTTCGCCCTTCAGGCCATCAAGGGAGTGGTGGTCATTTTGGTGATCCTCCTCTATTCGGAACAGGTCAGAGGCCTTGTCCGCAGGATCGGCGCGCAGAAAGAGGCTTGACTGCGATGCGAAGAATAGGCGCTTTTCTGTCTACCTATCAAAGGTTTATCCCGCTTGTCGCCACGGCGCTGCTGGCTTTTGTTGCCTATGGGGTTGGCGCGATCTTTTATCCGGCCATGCGGGACCCACAGGTTTTCATCAACATATTCCGAAATAACGCCTACCTGTTGATCAGCGCCATAGGCTCGACGCTCGTCATTCTTACGGGCGGCATCGACCTGTCGGTCAGCGGCCTGATGGCGCTGACGACTGTAGCCTCTGCCGCGTTGCTGCGAGAAGGGTGGAACGCCTGGGTTGTCATCTTGTTGATGCTGGTCATGGGCATGGCTTTTGGCGCTACGATGGGGGGCTTTATTACCTACCTGAAGGTGCAGCCGTTTATTGCCACCCTGGCGGGCATGTGGGTGGCCCGTGGGCTGTGCTTCTTTATCAGCGACGATGCCATCGCCATCAGGGATCGCACCTTCCGCATCCTTGGCGGAACCAAGATCTTGATCCCAGGGCTAAGCGATCCTTCAACCAAACAGGGGGATTTTGTCTCGATATTCATCATCGTCGGGTTCGTCGTCCTGGCGGCAGCGATGTACCTTACCCATTACAGGCGGTTTGGCCGCACGGTGTACGCCATCGGGGGTGGTGAAGGAAGGAATGAGCAATCTGCCCGGTTGATGGGCCTACCGGTGAACTCGACCAAAGTGCTGGTGTACACGTTGAATGGATTTTGCTCGGCGCTGGCCGGTATAGCGCTGGCCGTCCATGTGATGTCCGGTCACGGCTTGTACGCAAATGGCGTTGAACTGGACGTCATCGCTTCGGTGGTGATGGGCGGCACGTCGCTGAGCGGTGGTGTGGGGTACGTATTCGGCACGCTGTTTGGCGTGCTCGTTTTCGGCATCACTCAGACCTTGATCCAGTTCAACGGAACGTTGAGCTCCTGGTGGACGAGGATCGTGATCGGCCTGCTGACGCTGATGTTCATCGGCGTACAGAGCCTCCTGGCTGCTCGGAAGCGCGGCCGCGGCCAGGCAAAGGAAGGCGAGGCGTCGGTATCGGCAGCCATGCGCAGGCGTCGTTTGCTAATACTCGGCGGCGGCGCGATCGTCGCGATCGTCCTCGGAGTAATTGCGGTCAGCCTGATCCGAGGACCGGCAGGTGGTGAAACAGCGGTCACCACCTCCACGCCAGGATCTGCCCGATGCGAACTCAAGCCTTTCCGGCAGGACCAGGCCGAAATCGCCATGCAAACTGGGGCAGTAGTCACCTACGAGCGCAATGGTGGACCTAACTGCATCGACGAGCTGTATTTCATCTACCCGGATGGGCGGATCGTGGGCGACGATGGCGCCAACAAGATCGAGAAACAGGTGACCCCTGCCGACGTGGATGCGCTGCTGGCAGGCATCAGTGGCCTCGGATGGTTTACGGACGAGATGTACAATACCTGGCATACCCCCTGCGGGCAATGTTATGGGTACTACCTCACCGTCTCTTATGCTGATCAGGTCAAGACCGTAAAAGGCGTGGATGGTGGGACAGATGCCCCGGCTGACTACTGGCAGGTCGTGTCGCTGGTCAAGGGGATTGTTCCGAAATTCGCCGCTGAGCCCTAGTGAGTCAGAAGCGCCGAGTACAGGAGTATGAAAGATGAAAGTTAAAAGGGCACTGGTTCCTGTCCTGATATGCACTCTGCTTCTGTGTGCCTGCGACTATATCGTATTGCCCGATGACCTGGATAGCTATACCGTAAAGGAGTCAAAAGGTTGGAGTGCGGTGGCAACCAATGTCGGCAAATCGGACGGGGGGGACTTGCACATCGACCTGACGATCCGAAATGAGACCGGCGATTGGAGCGCCATGCAGGCCACGGCGGGCAGGCCGGCTGTGCTCACCACTGGCGACGGCAAGACCACAAATTGCGACACTGTTTTTGTCAGCACAGGCGGCCATCGCCTAGCTCCGGGCTTTCAGACGCGGGGGTATACAGGCGGGACAAAAGCTGAGCAAAAAACCCAGCTCGTCTATGTGGAATGCAAGGGGGCGGAAGCGTCCACAGGATCCAGACTTGCCATCGGCTATAGCTACGTTACCGGCGAGTATAACTACTACTACCCTGATGAGAACAAGGTCGACGCGACGCTGGAAGTCAAGCTCGACGAAGTCGCTTCAGATCTCACCTATCCGATTGCCGAAGAGATCGAGGGTCTAATACAAAAGCCCGGCACCGAGATCACTGCGATCAACGACGTCATCCTCGTCCTTATCGTCGTCGAGCGTACGGATACCGGCCTGCAGTTCACATGGCAGACCAACAACCCTGGTGAGTACCCCTCGTATGTTCACGTTGGCAATCCGCCTGTCATCGGCGCAGATGGCATCATCTATGGTTTCTACCAGACGCCGGACATCATATCGGTACCCATCACCCCTGCCGGCGACAAGGCACAATGGACGACCGAGACGGCGGTGCCGCAGGATGTCAAAGGTTTGTACATACTGCTGAGCGTCGAGTCGAAAAAACAGCGGCTCTTTGTCAACTATGCCGTCGATATCACCGACAGGTAGTTTCTGGCCTCAACGGGGGAGACGTGGCTGAGCGCAAATACACGATCGGCGTCGACTTTGGTACTGAATCAGGCCGTGCAGTGCTGGTAGACGTCAGCACCGGCCAGGAGCTGGCGACGGCGGTCCACCAATACAGCAACGGCGTGATCGATCAAGCGCTACCGGAGAGCGACGTTCGTCTTGAACCGGACTGGGCGCTCCAGGACCCCAACGACTATGTCGAGGTGTTCAAACAGGCCATCCCGGCCGTTCTCAAGGAGAGCGGTGTCAAGCCCGCAGATGTCATCGGTATCGGCATCGACTTTACCGCCTGCACGATGTTGCCCACCAAGGCGGACGGGACCCCTCTCTGCTTCCTGCCCGAGTGGCGCGACAAGCCTCATGCCTGGGTCAAGCTGTGGAAGCATCACGCCGCCCAGCCCGAGGCCAACAAGCTGAATGACACGGCCCGGCGGTTGGGCTACAATTTTCTGGATCGCTATGGCGGTAAGATCAGCTCCGAGTGGTTTTTCCCGAAAGCCTGGCAGATCCTGGACGAAGCGCCAGAGGTGTATGCGGCTGCCGATCGCTTGATCGAGGCAGCCGACTGGATAGTCTGGCAACTGACCGGGGTGGAGACACGCAACGCCTGCACGGCCGGCTACAAGGCCATCTGGTCGAAAACGGAGGGCTTTCCGCCAGACGACTTCTTCAGGGCACTCGATCCGCGCCTGGAACGGATCGTGGACGAAAAGATGAAGCGCGACATCCTGCCGCTGGGCGTCAAAGCGGGAGGCCTGACCGAGCAGGCTGCCGCCTGGACCGGTCTGAAGCCAGGCACTGCGGTAGCGGTGGCCAACGTGGATGCCCACGTGGCCGTACCCGCGGCGACCGTCACCGAAGCAGGCCGGATGGTCATCATCATGGGCACCTCTAACTGCCACATGGTGCTGGGCGACGAAGAGCGGATCGTGCCGGGTATGTGCGGTGTGGTCATAGATGGCATCCTGCCCAATATGCCCGGCTTTGAAGCCGGCCAGTCGTGCGTGGGCGATCATTTTGCTTGGTTCGTCGAGAACTGCGTGCCGGCGGCCTACGAGCGCGAGGCGCAAACGCGCGGCCTAGACATCCATCAGCTATTGGAGGAAAAAGCCGCCCATCTGAGACCCGGCGAAAGCGGTCTGTTGGCCTTGGACTGGTGGAACGGCAACCGCAGTGTGCTGGTGGACGTGGATCTCACCGGCATGCTGCTAGGGGCTACCCTGCTAACCAGGCCGGAGGAGGTATATCGCGCGTTGATTGAAGCAACCGCTTTTGGGACGCGGATGATCGTGGAGACATTCCGCCAGAACGGCGTGGCGATTCATGAGATCGTGGCCACGGGCGGCCTGCCTGACCGCAACAAGCTGCTGATGCAGATCTATGCCGACGTGACCGGCCTGCCGATCTACATCCCGGCCTCATCGTTTGTCCCATCGTTTGGCTCGGCGATGCACGGGGCGGTGGCCGCCGGGGTTGCCGCCGGCGGATTTGACAGCATCGTCGAGGCCAGCCGCAAGATGGCCCGGCTGCGGGAGGAGAGCTACCACCCCGTCCCTGAAAGCCGGGCTGTCTATGACAAGCTGTATGCCGAATATGTCCTTCTACACGATTACTTGGGCCGGGGCGCCAATGACGTCATGAAGCGACTGAAGCAGATCAAGGCTCAGGCCCGTAACGGCTGAGCGAAGGGACGATTAATGCTCGAACGGCTCAAGGCTGAATTGATCGAACTGCACCTGGAGCTGCCCAGGCACGAGCTGGTAGTGTGGACCAGCGGCAACGTGAGCGCCCGCGACCCGGAAACCGACCTAGTGGTGATCAAACCGTCTGGGGTACGCTACAAAGACCTGCGGCCCGAGCAGATGGTGGTTGTGAATCTGCAAGGCCAGGTTGTCGAGGGCGATCTCAAGCCGTCCTCTGACATGACCAGCCACCTGTATATCTATTGCCACAGGCCGGACGTAGGCGGCGTGGTGCACACCCATTCACCCTATGCTACCGCCTTTGCGGCGGTAGGACGCCCCATCCCTGTTGTGCTCACCGCCATCGCCGACGAGTTCGGAGGGCCGATCCCCTGCGGGGGCTTTGCCCTGATCGGCGACGAATCGATCGGCAAGGTGGTGGTCGACAGCATCGGCGATTCGCCGGCCGTGCTGCTCAAGAACCACGGCGTGTTTACCATTGGCAACACGGCCGAGGCGGCAGTCAAAGCAGCGGTCATGACCGAAGACAACGCCCGTACCGTGTGGCTGGCGTTGCAGTTGGGCGTGCCCAACGAAATCCCGGCCGAAGAGGTGGCCAAGCTGCACCACCGCTATACCAAGGTGTACGGGCAGTAGATGCACAAACCTTTACCTTGTTCCTCCCTATAGCCTCCCGCAGGTTGGGCCTACTTCGCTTCGCTGCGGGGTGACGGGCGAAACCTGCGGGAGGCTCGCACTAGCCGCACAACGGCTTCTGCACCGACCCCCGCTAGAGGGCGCCTCGCTGGGCAATCCACCGGTCGACCATCTGCTCCAGCAGATCCAGCGGCACTGCGCCGCTGCCGAGGAGCAGATCGTGGAACTCGCGCAGGTCAAAGCGCGGGCCGAGCTCTTGTTCGGCGCGAGCGCGCAGTTCGCGGATCTTGAGCTCGCCAATCTTGTAGGCCAGCGCCTGCCCAGGCCAGGCGATGTAGCGGTCCACCTCATTGGCGATGTTGAGCAACGTCGAAGAGGTATTGGCCGCCATAAAGTCGATGGCCTGCTGGCGCGACCAGCCGAGGGCGTGGAGGCCAGTGTCCACCACCAGGCGGCAGGCGCGCCACATCTCGTAGCTCAGACGGCCGAAATCGCTATATGGATCCTGGTAGAAACCCATCTCCAGGCCCAGGCGCTCTGCATAGAGCGCCCAGCCTTCGACAAACTCGGTGAACGCATAGAAGCGCCTGAAGGGCGGCAGGTCCAGCTCCTGCTGTAGGGCGATCTGCAGGTGGTGACCGGGCACGGCCTCATGCAGCGACAGCGCCTCGATCTCGTACAGTGGGCGGCTCTTTAGATCAAAGGTGTTCACATAGTAAAAGCCGGCGCAACGCCCGTCGCCAGTAGCTGGGAAGTAGTAGGCCGTCGTGCTGCCCGGGGCGCTGGCGTCGGGGACAGGCCGGATGCCATAGGGCGTGCGCGGCAAGGTCTTGAACAAACGCGGCAATTCGCCGTCGATCCGCTTCAAGACGTAGGCGGTCTCTTTGAGCAACGCCTCCGGCGTAGCAGCGTAAAAGCGCGGGTCGGTGCGCAAGTACTCGACAAAGGCCTGGAAGCCACCCTGAAAGCCAGTCGCCCGGATCGAATCTTCCATTTCGGCTCGGATGCGTTTCACCTCCGACTGCCCCGTAGCGTGGACCTGCCCGGCAGACAGATCGAGCGAGGTGAAATAGTGGATCCGGTGTTGGTAGAACGCGCGGCCGTCAGGCAGATGGCTGGCGCCGACCTCTGCGCTCGCCCCTGGCACGTACTCGTCGTCCAGGAAGCGCAGCAGCGCTTCGTATCCGGGCACAACAGATGCCAGCAAGGCTTGCCGCCCTTCTGCGGCCAGCCGCTCCCGGTCGGCGCCGCCGATCGATTCCGGGAACCGGCCAAAAGGCGCATAGATCGGGCTCGAAGCGGGGCCGGCGACGATCTGTTTGCGCAGGCTGTCGTCGACGCCGACCAGCGTCACGCTGGCTGGACGGTAGCCTGTCGCCAGCCCGACCCGCATAACCCCGATCTGCTGCTCAACGTAGCGACGGAAGGCAGCCATTCGGGCGACATAATTCTCATAATCCTTCACCGTCTCAAACGGCGTAATCAGGGGCAGCCACTCGGCAAAGTCGAGGTGAAACCCGCCCGCCTTGGAGATGGGCAGGCGATAGGCATGGAACTCGAGGTCGCTAGCCTCGTTTTCGAGCAACCGGGTCAAGATGTCGGCGTCCAACTTTTGCGGGGGTGTCAAGGCCGCGCGATCGATCTCGCCCAGACGCCTGCACAGGTCGCGCAGATGGTCCAGCCATTGACCATAGTCCTCCTCGGTCACGCTCTGCAGGCGGTCGTTGAAACGGCGATCTCCGGTGTAGGTGGCAAAGGTTGGGTCGTACCGCAGGCGCGATTCCCACTCTTCGCTTATGATCTCGGCAAGCTGCGCTGAAGCAGGTTTGGTTTCCACAGATTCTCCTCCTCTATGATCTATAGTCAAGAGGCCAAGGCCTCGCGTTCCACCAGCAGATCGGCCACCATATTAAAACCCCCAGACTATAGAGCGAGAGGCACGCCATGGTTTGGTCAGCCGGTGTATCTATATTATACTGCCAGCGGCCTCGAGAGGCAACTTTCCCTGAAATGCAAGGAGAAGAAAATGCGTAACTTCGGATTGTTGTTGATCGTAATCGCGCTGCTAGTGAGCGCCTGCGGTGGAGAACCAACTGCTGCACCCACCACTCCGCCCCCCACGGCCACCCAGCCCCCGCCGCCCGCGACCACGCCGACGCCCTCGGCTGCTGAGCATATCGAGCGCGGTGAGTCATATCTAGACCAGGGTGAACTGGACAAGGCGGCAGTTGAGTTCCAGGCCGCCATCCAGCTCGAGCCTACCAACGCCGTGGCGCACAATGCCCTGGGCACCGTCTATTCCGAGCAGAATAACCTCGACGAAGCTGAGCGGGAGTTCAAGGAAGCGGTCAAGCTCGATCACAATTACGGTTTGGCGCACAATAACCTGGGCAACGTCTACAACTCCCAGGGCAAGTATGATGACGCAGTGTTCGAGCTGAAAGAGGCGATCCGCATCGATCCATCTGATCCTCTATCCCATAACGGGCTGGGGAAGGCTTACCAGAACTTGAAACGGTTCGAGGAGGCAATCGCCGAGTATCAGGAAGCGATCCGGCTGGACCCCAACTATGCCAACCCCCATTACAATCTGGGAATACTTTATGAAGCGCAGGGCAAGACAGACGAGGCGATCGCGGAATACGAGGCTTTTCTCAAGCTTGCACCCAATTCCCCGCAGCGGACGGCGGTGGAGGCCGAGATCGCCAAGCTTCAGGGCGCAGGGACTACCCTGACCGGTGAGTACACCGATCTGTTTGGCGGCTACAGCCTGCGCCTCCCCGCCGATTGGAGCGCCTCCCAGGATGAGCCAGGAGTAGTAGCCCTGAACCAGACGGGCAACTCAGATCCCGACGCCATGTTCGTGATCATCGCTCAACCACTGAGCTTTTACGAGCACGAGCTCGACGTGGAGGAGATCGCCACGATCGAGCAGTTCGCGATCGCGGTTGCCCCTGAATTCAAGGTCGACCCGCAGACGCTCACCCCCGCCTCGGTGGCCGGGGTGCCAGCCCTCGCCAGCGAGCGGGTGGAGGGCCTCGTTGGCCAGGAAATGACCGGGCAAATCGTCCTTCTCGTTGCCCGGGGCATGGGCTACGTGATCGCCCCTGCTGCCAAGTCAGACGCGTGGGCCGAGTTCGAGCCGGTAAGCACAGCGATGCTCGACTCGTTCACCCTGGTTGAGCCGCAGGTGACGGCCGAATATACCAACCAGGCAGCCGGCTACAGCCTGCGCTACCCGGACGGTTGGGTGGTGACAGAAGAGGATACGTTTGTCGGGCTGACCCCATTGGCCGACCTGCAGCCCAATGAAGCGCCTTACGTGGGCCTGTTCGCCGGGCAAGAGCAGATCAGCGATGCATTCCACGTCGAGGGCGAGTTCAACACGGACAATATCATCGCCGCGTTTGTCAAAGCAACGGGAGCTCAAAGCAAGCGTCTGGAGCCGGGAATGGTTGGGGGGCAGATGGGCACAGCGGCCGAGGTGGCCTTTGAGGTAGACGGGGAGCGAGTAGAAGGGCTACTCGTCGTCTTTGAGCAGGCCGAGCCGCCTCTGGTTGTGTTGCTCGCTGTGCCGGCCAGCCAGGGGGACTCGTTTGGTCCGATCTTTGGCGAGATATTGTCCAGCCTGACTTTCGGCCAGCCGGCGCCAGGCAGCAGCGTCGATCAGTCCGACCCGGCCAAGGTCGTGCAGGTGGTTTTTGACGCGGCGCAAACCCAGAGCTTTGCCGCCCTGGCCGGTCTGTGCGACCCGCAGGGTGAGAACGACGAGGACACCGCGATGATCTGCGCCATAACCCCCGGGCACGCCGACAAGGACTCATTCGTGACCTACTTTGCCAAGGGCAAGGTCAACGGCGAGGTCACTGTCAGCGGCGACCGGGCGCAGGTGCCCTTTCTCTTCGGCCCCGACGGCGACCAGCAGGAAACTATGAGCCTGATCCGGCGTGACGGCAAATGGTATCTGCTGGAATTCTAGAAACACCCCAAATGCGAACATCCTCCCGCGGGCGCGGGAGGATGTTCGCATTTGTCAAGCTCAACTACTTGAGCTACAGGAACTCGGCGCGCAGGCTCTCTATCTCAGCAGGCGAAAGCCTTCCCAGTTTGCGGGCAGCAATCGGTCCCTGCCTCAGCCCGAGCACCTGTTCCTCGTAGGTGGGACGGCGGACCTGATATAGAATGCCAAGGGGAATCCGATCTCCCCACTCCAGCGCCTTCTGGAAAGCGGCCGCACGATCGCTTGTGTCGTGATCTGTCTCGGCCAGGTTGTACACCCGCTCACGGTACCAATCGTAGGTGTTCTTGCGGTTAAAGGTCACGCACGGCTGGAGGATGTCGACCAGGGCATAGCCTTTGTGTTGGACGGCCGCGGCAATCAGGTCGGCCAGCCCTTTGACGTCGCCGGCAAAACCGCGAGCAACGAAGGTTGCCCCAGCAGCCAGCGCCAACGCGGTGGGGGTGGCGGACATCTCAAGCGCGCCTCCCGGCGACGTGCTGGTGACAAAGCCGAGATCGCTGGTGGGCGAATACTGACCCTTGGTCAGACCATAGATCTGGTTGTCCTGGATCAGGTCCACGATCTCCATGTTGCGCCGGGCTGTGTGGATAAAGTGGCCCATACCCAGGCCCATGCTGTCGCCATCGCCGTGAACGGTGATGACCTTCAGGCCGTGATTTGCCAGCCGGGCGCCGGTTGCCACCGGCAGTGGCCGGCCATGCAGGGTCATGAACCCGTTCGCATGGATATAGTCGGGCAGCTTGCTGCCACAGCCGATGCCACTGACGATCAGCACCTGGTGTGGCGCCAGCCCGGCCTGGACCAATGCCTGCTTGACGGCGCTCAGAATGCCATAGTCGCCGCAGCCGGGACACCAGGTCGGCTTGATGGGACTCGCATAATCCTTGACGGTCACTTCCATGTTAGTAGACCTCCTTCAGGCTGGCCAGGATCTCTTCTGGCGAAAAGGGGCGCCCATCGTAGCGCCGGATCGAGTGATCCACCCCAGTGCAGGTCTCGCCCTGGAGCAGGCGCCTGAACTGGCCGGTATAGTTATTCTCGACGATCACCAGCTTGCCCCCCCCCAGCGCTTGCGCCGCAGCCTCGGCCGGGAAGGGCCACAGGTCGCAAAAGTGGACCAGGCGCGCCTCACCACCCAACCGGTCCACCACCTCACGCAGCACGCCATAGGTAGAGCCCCAGCCGACCAATACAATGGCCGCTTCGTCGGGGCCGTAGCAGGTAGGAGGCCGGATCTCCTGCCGGGCGGTCTCTAGCTTTTTCATCCGTTTTTGCATCATCTTGCAGCGGTTAACCATCTCCTCGGTGATGTGACCAAACTCGTCGTGCTCGTCGCTGGCCGTCGCATACACCGCCTTGGGATGGCCAGGGATGGCCCGAGGTGAGATGCCATCTGCGGTGAACAGGTGGCGTTTGTAGGGCTCGGCCAGGGCATCCAGCTCTTTCTTGCTCAAGAGCTTGCCCCGGTCGATCGCGACCGCGCTCAAGTCGATCGCATCCTCTTCGATTGTGCGCACAGAGGCAGCCAGGAGCTCGTCGGCCATGACGATAACCGGGGTCTGGTACTTTTCGGCCAGGTTGAACGCCCGCCAGCCGCACTCAAAGTACTCCTCGATCGTACCGGGGGCCAGCACCAGGCGGGGAAACTCGCCCTGCGAGGCGTTGAGCACAAAGAGCAAGTCGCTCTGCTCGGTGCGGGTGGGCAGGCCGGTCGAGGGACCGCCACGCTGCGCTTCCACAACTACCAGGGGAACTTCGCACATGCCCGCCAGGCCGAGCGCCTCGACCATCAGTGAAAAGCCTCCCCCGGAAGTGGCAACCATGGCCCGCGCCCCTGCCAAGTTGGCGCCGATGGCCATGCACACAGCCGCGATCTCGTCTTCGGCGTGCTTGGCGACCACGCCAAACGGCTGCTCGTGCCTGGCCATCCACTCGATGATCGAAGTGGCGGGGGTCATAGGGTACGCCGAGATGAAGCGACACCCAGCGGCAAGGGCGCCGAGGGCAAAGGCCTGATTTCCGCTCATCACCATCCGCCGCGGCGCGCCAGTTACCTCCTTTAGCTTCCACTCAAAGCCGGACGCGTACCGGTCCCTGGCATACAAGTAGGCGGCGCGGGCTACGCGCAGGTTGGCCGCTACCACTTCGCCTCCCTTGCGCTTGAAATTGGCGCGGATAATTTCTGCTACCCGTTCATAAGAGTGCTCGACAACACCGGCAGCGGCGCCCAAGGCGGCTGTGTTGGCCATCACCCGGTCGCCATTCTCTTTGGCAATCTCGATCAAGGGCACCGGCATCGCCTTGCGACCGTGACCGGAAACTGCAGCTTGGTCCACCTTCAAGCCCTCGTCGTAGATAATGCCTCCACCCTCGACTACGTCGTCCTGATAGGCTACCAGCGCCTCTTCGTTCAGCGGAAGCAGGACGTGCACCTTTTCCTCGTGGGTGTACAGCGGCTGCTCGTGGACACGGATCTGGGAAAAGTTGAGCCCCCCACGAATCCGTGACATATAGTCCTGGAGCCCAAATACGTGCAGCCCGCCCTTGGCCAGGGCCTTGGCAAAGCCGGCCCCGCTCGACTCGACGCCCTGCCCCGCTGCTCCCGCAATCCTGAAGGTCATGTTGTTGAGAACAGTCACCGTCCCTCCTTCCTGATATAGCGCGATGACCTGCTAGTCATCATCGCACTCAGAGCCAGATCGCCAGGCCAGCGCTGCTGCCTGTTGGCGACAGGCGATACCGGGCCTGACCGGCTCACGCCCTCTGCAGCACAATGTCCCTGGATCAGATGCTGCGCTCATCCACCATCTGACCAGGTGCTGCTCTCTCGACCACCGTCCAAAAGCTGGTACCCTGCCGCACCAGGCACACACTTCCGCCTGCGGCCTCGAAAATCCGCTGCATGGCGGATGGCGAGTAAAAGTGACTGCGCATCAAGGCCAGTTTCTCGGCCAGCGCCAGCAAGCGGATCGACGCGCGTTCGACATTTGGCTCCTCAACGACCAGCCGCCCAGATGGGGTCAGCACTCGCAACAGCTCGACTGCGGCTCGTTGTTGATCCTGCAGGTGGTGAAAGGCATCAACGACCAGGATTCGGGCAAAGGCGCCGTCGGCGAAAGGAAGCGATTCGGCCTGGGCGCGGGCAGCCGGCAGTCCTTTGAGACAAGCCTGCTGCAGCATGGCTGCCGACTCGTCCACCACCACCACTTCATCCGCCAGACCGCGCAGCACCTGGGCCACCCGGCCGGTGCCCCCGCCGACGTCCAGTACCAGCCCGGTCGCCGGCAGTTCCAGGAGGCTGCGCAGCCTCTCAGGCCGTAGAGAGGCAAAGACCCGATCGTAGATGGGCGCCACAAGGCGAAAATGATCCAACACTTTGCTAGAAAGCGCGGTACGAATTTTAGCCAAGTAGATCGTCATAGGGATACGCCGCCACCTCCTGAGCAGCGGCGCGGATGGCAGGATCGTCGGAATAGACGCCGCGCCGTTCTGGCGGGATCAGCTCGGCGATGCGCCGCATGATCTCGTGCCCAATTTCGTCCAACTGCTGCCGGCGTTCCCGGCCGTGGCCGGCTGCCTGGAATGGGCCAAAGGGCCGGCCGATGCGCACGGTCACTATTGCCCGGCGACCTTGGCGCACGGCGGGAAAAAGGTCCAACAGCCCGTCCAGGCCAATGGGCAGCAGCGGTGCGCCGGTCTGCACGGCAAGGTAGGCCGCGCCCGGGCGCGCCGGGCGCAGGACAGAGGCCCAATTCCCGCCCTCAGGCATGACCCCCAACACCCCCTTCTGCGCCAGCACGGCCATGGCCGCGCGCATGGCGTCGCGCGAGGCCGCGCCGCGGCGAACGCTATAGACCCCCCACATTTTGGGCAGAAAGGTCACTTCCGGGGGAGCGTTCACCATCTGAAACCCGGCCAGGAAATCGAGCGGCCATGACGTGACACCGATGACGGCCACCGGGTCGACAAAATGAAAATGGTTGGCGACGACGATCAATGGGCCGGAAGCCGGCAGGTTCTCCCGTCCCTCGACCCGCATGCGGCTCAGGACTTTAAAGGCCAGCCGGATGCCCTGGCGCATGAAAAAGCGGAGGATCCGCCGCCTTGGATAGGGAAACTGAGACCTGTAGTCATGAGCCCTGGAATTCACAAACTCAGTATAAAGGCAAACCGGTGTATTGGCAAGAAACGCAGGCCAGGTCTCGGGAGTGCGGGCGTGGGCGGTCTGCCTTCATTCCGCCGCCTGCTCACACACTGGCAAGAGGCGGCCGGCCGGAAAGGGCTGCGGCAAAGGCCGAGCGGCGCATTGACTGGAAGCGGTGGATGTGATATAGTCGGAGCAGCCCCGGACAGATAGGCGCGGCCAGGAGCGGCGCCAGGCTTTAGCGGGCTAGGGAGTGAATCATGAACAACCCCTTCTTTGGATCAAGTGGGCGTCACTCGTGGCGTCGTTTCTTCGCCGCGCTCCTGTTCGTGTCGCTTCTTGCGATCTTGGCCAGACCAACCCCTTTGTCATCGGCGCGGGCTCAAGACGATGGCGCCCCTGCCCAGATCGGGCAGGAGAGCGATGCTGCCCAATGGTACAGGGACCACGAGATCGAGCACGCGTGGAGACCGGGCTATCTGGAGCTGGCCACCGGCGATCCGAGCTTGCTCGCCGATCACGGCGTCTACGCCTGGCCGTACGCGCTGGACTCGATCGGATGGGACATGCAATCGTACCAGGACTATGGGGGAACGCCCTACTTTCATCACGGCATGGACATGATGAAAGTGGACGGCACCGATGTCTACAACCGGTCCGGGGGGCAGGTAATCAACATCGAAAACTATAACCCCGGCTGGTACCTGTACTGGGAAGTAGCGGTCTTGGACCCGGACGGCTATATCTGGCAGTACCATCACATCGACGAGCCCACCATCCCGCAGTACATCTGGGACAAATTCGCCGAGTACCAGGCCGATCCGGTGAACGGGGGATTCATTCCCCTCGATACCTACATCGGCGACATTGTCGAGTGGCCGGTATGGTCATTCGGCAAGCAGTTCAATCACATCCACCTGAACATCCTGGCTGCCGGAGGGGTCTATGTCAACGGTTTCGAGTTCCACACCCCGCTGCCTGACTTTGTCGGCCCCGAGATCCAGGCCGTCGGGCTGCTGCAGAACGGCCAGATTTACGCCGGGAACGAGATCGAGGGCAGCTATAGCCTGTACGTTCGCGCCCGCGATCTGATCCTGGACGACGTCTACTACCTGCCGCCATGGGAGACCACCTTCTCCGTGGACTGTGGACCGCAGCACACTACTTGGCGGTTCGATACCTTGCCGGGAGGCGCAGACAGGTACGCCTACCTGGATGACTTTTACGTGGTCCCGCCGACGTGCGGGGACTATGACTGCCGGGACTATTACATCGACCTGGGGTTCATTCCCGATTCGCACTTTCTGTTTCCTGCCGGCGGAGGGCAGCACACGGTCCATGTGACGGTGCGCGATTATGCCGGCAACTCGGCCAGCCAGTCGTACACCTACACGGTCATTGGCCCTCCAGAGGGGACGACGATATGGCAGGACGATTTCGAGGCCGACCTGGGCTGGGTTGTAAACCCCGACGATACGGACACGGCGACCTCGGGGGTGTGGGAACGGGGCGATCCCGAAGCCACCTACTCGAATGGGCCAAAGCAGTTGGGCACGACGGTCAGCGGGGTGAACGACCTGGTGACAGGACGCCTGGCGGGCGCCAACGCCAACACCTATGACATCGACGGCGGTGTGACCTCTATCCGCTCGCCAGAGATCACGCTGCCGGTGACCGATGCCCTGACGCTATCGTTCCGCTACTACCTGGCGCACGGGAGCAACTCGTCAACCGCGGATTACTTGCGAATCAAGGTAGTGGGCTCGACCACGGCCACTGTGTTTGAGGAGCTGGGCGCCGCCGACGACGACGATGCGGCTTGGGCGATCGAAAACGTCAGCCTCAACGCCTTTGCCGGGCAGACGGTGTACCTGCTGATAGAGGCGGCGGATGCCGGCGCCGACAGCCTGGTGGAGGCGGCGATCGACGACGTGATAATCGTGGCCCCCACCAACCAGGCCCCGACCGCGAACCCGCAGTCGGTGTCCACCGCCGAGGATACACCGCTCGGCATCGTTCTCACCGGCTCCGATCCGGACTGCGACCCGATCACCTACAGCGTCGTCTCGGGCCCGAGCCACGGGGCGCTGAGCGGAACGGCGCCCAACCTGACCTACACGCCGGCGGCCAACTATTATGGCGCCGACGGCTTTACCTTTGTAGTAAGCGACAGCCTGGTCAGCTCGGAACCGGCGACGGTGACCATCGACGTAACGCCCGTGAACGACGCGCCGGTAGCCAATCCGCAGTCGGTGACCACAGTACAGGGCAGAGCGGTGGCGATCACCCTCACCGGGTGGGACGTCGAGGGGGACGAGATCACCTACCACGTCGTCACCCAGCCGGACCACGGCGCGCTCGGCGGGACGGCGCCGAACCTGATCTACATGCCTGCCCCTGGCTATACCGGGTCGGATAGCTTTGCCTTCATCGTCAACGACGGCGAGCTGGACTCGGAGCCGGCGGCGGTCAGCATCGCGATCAACTTTGTGACCTACCTGCCGGTGATCACCCAACAACAGGAGAACTAGACCTCCCGCAGGCTGCAAACCTGCGGGAGGCTCTCCCTCCCCATTGTCCTCCCCGCTCTATCATGGGCGAAATAGCCTGTAGTCCTTCGGACCCCGATCCTCCCCCAATTTGACAGTATGGCCAATGCCTAATATAATTAGGCTTGACTGCGGCTGCTGCTGGCCCGGTCGAGGAGGGACGTCGACTATGGTTTATCGAGACCGCCGCCCGGTCCTGGTGGCCGTGGGGCTTGTCCTGCTGCTGGCCGGCATCGCCTGCGCCTTTCTGGGACCGATTGAGCTGTACGTCTTCTACCTCTTCTCGGAGGGCGGGCGCTTTTACTACGAAGGCTTTCACTTTGGCTCTTTTATGTTTGGCAACATCGCCGTCCAGGTAGCGGGCTACTATCTTGCCGCCGCAGTGCTGGTGTCCCTCGGCTACGGCCACGTGCGCCTGCGCCGCTGGGCGCGGCCTCTGGCCCTGGCGCTGCTTTGGACCTGGATCCTACTGGGCCTACCACTGCTGATCGTCCTCTTTTTCATGACCGTCTCGGTCAAGAGCTTTTCCACGGCCGGCGGCGCGGCCTTTGTCGTGCTGCTGGCCCTGTCCTACTTTGTGCTGCCCTGGCTGGGGATCCGCTTCTACCAGGGGCGGAATGTGCGCGGCACCTTCGAGGCGCACGACCAGCGCTCCAGCGCCCTTGAGGCCCGCCCAACGGCTATCCTGGTGATCTGCCTGTTGGACCTGTTCTTTCTGATCGCCCTCCACGTGCCGCTGTTGTACGGTGGCCTGTTCCCGCTCTTTGGGACGCTGTTGGGCGGCCTGGATGGCATCTACCTGATCGACGCTGCGGTGCTGATCCTGGGGCTGCTGCTGTGGGGCGCCTGGCAGCAGTACATGTGGGCCTGGTGGGGCTCGGCCGTCTACTATGCCATACTGGCAGCGACCTGGCTTGTCACCTTTGCCCAGACGCCGTGGGCTGACCTGCTGGCATGGCTCCAGTTTGCTCCCACTGAGCTTGAGGCGCTGTCAGGCATGCCGCTGCAGGGCTATGAGCTAGGCGTCTTCGTAGGGCTGCCGATGCTGGCCTGCCTGGTCGTGATTCTGGCCTGCCGCCGGCATTTCGGCCGCAACCCAGCTTGATGCCCTGACCATTGTCCGGCAGCGTAGCTCCCCCGATCTGCAACCCGCTCAGCGCGGCGAACAACCCTTTTCGAGCATGGCCGTGAACTCGTAGCAGCCGCCGTTCACCTCACCGCCGGCAATGGGCGTGTCGGAGCGTCGGCGCAAAAGTCGACGGCGCGTTCCAGAGTCCAAGGCGGCGCGTCGTCGATCAGACAATTGTCCAAGCAACCCACTTGGGCTCAGTGGCATGCAAGCCCGTCTCAATGCCTTGATTGGCTGAGTACGGAAACTTGCCAAGACGGCAGTTCTGGTGTATGATAGAAAACGAGATCCAAACACCGCTCGGCGCTGTCCTGAAGAGCAAAGGAGGTGAGGCCTAGCCGGACTCGGAAGAGTTTCTCGCCCATGTAAGGAGCTATTGATCTTAAAAAAGAAAGGAAGGAAGAGAAAGATGAAGAAGAACATTTGGCTGGCGCTGCTGGCGCTTTTCAGCGTCATGGCGTTGGTCCTGGCCGGGTGCGGCGAGCCCGCATTGGGCACCGCCGACAACCCTATCGTCATGTCGTTTGTTCCCTCAGGTGACACCCAAGAGATTATCGCCAGCGGCGACCAGTTGGCCAAGATGATCGCCGACAAGACAGGGTACACCATCACGGCCAACGTGGGCACGGACTTTGCTGCGGTGCGCGAAGCCATTGGCGCCGGCAAAGCTCACATCGCCTGGCTCAACACCTTCAACTATGTCCTGGCCCACGAAAAGTACGGCACAGAGGTGGCGCTGGCAACTGTGCGGTATGGCACTTCGACGTACAAAGGCCAGATCGTCGTCCGCGCCGACAGCGGCATCACCTCAATCGCGGACCTCAAAGGCAAGGTGATGTGCTGGGTTGATCCCAACTCCACCTCCGGCTATATCATCCCGCGCATCTACCTGGGGGCCAACGGCCTGGATCCGGACAAGGATTTCGCCAAGACGGTGGAAGCCGGTTCACACAACAATGTGATCAGCGCCGTCTACAATGGGGACTGCGACGCTGGGGCCAGCTACGTCGACGCCCGCAGCTCCATCGAAAAGGACTTTCCTGACGTCAAGGAAAAAATCATCGTGCTTGCCACCACTACCGACATCCCCAACGACGGTGTGGACTTTGCCAAGGACTTTCCGGCTGACATGCGCACCAAGATCGTCAACGCGCTGCTCGAGATTGCCGGCACCGAGGAAGGCAAGGCTGCCCTGGGAACATTGTACTCGATCGAGGGGCTGCAGGCGGTCGATGACACATTCTACGACGCGTTCCGCGCCGACCTGAGCAAAGCGGGCATCAACATCGAGGATCTGGTCAAATAGCACCTGATCGCGAAAGAGGGAGAGAGGCAAGCCTCTCTCCCTCTTCTGCAGAAGGATCTTTGTTCGAGACCTCAAGTTGTGCAGGCTTGAGGGTCCCGGGGAGGTGGAATCGCTTGCTGCGCGTGGAGAACCTCACCAAAGTCTTCCCTGACGGCACTGTTGCGCTCAAGAACGTCAGCTTTGAGGTCAAGGATGGTGAGTTTTTGGCCATCATTGGCCTGTCCGGTTCGGGCAAGTCCACCCTGCTGCGGTGCATCAACCGCCTGATCGACCCGACCGACGGCCGCGTGACGTGGGATGATGTGGATATCACTGCTGCCCAGGGCAAAGCATTGCGGCACATCCGCCGGCAGATCGGCATGATCTTCCAGCAGTTCAACCTCGTCAAGCGGTCGAGCGTGATGACGAACGTTCTGTCGGGCCGGCTGGGCTACGCCCATCCGTGGTGGAGCCTGGTACATCGCTTTGCCGGCCAGGACCATGACCGGGCCAGGGCCGCCCTGGAGCGAGTGGGCATCCCTGAAAAGGCCGACAACCGGGCGGACCAGCTCTCCGGCGGTCAGCAGCAGCGGGTGGGCATCGCCCGGGCGCTGATGCAGCAGCCCCGCCTGATGCTGGCCGACGAACCGGTAGCCAGCCTCGATCCCGTGCTGGCCCATTCGATCCTCCAGTATCTGGAGCTGCTCAACCGCCAGGATGGCATCACCGTGCTGTGCAGCCTGCATTTCCTCGACCTAGTCCACCGCTATGCCACGCGCGTCATCGGCCTCAAAGATGGTGAGCTGGTCTTTGACGGCCTGCCCAGCGAGCTCACCCGGCAACGCTTCAAAGAAGTGTACGGGGAAGAAGCTGAAATGGTGACGGTGGGCGGCATGGGAGAACCATTGGAATAGGCAAGGCCAGTAGTATGAGCGACAACCATCGAAAGCGCAACGGTGCGTCTGCTCACCGGGGTGGGCCGGCGATGCTGCCGGTCCTTTTTTCGTTGGTCGTGCCTGGGAGCGGGCAATTCCTGCTGGGGGCGCGAGGGCGGGGGGTTGGCTGCTTTATCACCGTCGTCACCCTTGGCGCCCTGATCCTGTGGAAGGGTTCTGTGGCGTTGTTGGCCCCGTTGGTCGGGCTCTGGCTGTGGGGAGCGTGGGATGCCTATCACCTGGCCGCAGGGCGCAGGGGCGGCCTGGGTGCACCGCTCCTCCTGGCGGCGTTGATCGTCTATGGGGTGGGTTTCAAGGTAACCGAGATCCGGCCTGCCCGCCTGGCGACCGGGCTGCCGGGCGTGATGCCCTACTTCAGGGCGCTCACCCAACCCGAGCTGATGACCCAGCGCACCGAGGATGTGCAGGGCCGGGTGCCGTTTCAGGTGCCCTGTGTGGAGCCTTTGCCCCCACCCGCGGGAAGCCCCTCCAGCCAACCTGTGCTGACGGCCAACGTGCCGTGCGCCAGCATCGGCGACTTGATCGAGATCCAGGGCGAGGGTTTTATCCCCAATTTCGAAGGGGTGTTGTGGTGGCAGAACCCCATCGGCGACTTGCAGCAGGTCATCCAGGATGGAGTGCGGGTCAAGTTCTTAACCGACGGCGAAGGGCGGTTCCGGGCCACGATCGCTGTGCCCTTGGCCGTGCCACTCACCAGTATGCCCAAGGAGGGCGAGACACAAACCCACGCCATCCTGGCCGAGCAGCACAAGCCCTACGGCGGATTGGTGCCCACCCAGACTCTGAGCCTGGTATTGGAAAAGATCGGCGAGACGGTGGCCATGGCGTTCATCGCCACCGTGCTGGGCATGCTGTTCGCCATTCCGGTGAGCTTTTTGGCCGCCCGCAATCTGATGAGCGGCAACCGGATCACGCGGATCGTCTACTTTGTGGTCCGAGCTCTCCTCAACATCGTGCGCTCTATCGAAACGCTGATGTGGGCCATTGTGTTTGTCGTCTGGGTGGGCGTCGGGCCGTTTGGTGGAATGCTGGCCCTGCTATTGCACACGATCGCCGCGCTGGGCAAGCTCTATTCCGAAGCGATCGAGAGCATCGACCCCGGCCCCATCGAGGCGCTGCGCGCCACGGGCGCCAATGGCCTACAGGTAATCGTCTACGCCGTGCTGCCGCAGATCGTGCCCACTTTTCTGTCCTTCACCCTCTACCGCTGGGACATCAACGTCCGCATGTCCACGGTGATCGGCTTGATCAGCGATGCCGGCCTGGGATTTCTGCTCATCCAGTGGATCCGGCTCAACAATCTGCGGGCCATGGCGACGTCGATCATCGCCATCGTGCTCGTAGTCGCCATCCTGGACTATACGTCGGCCTGGCTCCGGGAACGGGTAATCACCGGAACTCCGGTCGCGCAGAGGGCCAGCCCGCTGCGCCGTACTGTGACGGTGGGAGTGGTGTCGATCGTGCTCGCGGTCGCCTTTATCTGGTCCTGGAGCGTGGCCAAGATCAACCTTGTGGATTTGGTCGAAGGGGTGCCGGAAGGGCTGCGGATGCTTGGCGATTTTGCCGTGCCGAACGTGTTAACGCAACCGACGGTGGAGCATTCCGTCAGCGCCACCCTGCCCGTGCCGTGTGGCTCGGGGGAGCCTTCGCCTGCCCAGGTCGCCGGCCCACGTTTGAACCTCTCCCTATCCTGCGGGGATGTAGGCGAGCCGCTGACCATCCGCGGCCACGAACTGCCGCCCAACGCCAACGTCTCAGTCCGCTGGGTCCTGTCGGATGGGGCGTTTCTACGCGTCCGCGAGAACTGCTGCACCACCGATGGATCGGGGAGCCTGACGCTGGAGACCAAGGTGAGTCCGCTGATGGAGGTGGATGAGGCCACCGGCCGGACCGCTCCGGGCAAGGTAGAGATCGTATGGAGAGAAGCTGTCGGCGGCCTACAATTGAGCTCGGACTTTAAACAGGTGGTCGACCTGTCGCTGATTACGCTGCTGATGGCGCTGTTGGCCACAACGCTGGGCTCATTCTTTGCCATCCCCTTGAGCTTCTTTGCCGCCCGCAACATCACCGGCCGGAGCCCGCTCGGCCAGGCCGTCTACTATGCGTTTCGAACGATCTTTAACCTGTGGCGCTCCGTCGAGCCGATGATCCTCGCCGTGATCTGCGCGGCGTGGGTGGGCCTCGGTCCTTTTGCCGGAGTTTTGGCGCTGGCTCTGAACAACATCCCCAACCTGGGCAAGCTATTTTCCGAGACGATCGAGGAGATCGACGCCGGGCCGGTCGAGGCGGTGACCGCCACCGGCGCCAACCGGCTACAGATCCTGGTGTATGCCATCGTGCCGCAGCTCGTGCCCAAGTTCCTGGCGTTCATCCTGTACCAGTGGGACATCAACATCCGCATGTCTACGGTCATCGGCTATGTCGGGGGCGGAGGGATTGGTCAGTTCTTCCGGCAGAACGTGCAGTTGAACCAGTACGGCGCGGCCGGAATGGCCGTATGGGCCATCGTGATCATGGTCTGGTCGATGGACTATGTCAGCGCCCGGGCGCGAGAAAAGCTGACGTAAGGCGTGCTGAAGGTCGTCATCGATTTTGACGGGACACTGACGGCCGAAGAAAGCCAGGCGCGGCCGCTGGCGGACAGATCGCTCGAGACGCTGGCCAAGGAGATCCTTGGCGCGCCGCGCCCGGAGCTGGAGGCCGCATACGAGGCGACCCGGGCGCGGTTGCTCGCCGCCCCTCACCGCTATGGCTGGAAAGTAAACGGCTTGCTTGCCTCCTACTGCGACGAGGGCGCTTTTATCCTCAACACCACCACGCTCCAATCGATGCTGCGCGACGATCCGGGCTACGCCCGGGCGGTGGCGGCGGCCTTTCCCCAGGCGGAATATGACCCGGTCGTCGATTGCACAAATTACCTGTTCCACCGGCACACGGCAGAGCTGCCGCCCGCGTTTCGACCGGCGGCCCGCGACGT
The DNA here is from genome assembly GCA_016926595.1 of Anaerolineae bacterium. The sequence goes on from JAFGOG010000268.1 coordinate 27,611, forward strand.
GCTGGCGGCGCTGGCAAAGGATCCGGACCGCCTGCCCGTGATCCTGACCAACTCCCTGGGCGACAAGGTCCGCAGGCTGCTGGGCGCATTGGGCCTGGAGGGCGAGGCCGGCGTGCTGGGCGATACACGCCAGTACCACATGGATGCCGGGTGGGCGCACCGCTTTTTGCACCCTGAGCTGGGCGAGATCGCGCTCTGGCCCCTTTCGGAACAACGCCAGGTGGATCTGCGCCGGCCAGCATACTACCACGCCCTCGTCCACGCCGGGGCGGATGGCTCGCAGCTTGCGGTGGTAGCCGATACGCTGTCGCTGCCCGGCGCGTTGCCGCTGATGATGGGCATACCATTCTTCCTGCTGCGCACGCCCTACACGCCGGATTGGTGCGCCCAGGCAGTGAATGCCCACCCACTGGGCCAGGTCCTGGAGGATCTGGCCGACCTGCCGGCGGCGCTGGATGCCCAGGCCCGGACCTGGCCTGGTTGAGGATCCAAACGAACATCGCTGAGAGTCCGGCGCGGGCAGCAGACACACACTAGCACAGTTGTCCAGATCAAATAGGGGAGACCTCCAATGGCCTCCCCTGTTTGACGTCTCCTGGGTGGATGATGGGGGTGGTCTGCCTGGTAGCCAACGATTGGGTGTTCATAGTCAATCCGGTATAACAGGGGTAGGTCATGTTACCGCGGCCCCTACCTGATTGCCCGGCTGCTCCATCATCGTGGACTACCACGCAGGCCCTTCTCCCTGTGCGGCCCTGGCAGCAGCCGCAGCTTTTGTCTACGGACCCCCAGGATTTGCCAGATCTGTCCTGATCGAGTATACTGGGTTGTTTGTGCGCGCCGCTGGCTCGCACCTAACCGGCAGACCATTCTGCCACAAAATCGACGGGCCGAGAGTGCGACTTGGCTCAACAAAGCCAAGGAGTGCTTTTGAACTTTCAACAATTTTCTCTCGATCCGCGCATTGTCGCGGGTATCAGGGCTGTGGGATACACCACGCCTACCCCCATCCAGCAACAGGCCATCCCTGTCGTGCTCCAAGGGCGCGATATTCTGGGCCTGGCGCAGACCGGCACAGGAAAAACGGCGGCTTTTGTCCTGCCGATTCTGCACAGATTGCTTCAAGGCCCGGCGCGCCACGTGCGGGCCCTGGTCATCGCGCCTACGCGCGAGCTGGCCGAACAGATCCACGATGTGACGTCCGAGCTGGCCCAGAACACCAGACTGCACAGCGCCACCGTCTATGGCGGCGTGAGCAAAGCCAACCAGGTCGCCGCCTTGCGCCGCGGCGCCGAGATCGTCGTCGCCTGTCCGGGGCGCTTGCTGGACCTGCTCGCCGAAGGCAGCATCGATCTGTCGGGAGTCGAAGTGCTGGTGTTGGACGAAGCCGATCGCATGTGCGATATGGGCTTCTTGCCCGACATCCGGCGCATCCTCAAGGTTCTGCCCAGACGGCGCCAGACGCTGTTTTTCGCCGCCACGATGCCAGATGACATTCGCACGCTGGCCGATGAGATCCTTGAGCACCCGGTCACGGTCCAGATCGGCATCATCGCCCCGGCCAAGACTGTATCACACGCCCTCTATCCGGTGCCCGACGGCCTCAAGAAGCAGCTTCTGCTGGCCATCCTGCGCCAGCCGGCCATGGAACGGGTCTTGATCTTTTCGCGCACCAAGCATCGCGCCCGCAGCCTGGCGCGCGATCTGGTGAAACATGGCCATTCGGCCGCCGCCCTGCAGGGCAACATGTCGCAAAACGCGCGCCAGGCTGCGCTCGATGGCTTTCGCGACGGAACGTACCCTATTCTCGTCGCAACCGACATCGCGGCGCGCGGCATCGACGTCCTGGAAATCACGCACGTGATCAATTTTGACATGCCGGACACTGTCGATGCCTACACCCACCGCATCGGCCGCACCGGGCGTGCCGACCTGACCGGCCAGGCCTACACATTTGCCATACAGTCGGATGAGCCGATGGTGCGCGACATCGAGAAGGTGCTAGGCGCTCCGATTCGACGCCTGCGGCTGCCCGGGTTTGATTACGGCGGCTTTTCACCACAGCGCCAACCCCAGCCGCGCAATCAGGCACAGCCCTCCGGCCCTGAGCGGAGCCGAGTAGCCCGCCCTCGGGATGGGAACCGGCCGGCCCCGGCGACAAGTAGGCGCCCTGCGAACAGACAGGCCACGGCTTGGTCGAGTAGGGCTACGCGCTAGAGGTGGGACGGCCGGTCTGGTGATTGTGCATTACTTTGACCAAACCTCAACAAGGATTTGACAGCCTGGAATAGCTGTGCTATGATATATCTGTAGGACGAAGAATAAATCTGGTTCGAGCATGAAGAGATGACCACCCGGATTCTTTGATCCGGGTGGTTTTTTGCGCCAACTGGCTGGACCTTCCTCCTAACAAAATATGTGAAAGGCAAGAAATGACCGAGCGAACGAAAGGAACCGTCAAGTGGTTCAATGAAGACAAGGGCTTTGGCTTCATTGCGAGGGAGGCAGGCGCTGACGTGTTTGTCCACTACTCCGCCATCCGGGGCGATGGCATTCGGAATCTGGCTGAAGGACAGCGCGTTGAGTTCAATGTCGAGCAGGGCCGCAAGGGCCTGCAAGCTACCGATGTGACCGTGACAGGGTGATAGGAGAAACCATGGACAAGAAACTATATGTGGGCAACTTGAGCTACAACACGACCGATGAAAAGCTGAGGTCGCTGTTCGCCGAGTATGGCGAGATCGAATCGATCAATGTGATTACCGACCGCGAGACCGGCCGGCCTCGGGGCTTTGCCTTCGTCGAGATGGCAACCCAACAGGCGGCCGAGGCATCCATCTCTGGCCTGGACGGCAAGATGGTCGACGATCGGCAGATCAAGGTGAACAAGGCCAATCCGCAGCCCGATCGCAACCGGCGGCAGAGCAGCAGAGGCCGATCAGGTTGGTAGAAGCGTCGCCGGCTATCGCCGAACTGGCGTGAGACGACCGGCGCTTGACCGGTAGGGGTGATAAGCGACAGCGCAGACCAGGTTTGCCCTGGTCTGCGCTGTATCTTTGTGCAGTGCCCATCCGCAGGTTGCCGGCGGATGGCGTTTGCGCTGTTACCCTTGTTTGGCCGCGCTCCCCATGCCGGCTGCCAGCGCCGCATCGATCGCCTTGTTGGCTTCCGAGATCTCACCGTCGGAGGCCAACGCCATCTCGGCAGCCAGCCACTCCCGGCCCCGGGCCAGATATTCCGTGTCCTTCCTGGTCAGATGAGATTGATACCGGCGCCAGGTTAGATCTCGCACCACCTCGGCCGCTTGCATGGCATAACCCGTTCCAAGCTTGGCCCACAGCCCTTTCTGGCGTTCGCCAATATCATCCTGCAGGCAATCGGGCGCGCTCTTGAGCGTGTCCAGCAGCCGAGGTACTTTGGCCGGCGAAATCGCGGGCCGCACCCCCACTTGCTCCATATGCTGGGTGGGTACATAGACCGTCAACCGTTGTGCGGGGATATAGATGACAAAGTAAGAGCTGGCCTCGCCGGTTGATTCCCTCTGCTGGATGCCGGTGATTCTGCCGACGCCGTGCCGAGGGTGTATCACCTTATCGTTGATCGCAAACTGCATGGTTCCCCATACCTTTCCTGGTGTGGACTGGGGCTCGCATCGAATCGCGCCTGCCTCCATCGCCAGATGGGATATGACGAGCCGAAATCCGGGTTAAAAGACCTCAACTTTCGCCCGACGACAGGCTGGCTTTGCAAACACTCGATATCGTCAGGATGACCTGTTCCGAACGCGGGGGGGAAAGGAATCAGCGACCAGACCAGCCAACTCTTCCACTATTCCTAATTGTAG
>JAFGOG010000269.1 GCA_016926595.1 Anaerolineae bacterium
CCTGGCAGGTCGAGACTGTGGAGGTGGGCCAGGATGGCCAGGGCCATCCGGTGCTGGCCGGCTACCCCAACTCGCTGGCCCTGGACGGCAGCAGCCGGCCGCACATCGCCTACCGCGTCTCGGGCTGGGGCAGCGATCCCGACAAGCTCAAGTACGCCTACTGGGATGGCGCTCAGTGGCAGAAAGAGATCGTCACCACTTCAGACTATGTCAGCGAGGCGTCGCTGGCGCTCGACAGCGGCGACCGGCCGCACATCGGCTATGAGACCGGCGGCGCGCTGCGCTATACGCGCTGGACCGGGGCGCAGTGGCAGACCTATACGGTAGCCACCAGCGCCGACGGCCTGGAAGGCCCATGCCTGGCCCTAAACGGCGCCGACCAGCCCCGCTTTAGCTACTACTACCAGCACTATGTGCCAAACACGGGCAAACTGAGCGACTTGCGCTACACCTGGTCTGATACGGCCGGCGCAACCTGGCAGTTCGAGACGCTGCACAGCGGGTTCTGGACAGACGCCTACGATCAGACCTCGCTGGCGCTCGATTCTGGCAGCCAGCCTTTGATCCTGTACGAAACGGCCTACGATTTTCTGCTCAGGCACGCACGGCGGCCCGGCGCGACGTGGCAGATCGAGACGATAGCCCAGTCGGGCGAGCCGGGCGCGTTCAGCTCGCTGGCGTTGGACGGCGCGGGCAGGCCGCACGTGGCCTATCTCGACGAGGACCAGGCGGCGCTCAAGTACGCCCGTTGGGACGGGGCGGCGTGGCAGATCCAGACTGTGACGCAGGGAGCCAGTTATGGCGACATCGGCATGCCCTCGCTGGCGCTGGAGGCCGGCAGCGGCTATCCGCGCATCGCCTTTGCCAGCCCCGATGGGCTGCGCTACGCGGCCTGGACCGGCTCGACGTGGCAAATGCGCACCGTCGATCCGCAGATCGACGAGTACAACGGCGGCGGCCCTTCCCTGGCGTTGGACAGCGCCGGGCGGGCGCATATCAGCTACTTTACTCAGAATGATCATCGCTACGCGCGTTGGACCGGCGCGACCTGGCAGATCAGCATCGTGGACAACCTGGGCAGCTCAGAACCGGACCGCACCTCGCTGGCGCTGGACGGCGCCGATCAGCCGCACATCGCCTATGCCGATATGGACAATTGGGACCTCAGGTATGCCTGGTGGGACGGCAGCGCCTGGCAGCGGGAGACGGTGGAGAGCGCCGGCTCCGCAGGCCTCTACTTCTCCCTGGCTCTCGACAGCGCCGGCCAGCCGCGCATCGCCTACCAGGAGTTCGACGCCCACACTCTCAAGTACGCCCGCCGGGAGGGCTCGACGTGGCAGCTCGAGATGGTGGACGGCGATGGGCAGGTTGGGTACTTTGCTTCGCTGGCGCTGGACGGCGCCGATCGGCCACACATCAGCTATCACGACAGCGACAACGATACGATCAAGTATGCCTGGTGGGATGGGACGCAGTGGCAGATCGAGACGCTGGAGGGAGGGAACGTGGGTTGGTATAGCTCGCTGGCGCTCGACAGCCACGGCTGGCCGCACATCAGCCACCACGACCGGACCCTGAAAGACCTGCGTTACACGTGGTTCGGGCCATAGCCAGAGGATTTGCCGTCCTGGCGGCGCTTTTGAATGGGAAAAAGGAGAAATGCAAAAATGAAACTTAAAAGAACAGGCGGCCTGGTCCTGGCTTTGGTCGCCGCCTTGGGCCTGCTCGCCGGCCTGATCCTGGCGAGCGATCCGATCCAGGCTCAAGACTCCGATACTCCCCTCGACAGCTCCGTCGCCGGCAGCCTGTCGCCCTCCCAGGCCGCACAGCCCCAGGGCGTCATCTCGCCCACCTCCAGCTTTTTGCTCTACAGCCGCGCCGACGACACCACCATCTGGCTCAAGGACGAGGCCGGGCACGCCAAGCTGCTGGACGGCATCCGGCCCGGCCTGTCGCCCGACGGCCGCTACATCGTCCACCAGGACGAGGCCATCTTTGGCGACCTCTACGTCCATGACCTGCTAACCGGCCAGGCTACGTTGGTCTTTACCGCCAGCACCCACCTGTTGGTGGCCTCGTGGACGCCCGACGGCAACCGCATCGTCTTTGATCATGGGTGCCACATCTATGGCATGGACCGCAATGGGGACAACCTGGAAACGCTCATCGACACCTGGCCCGGCAGCTACTACTGCTACAACGACTCGCCCGACAGCAACCCCGTGGACGGCCGCCTCGCTTGGGAGAATGAGTATTACGGCCTGGGGGTGGCCGAGGCCGATGGCTCGAACCCCGGTTGGGTGCCGAACACGCAGCCCGACGATTACTCACCCCGCTGGTCGCCCGACGGCCAGTGGATCGCCTTCTGGCGCGACGACAACGCCTTCAAGATCCAACCCGACGGCGCAAACCTGACTCCTCTGACCTTTCTGCCTGCCGGCGAATGGATGGAGGATTCGGGCCAGTGGACGCCGGATGGGAAATACCTGGTGGCCGCGGCCCAGGTGAACGGCGTCGAAGGGCTGTACGCAGCCGCCGCCGATGGCTCGGGCCGTCTTTTGTTACTCGTCAGCCGCGAGTGGGAGGATCCGGATTGGGTGGGCAGCGCCGGCAACCTCAGCTTCCGGCGGGTATTCCTGCCCCTGGTGGCGCGCCAGTCGCCGTAGGAAGCGGGGCAAACCTGGCCTGACAGGCAAAGATAACCGGCTGGGTGTGCTGGCCGGAAAAAAGGATAGGATTGGGCAAAACATACAGAGGAGGTAAACAACATGGCCAAGACACCGATCGCAGCTGGAGCTTGCCTGATGCTGGGCATACTGTTGCTTCTCTGCGGCCCTCAGCCCTTGTCGACCGATACGTCCGCCTTGTCCGCCGCTCTCCCTGTCACTGGGCCTCGCCTTGACGGGCTCCAACCATCGCTGGCGTCGCGGTTTGATCGGCCTGCGTCGGCGGCAGATCTCTGCGCTCCCGGCAGCCTCTCGGCAGTCGAGCAGGGTTGTGCCCCTGCGGAGCGCGGCGAAGATCCTTTCGATATCGTCGTCAGCCCCGATGGGCTGCGGGCCTACGTGGCCAACCGCAGCACCGATAACCTGTTTGTGATCGATCTGAGCACCAACCAGATCGTCGAGACCATCGACCTGTACCCTCAGGCCATCCACCCCCTTGGCCCGGCCCCCACCCGCCTGGCCATCACACCCGATGGCAGTCGCCTCTTGGTGATCAATGTGCATGACGGTAGTGTGACTGTCATAGACACCGCTACCAACAGCATCCTTCAGACGTTAGCCGTGGGCCAGGGGCCGACCGACGTGGCCATCTCGCCCGATGGCAGCCTGGCCTACATCCCCAACAGGCTCGATTGGACCACAACCGTGGTTGATGTCGCCGCCACCTCGGTGCTGACCACTGTCAGCGTGACCGGCGGCGGCGGTCCGCTGGCCGCGGCTTTTGCGCCAGACGGCGATCGAGCCTACGTTGTGATGCAGGATGCGCCTGTCTACATCCTTGACCCTGCCACGCACACCATCACCGGCACCATCGGTGTCACCGGTACCGGTTGGAACGCGGACCTGGCTATCAGCGCCGACAGCAACACCGGTTACCTGTCCGCCATGAGCGGAGGCCAGATATTCGTGCTGGACCTGGCGAGCGCGTCCGTGGCAGATACCTATGAGCTCGGCTATCCACAGGGCCTGGCCTTGAGCGCCGATGGCAGCCGGCTGTACGTCGGTACATTCGGCTCTGCCGGGGAATCGCAATACCATCTTTGGATGTTCGACACGCTCAGCGGCGAGATGGTCACAGGCACCAACTTTATACATCCAGGCGCGCCCCGCCTGGTCGGCTCTGACATCCAGGGGCTGGCCCTGGCACCCGATGGCGCCACCCTCTACGCGCCGAGCATCGACGGCGAAAGCGTCTTCCTGGTCGATGCAGCCACATTGCGGCAGCTTGATATCATCCTGACCAACCCTATCCCCACTTTTTCACCCTTCAAGGGAGCCATCAGCCCAGACGGATCGCGCCTGTACATTGCCAGTTGGACGCAGCAGCCGGCCGCAGTGAGCGTGATCGACACCGCGACCCAACGACAGGTTGGCGAAATGACAGCACAGGGTCTACCTTGCGGTTCGGCGAGTTGGGGACTGGATATCTCGCCCGATGGACAAACCCTTTATGTGTTGTCCTCGAACGATCATTGCGTGCTCGTGGCCGATCTTGGCAGCCAGCAATTTGTGGATAGTTTCAACGTGCCCTTCAACCCCGACAGTTGGCTCACTCACATTGCCGTCCACCCGGCCGGCGACAAGGCCTACGTACTCGAGCATTCTGGGGACGTGCATGTCGTCGACCTCCATACCCAGACTGTGTCCACCACGCTGTCAATCCCGGATTCGTGCACGGTGATCAAGCTGTCCCCAGATGGGCAGCGCGGCTATGTCGTCTGCAGCTCTAGCTTTTCCGTCCTGGATCTGAGCGCCGATACCGTGCTGGAGACTATTAGCATTGGCGGCGGGGGTTCCCAGTTCGAGTCCCTCTTCTACCTGGGGATCAAGCCTGACTCGACACAGTACGCCATCGGCGCCTTTTTCGACCTGTATGTCTACGAGGCCATCTCCAACACTCAGGTCTACACGGTCGAGCTGGATGCGCTCGATCCGACCTGGTTGACGCTTGGCCAGGATTTTGTCTTCAGTCCAGACGGCAGCCTGGGCTACCTGGCCATGCCTGACGAGAATGCGGTGGCGGTGTTTGACACCACCACCTGGCAGATGACGGCCCGGATCGACACCGGCCGCATCCCCTTCTACGGCACAGAGCCGCTCTGGCTATTAGTCGACCCCGACGGCAGCAGCCTATACGTCTTGAATGAGCTGTCGGACAACATCTTGGTGATCGATACGGCCCTCAACCAGGTGACCGCTGCCATCAGCTTGACGAAATGCCGGGCCTATCTGCCCCTGACCACCCGGCATTGACATCCCTGTTGCTGGTCCGGCTACAGGGCGTCTCATCCCCATCCCCTCTACACCTGTGGGGAAGACCCTGCCGGGGCTCAGGGGCGGCCCGGCGTCCTGCAGTCCATCCCCATGGACGAGGGAGAGACGCCTGGTAGCCTGAGCGC
>JAFGOG010000270.1 GCA_016926595.1 Anaerolineae bacterium
GGCACGACCAGGCCGACCAGCAGGTTCGACGACGTCAGCTGTCCCACGAACCAGGTTACCCAAATTGCAGTACATCCTGCCGTTCTTCCTCGATGCCACGCTGTCCGGCGAGCCTGTAGACGACGGGGAGGGTGGGCTGTAATGAAGGACCGCACCACGGGAATCCTGGTCGAGCTGGTCCAGCAGGCCTGGCTGACCCACCTGCGGGAGGGTCAGTGCGTCCAGGAAGGGCTCTGCACCCGGCTGGTGAGGGAGGCGAGCAAATCTGACGAGGCCATCGCCGCCAAGTTGGCCAACCTCTTTGCCCCGGTGCCGGTCAGCGGGCTGTGCGACCCCCGCCGCTGTCCCTTCTACGACGATCCCGGGCGCTGCCAACCCACCCCACGCCGCTTCCGCGAGGGTTGGCAGCGCGGGTGGCGCGCCGGCGCGGAGCGGTTGGAGGCACTGGAGTGGGAGATCGCCGACCGCGCCTGCCCGGTCTGCGGCGGGCCGGTGGTGGGCAAGCGGGGGCGGATCTACTGCTCCAACGCCTGCCGGCAGAAGGCACACCGGCAAAGGACCCGGTCTGATCCGCCTCAGCAACGTGGTGATTCTTCATAATGAGGAACCTTGATTTTGTGCATAGCAGAGAACGCGCATGACCAGGCGAGGACGGAAACGCCGTCCAAGTGAATCGAGGTTGCCGCCTCGCGGGTTCTACCGCTCGGAGGTCGCGCCGCTGTGGGCGGTGGGGGAGGACGACCAGCCGGTGAGCGACAAGGCCTTCCGGCTGTGGCACGTCATCCGCGCCTACAACTGGGACGGCAGCGGCTGCGACCTGACGGACGCGGAGTTGGGACGGATGCTCAACCCGGCCAAGCCCGTATCGCGGGAGTGGGTGGTCCGGCTACGCGGCGAACTGAGAGCCGCCGGGCTTTTGCGGGAACACAACCCGCCCGGCGGCCGCCGCCTTCTGGAGCCGGTGGCGTTGGGACTATCTGGAGGCACTCCGCCTCCCTCCCGCGCCCCCACCCGAGGACTCCCATCCACCGGGCCGCCGGGAATTGATGTGAAGTGCAGTTCACAGGGTAGGTGTGAACCCCAGTTCACACGTAAGGAAGAGGAGGATCTATCTCCATCTGGAGAATCAGATCTGTCATCAGAACCACGTCATCCTCCTGCTGGTGAGTCTTGTCTCCGGGAGGGAGGTGTGGGGGGAGGGGAAATGGTGCTAAGCCAGGTTCACACAAATTCGGGGGATGGCGAATTGGCGTTAACCCCAGTTCACAGTAATTCGAACGCCAAGGCCATCGCCGCGGCGCTGCAGGAGCGGGGCGTGTTCGACGCGCCGGCGGCCCACATCGCCGAGTTGATGTCCGGGGCCGGTTTCGACGTCGAGCGGGCGGTGGAGGTTTTCCTGGCCCAGATGGCCGACACGGAGCACAGCCTGGCGCTGACTGTGTGGCGGCTGCGGCGGGGTATCTTTGAGACGGCGTCCGAAGCGGAGGCCCGCGTCGAGCGGGAGACGCGAACGGCGGCGTGGCAGCAGTATACCTGGCGCAAGAACGACCAGGAGGATGGGGAGGAAGAGCAAGCAGCCTCGGGCGTCGACGAGAGTGTGAACATGCCGGCGACCTGGGAGCTGACCGCCGCCCAGGTGTGGGATGCGGTGCTGAAAGAGCTGGAATTGGAGGTCACCCGCGCCACCTTCGATACCTGGCTGCGGGGTGCCCGCTTGGTGGCCTATGACGCTGACGGGGGGCTGTTCACGGTGGCAGTCGGGAATGGATACGCCGCGGATTGGCTGACACACCGGCTCGATCCGGCGATTCGCCGCGCGCTGGCGCGGGTCGCCGGGCGGCCGGTGGATGTGCGCTTTGTCGTGGAGGAGGAAGCATGGCCAGAAACCGAAACATCGTCATCCTGAACGGCCCACTGGTGCTGGAGGAGGCGCGGATCGCCGAGGTGGACGGGCAGGAGGTGCCGGTGGCGGTCTGTACGGTGGAGACGGACCGCGAGGCGCTGGGCAGCCGGCACCGCGTGCTCGCCTACGGCCGGCTGGCCCTGGACGTAGCGGCGTTCTGGGAGGCAGGCAGAGGCGGGCTGCTGGACTGCACGGTGGACGGCTGGCTGCGCACGACGGAGAGCGAGGGCGGGGTGGTGATCGCCGACCGGATCACGTTCCACGAGGGCAGGGAGATCGCGGCGGGGGCGCGGCGGCAGGTGAATGGAATTGGGACCTCGGCCTAGATGCCTGCGGTGCAGAGGCTATTTTCGGCACCGGCCAAAGCTGGACCTCAGAGGTTCAAGCCAACGGGTCTCTCCCAACGTCAGGTACTTTCTCCTCAAACAGAGTGCGCAACTGGTCAAACATCACGTCGAAGGGGGGCACGTCACGCATCAATTGTCGCAGATCGTCGTCCCAAAGCCGTTTCAAAGCATCTGCTTCTTCCCAGATTAGGTGGGGGGTGTACGGCCGTCCCACCGTATCCAGCTTGGCGCGGATCAAGCCGGGCAGCGCAGCAAAAGGGATGTCCTCCCGTTGCAGCAGCAGCCAAAGATCAAAGTAGTCGCGTGGCACACGGCGCATCAAGACTGCCCTCACTTTTTCGGCCAGGATTTCCTCCAAAGCCATGCACGGTACCAGAAAGGATGGGCCGTAGGGGGTGGTCAAAGCGATCCGACGTGGGGCAAGCTGCACCTTCTCCCGCAGACTGATATCTATCTTGACAGAGTTGGGGTGCTGCAGCGGACCGACAAAACTCAGCCGGTCGATTGTCAATGCGTCATGGTACGCACGGACCTCCCTGATCCGCCCCCGGATTTCCGGAATCTCTAGCACAGGGCGGATAGCCTCCAAGTCAATGGGCTTGTGGGCGGTGAAATCCAGGTCCAGGGACAGGCGGCGGCCCAGGTAGAGCTTGTGCAAAGCGGTACCACCCTTAAAGACCAACGCTTCGCGCCAGAATTCCTCAGCGTACAAGTGGCGCAGGATCAAGGTCAGAATGTAGTCCTTCTCCAACGCGCCCAGGGCTACGCCCTGACGCATCGCAAGCTGCCTGAGCTCGCGGCGGGTGATGATCAATAGCTCTGCCATTCAAGCAGTCGCTCCTTCTCTACGTTCAACCGCAAGTTCCAGCCAGCGTGATAGGGACCGCGCCGGCCGTAGCGCGGATCGAGCAGCGTCTCGCCCGTCGATACCTCGGCCCGCCAACGCTCCTGCCAGGTTTCGATCTCCAGCCCCAGTACCTCGGTCAGATACCCCAGCCGCTTAAAGACCGTGCGGTTGCCCAACCGTAGGGCATCGGCAGTCAGTTGGGCGCAGTCTCCGCCCTCGGTCGTGTAACGATAGAGCCCCTTGGCCAGTTCGACGATGCCGCCGCACAAATCGAGACGGTCGAGGCCGTCTACCAGGGTCTTGGAAGGGGTAGTGATTTGTACCGGCTGCTCCTCGATCATCAGCGTTTGGGAACCAAAGAACTTGCGCGTGCTGAGGGTGATAAACTGAAAGCGCAATCCTAACTCCTCAATTGTGACCTCGGCTCTGCGGCGGGTTGTGGCAACGAGGACTGTGTGCGGTAGCAAGTCGGAAAGCGCGTGGTAGGAGAGGGCCGAGGCGTATGCAATCGCATACGGTTGGACCAGGTGGGCAGCGATGGCGAATTCGTGGACGCTGTACTGTCCCTCCATGCCGGCTTCCAGAGGCAGGAGGAGATATTTGCCTTTTTCCAGGCGCAGCAGCCACCGCTTGCGGGCCAGGTGGTAGAGAAGCTTGTTGACGTCCTGTCCGCCATTGCCCAGGGCTGCGCGAGCCTGAGCAGTGGAAAAGATGATCTGTCCGGCGGCAGCCAGCCGGTTCAGCAGAAGTGTCTCGGTTGGGCCAAGCGTTCGTTTTTGTGCCATCATCATACCCTTTCTGTAGGATAATGATAGCACAGATTATAAAAGGAGGCAAGGATCGGTGAACGTGCGAGGTGGATTACCAACAACTCTACGCTTCTGCAAACCCGGCCTGCGCGGCGGAGAGCACCTGTTCGTCCTTCCACTGACCGCGCAACACCAGGCGCGACATGCTGCGTGGAGCACCCCGCATAACGATGTTGTAACTTAGACGCCGGGATGGAACGTGGTACTCCTGCCGCAGCGCGTTGACCTCGGCCTCGATCTGCGCCTCGATGTTGGCGGCGTCTTCAGGCAGTAGAAGCACGTCGTTGGACGGGCATCTCCAATCCTTTTCACACTGACAGGTGACGGCGATGCCGTACTCCACCAGTGCCCAACTGCGCACGGCGACTTCTTTCCAGCTCTTGGTCAGCACAAAGGCGGTCACGACAGGCATATCCGGCTCAACCTGCACCTCAATCCGGTACCCGGTGACCGGGCGCGGCTTCTCGACGGCAGGGCGCGTGGGTTTACGCCTGGCTGGCCGGGTCGGTCGGGGGCGTGGGGCCGGCTTGGCCGGCGGCTCCTGTCATCGTCCGCGGCTCCGGCAGCCCGGTCGCCAGCACGTACGCCGCGACGTACAGCACCACCCCCAGCCCGAACAGCCCGCCAAAC
>JAFGOG010000271.1 GCA_016926595.1 Anaerolineae bacterium
AGGACCTCTTGCGCCGGCCTCCGGTCGCCGTTGTTCGATATCCGTCGCGGCGCATCCAGCACCTCGATCTCAAAACCAAGCCTGCGATAGAGCCGCACGATCCGGTTCGTCGCCTGATTAGACGCAATCACCGGCCCCGGATGGTCGGCCAGCCACTCGGCCAGGCGAACCTGATCTTGCCAGTTGAATCCACAGGCACTGTAGGACGTAAACTCGACGTCATAGGGAGGATCCGCATAGATCAAGTCGTCGGCGTCCAGCTCAACCTGCTCAAAGTCCACGCTGGTAAATTGCCACCCGGCCAGTACCGGCGCATACCCGCTCCAGTCGTTTATGTAGGTGATGCTCTTGTGCTGGCCAAAGGGAACGTTATACAGCCCCTGCTTGTTAAAGCGACACAACCCATTGTAGCCCGTCCGGTTCATGTAATAGAACAACTCTGCCGCCTCTTGGGTGTCGTCTTGACCTTGCCGGACCAGCTCGTTAAAGCGCCGCCGCCGGTCATAGTACATGGCCTCGCCATACTCCATCTCGAGGCCAATGATCAGTCCCCGCCCAAGCCAGCGATAAAAGTTGATCAGGTGGTGATTGATGTCGTTCAAAAGCGCACGCCGCGGTGCGAGGCCCAAGGCCACGGCCATGCCACCCACAAACGGCTCGACCAGCCTGCGTTGCATATGATCGGCCCACAGCTCTTTCAAGGCCGGCAAGAGCCACCGCTTTCCGCCCGCCCATTTGAGGGGCGGCTTGAACCTGGCTTCTGCAATCATGACCGCTTTAGCATTGTCCCCACACGCCCTCGCTCGATGGGTCATCACGTCCTACCCCAGACGGCGCAACCTGGCCCAACTCGCTGAACGGCCGGCATCCAGTGTTTCCATTGTACACCCATTGCGCACAGCGGGCAACGCGAGGTCCTCAGATTTCCAATATGCGCCCCTTTCGGGTATACTGTGCGTGGGGACAAGATGCTTTTTCTCGACTTGCGCTGGCTGCTTTTTTTTCTCTTGCTGACCCTCCTGGCTGCCATCCTGCTGACCGTCTGGCTGGCGCGCAGGGGATCGTCGGCTGCCTCACGCCTGGACTCGGACTGGGCTGCGCTCGAGCGCGCACCATTTGCCCTGCTCGTGCTCCATGATCCACAGACCTACCGCTATGCCAACGCACTGGCGCGCCGTTGGCTTGACCTGTCCGCCTCCAGCGGGACCCTGCCTGAGGCAGAGTGGACGCCGCTCCTGGAACAGGACCGGGCGAGCGCGGCGTCACGGGCCGCCCCCTCCAGCCTCTACAGCAGCGTGCCTCTTTCTTCCGGCCCGATCGTCCGCTGGTGGATCGCCCCCTGGCGGGACCTCGACGTGGTCTTGATGCTGGACGTCACGGCACAGCGGCGCGCTGAACAGGCCTCCGGCCGCCTGCTGAGCGACTTGTCCCACGAACTGCGCACCCCGCTGGCCACCATGCTCACTCATCTTGAGGTCTTGCTGCTGGACGATCTCTCGCCCCCAATCAGGGAACGATCCCTGGGGCTGCTCAAGACAGAGACCCAGCGCATGGCGCGCCTGATCAACGACATGCTGGAATTGGGGCGGCTGGAAACCGGCGCCGAGATTGCACAGCGTCCCGTAGACCTGCTGGCCCTGGCAGAACAGGCCATGGCCCAGATCGCACCTCAAGCCCAGGAACGGACGGTAGCCCTCTCGTTGCAGGCGGACACGCCGCTGCCCTTTGTCCTGGGCGACCCGGATCGCCTGCTGCAGGTCCTGCTCAACCTGCTCGACAACGCAGTCAAGTACAGCCGTCCCGGCGACCGGGTCCAGTGTTCTCTGCGCCAGGAAAACGGCACCCTCTGCTGCACCATCGCCGACACCGGGCCCGGCATACCGGCAGAGCATCTGCCCCAAGTCACACGCCGCTTTTACCGCGCCGCACCGGCCCAGATCGAGGGCAGCGGCCTGGGCCTCTCCCTGGTACAAGAGATCCTACGCCGCCACTCTACCGAACTTGAGATCGAGAGTTCGACCCAAGGCGCCACCGGGACCCGCATCTCTTTTTGCCTGCCCACGCTGGCAGAACCCAGAGGAGGGACATGAGAGACCGCATCTGGCGCGGAATCCGGCGTCGATCCATGCGCCAACCGGCATCGGTGCGCCGACTGGCGTGGTGGCCGCTTCTGGCTCTCGCTGTACTGGCCGGCTACTGGCTGCTGCCCATCTCGGGCCAAGTCATCGTCATCCCCGGCGAGCGAGCAGCCGCTGTGCCCTGGCCACAGATGCATCTGTCCCCGGCAGCCCCCCACCCTGGACAGGAGGCGACGCTGCGAATCGCGGACGCCACGCCCTGGGTACACGTCTTGCTGACCGTCAACGGGCATCCCCTGCAGCCACAAGAGTGGACGGCTGCAGCCACAGCCGGAGACACGAGCGCCTGGCAGTGGACTTTGACCGTGCCCGAGAGCACGACCTACACCCTGGTCTTTTATCGTGACTGCCACATGGGCTGCATCGAACGGGGACGAATGGTTGTTGGCCCAAGTCAAGAGGCCGCCCCTCAGCCTCTTCGCCCGATCAAGCTGGGCGTCGTCTTTGCCGACCCGCAGCGCGACTGGCATGGCCGCAGCGCGTGGGACGTCGAGCTGACCTATGCTGCCCTGGCCGACCAGGCATTTTGGGGTATCGACGACCTGGCCACTCGCGTCCACCGGGCAACAGCCAGCGGCCTGCGCGTGTTGGTACGCGTAGACTATGCACAAGGGCAGAGTCTCCCGCCGGCCGACGATCAACTGGCGCTCGCCGAGTACCTCTTTTACTTGCAGCGCCTGGCCCGCGATCAGCGCCTCCGGGAGGTGTATGGATACCTGCTGGGGAGCGGGTTCAACGAGCTCAGCAGCAACGCACAAGCCCCGGACCGCCCGGTGACGCCCGAGTGGTACGCGCGCCTGTTCAACGGCTATGGCGAACCGGTGACGCATGCCGACAATGCCGTGCAGGTCATCCGCGCCGAGAACCCACACGTGCGCGTCCTGGTCGGTCCTGTGCGTCCCTGGAACGGCGACCAGGATGGCAGTCGCCGACACAGGACGGATGCGCCCTGGCTCAACTATATGAACACCCTGGTCTATGCCCTGGACAGCAGCGCCCGGCTCAAATCGGAGGCCGGGATCCCCCTCGCCGCGCCGGATGGCTTTGCGCTGCATGCTCCGGGCCGTCCCTCGGCGCCCGAGCTGAGAACGGCGGATCCGGCCAGCGAGCCCCGCCAGGATCTGCCCCGGGACGAGTGGAACGGCGCACAGGCCGGGTTTCGCGTCTACCGCGACATGCTGGACGTGATCAACGCCCATTCCAGTACGCGCGGGCTCCCGGTCTACATTACGTCGACCAACACCTCTACCTCTGGCGACGACATCCCGCCGGCGCAGAACTATCCGCAAGGCTGGCTGACGGCGGCGTTCCAAGAGATCAACAACGAGCCGCAGGTGCATGCCCTGTGCTGGTTTCTGGATGCCGACCGCTCTGGCGATACCCGCTGGAACTATTTCAGCCTCGCCGAGCATCCCGGCCGCCTGGTCTA
>JAFGOG010000029.1 GCA_016926595.1 Anaerolineae bacterium
GCCCAGGGGGCCAGGATCTCTTCCAGCCGCTCGCGGCTGAGGGAAAGGCCCATCTGGCCGTGCGTCTGGCGGGCCACGTACAGCGCGGTGACCTGCGCCCCGGGGGCGAGATCGAGCGCCATGTCCAGGGCCAGGCTGGCGTTCGGCCCTCCCGACACAGGCACGAGCACCCGTTTCATGGCGGTTGGCTCGGGCGGCAAGGGCCTGTCTGCGCTGAGCGATACTACGACGACGTCGCATGGCGCGCCCTGAACGACCGGATCGAGGGTCCGTCCGACGAGGTAGCGCCCTTTGCCGGATTTGCCCCGCCAGCCCATGACGATCAGGTCGGCCGGGGCGTCGCGCGAGGCTGCCAGGATTTCGGCGGCGGGATTGGCGCCGCGCCGGACCACAATCTGCACCAGCGCCTCATCGCAGGTCTCTGGCAGGGTCAGCCAGGGTGGGTGGTCCCCGCCAGCGGTCACGGTCAGGAGGGTGACCCGGCCGTTGTGGGCGGCGGCCAGGCTGCAGCCGAGGGGCAGGAGGGAAGCCAGTTGGCGCTCGGCCCCTACGGCGACCAGGACATGAAAATCAGCCGGACGTTGTTCGTCAGTCATTCTCACGGCGCATGCTCTACAAGGATATGCTCAGGCGCCCGCGGGATCACCCGATGCCCCTTGAGTACAGGAAAACGATCCCGGCCACGTAGACCAGCATGATCAACAGCGCATCCGCTTCGACGAAAACCAAGCGGCGCTCCACCCGGGCGATGTTGCCGATGAGGGCCAGGGTGGTGAGCAGCAGGCCCAGCATCCCGACCAGGGCAAAGGCCGGGTCGATCACGCCCAGGAACCGCCCCGGCGTGTAGAACAGGTCGGACACGCCCAGGGCAAACATGTTGAACACGTTGCTGCCAAAGAGGTTGCCGACGGCCATGTCGTAGGCGCCCAGGCGCGCGGCGGCGATGACGGCCACCGTCTCTGGCAGCGACGTGACCATCGCCAGCAGGCTTGCCCCTACAAAGCCTGTGCCCAGGCCGGTGATCTCGGCGATCTGTGTGCTGGAGCGCACCAGCCAGGGGGTAATCACCACGAGGACGGCCGTGGCGGCCAAGAATCCGAGCGCCGCCCGCCACAGGGGCATCACCGGTCCGCCGGCCGGGGCCTCGACCGCCGTGCTCGACGCCTGGCCGTTTTGCTGGATGAGGCGGATGCCGGCGACATAGACGAGGACGAGGAGGAGGCTATCGACGCCTACCCAGCCGATCTTGAGCGGGATGTCGGCCAGGATGAAAAAGACGACCATGCCGATCAGGGCGCTGGCCAGGGCGGCGGTCAGGGCGTGGGTCATCGCCACGCGGCGCAGGATGCGCGCTTGCTGGCTCACCAGGTCGAGCACGGCCAGGAGCAGCATGTTGAACATGTTGCTGCCCAGCATGTTGCCGGCGGCCAGTCCGGGCACTCCCTGGCCGAACGAGTTGATGGTCGTCAGCAGCTCGGGCAGGGAGGTGGCCCCGGCCAGGAGCAGCACGCCGATGAACATCCCGCCCAACCGGGTGCGCACGGCGATCACGTCGCCATACTGGGCCAGCTTGATGGCTGCCAGGACGAGGACAGCGCTGCTGGCGATAAAGACGATCCAGGTCATGGAGGCTCCTCTACCCTTCGGCCGGCGGCTGCTTGGGCAGGCCCCAGGCAGCGGCGACAGGCACGGCAAAGAGGATGCCGGTATTCGGGCCGCTGAGATCGCCGACTACCGCCTCGGTTGCTTGCTTCACCTGCTCCACGACGGCCATATCCTCAACCACGGCAAACAGGGTGGTGTGGCCTACCTGGTCGGTGCGCAGCAGGCGGCTGAGGCCGAGCATCAGCGGCGCGTCGTGGACACTTGCCCGGCTGCGCACGCGGTGCACGCCGGTGCTTTCGGTGATGGTGATCCCTTTGACCCCGGTCGCGGTCCACGCTTCCAGGAGATCGGTCAGCAGAGCCGGGTTATCCAGAACGAACACAATTTGCAGCATGAGCATCTCCTCAAATCCCCCTTGGGGGCATTGCATTGCCGACCCTTGCCTCTATTGCCGGTTATTGCCGCTTTGTCCAAGGCTGCTCACTGCACGATGCGGATGGCCTCGGGCAATACCAGGTGATCACCAAGCGCCGCGCCGTCTGGCCCCCTAACTGTGAGCCATCCTTGTTGGCCGAACGGATGCAGGCTGATCGTCAACCGGTAATCGCCCGCCTGCCCATAGTCCGGGATCGGCAGAAGGTGGCGTGAGGCCAGCGGCACGCCGGGCGGCCACCGGTCGGTAGTATCGCGCCCGGCGGTCGGCGAGCTGTCAGAGTACATCAAAAAGACGCCCCCGGCGTCTACCAACTGGATAAGCGCCATCAGATCGCGGTCGACGGGCTGTTCCGCCTGCCAATACAGGTGCAGGACCAGCTTTTCCCCGGGGCGAACCTCATTGCTTTCCAGCCGGTAGCCCAGCAGCCGCACATCACCCCAACTGACGCCGAGGGACGTGGCCGCGGCCAGCTCGACCTCGGTGGCGATGGGCGCCGGGGCATAGACCGGGGCGATGAAACGGACCGGTGTGACGACCGCCAGCACCAGAATTCCGGCCGAAAGCCCTGCCAAAACCCAACTCTGCACCGGAAAAGCACCGGCACGTTGCACCGGAAAAGCACCGGCACGTTGCACCGGAAAAGCGCCGGCGCCTTGCACCGGAAAAGCGCCGGCGCCTTGCACCGGCCCCCTGTACCGGAAAAGCACCAGCACCCTGGCCCACCAGGCCCAGCCCGCGACCAGGATGAGCGCCACGACGGGCAGGACCGGGTAGAGCAACCGGCCCTGGTCGGTGCCATCCACAGTTGTCGTCCATTTGAACCACGAGCCCAGGATGATGGCTGTATACAGGCCCAATAGCAGCAGTGTCGCCCGAAGGCCGGAGCTGAAAGAGCTCCAGCGGCGAGTCAGCCACATGCTAAAGCCGGCCAGCCCAATCAGGCAGGCCGCGCCGATGAGCCAGTAGATCCAGTCTGAGAAATAGATGCCGATCCAGCCCAGCCAGAAGGAGCGAAAAAGCTCCTTGAGCAGGTGGGCCATCAGATTCCAGTTCAGCGGGGCCTGACGCACGGCATTGGTCTGGAGCACAAAGGACCAGCCGAGTGGATCGCCGTGCTGCACCCAGTTGCGGACAAAGTACCAACCCGACAGCAGGGCGGCCAGGCCAAAGACGATCAGCCAAGAGACCAGCAGGCCACGTACCGGGGATCGGCGGGCGTGGGCGATCAGGGTGGCCAGGCCGACTACCGGCAGCAGGGCGATCAGATTGGCTTTGCTCAGCAAGCCGAGGCCCAACAGCACGCCCAGGACAATGCACCGGAAAAGCACCGGCACCTTGCACCGGAAAAGCACCGGCACCTTGCACCGGAAAAGCACCGGCACCTTGCACCGGAAAAGCA
>JAFGOG010000272.1 GCA_016926595.1 Anaerolineae bacterium
CCAGCCTGGAGATGATGAGGCTCGCCTGGTCCTCCGAGATCCCCATCTGGGCGGCGATCTCCCCGATCTGCTTGCCCTCGGCTATCCGGGACAGAACCTGCTTTTCGTCGTCGGCAAGCTCAGGAACCTGGCCGCCTGTGTCACGTTCGTCATTCATCCCTTCTACCTCCTTTGATCCAGCCTTTGACAGCCTTTAGCGCTTGATCGCCACCTGGATCGAGCTTCTCTGGCTCAGTATCTCGTACGGGTTGAGCTGGACGACCACCACGTCCATGAAATAGAAATCGTCGCCGTGCCGCTTGTAGCTCTCGGTGTAGCCAAAGTTCAGCTCCAGCTCGGCCTTGTCGGTCGCGGGCGCTACGCCCATCGGCCCCTGGTCCAGGCGGTGCCAGACCCGGACCTCAAAGCCCTGGTTGAAAGCCAGCGTCTTGCTCCATGTCCAGCGCACTGTGGTCGGCCGGCTGGCGCTGACGGTGCCGTTATGGTCAGGAAAGGTGATCTTGGGCGCGGGCAGCAGCCCAACCTCGGTCGGCGTGGGCCGGGGCGGCGCGCTGGGCGGCGGTCCCCAGGAGATCCGCTGCTCGTTCCAGGGGTGCGGCCCGGCGTCGTAGGCGCCGCCGTTCGGCAGGTCCAGCCGTTTCTTGACACTGCCCCCCTGGCGGTCCATCGTGTACAGCGCCCACGTGCCCGACCGGTCCGATAGGAAGGCGATCGTCTTGCCGTCGGGTGAAAAGGCGGCCGGGCCGTCGCGCCCCGCGCTGTCGGTCAGGCGCGCCGGCGTCCCGCCGCCAAATGGCACGCGGTACACATCCCAGTTGTTGCCCTCGGCGCGCAGAAAGAGCAGGTCGCTGGCGGTGGCGTCGGTGGGAACGTCGTTGGGGTTGTCGGAGATCTGTTGCGGCCTCCCGCCGGGGCTGACGCGCCACATGCCGCAGTGGGTGTCGCTGCCCCAGCCGTAATCGCAGCCGGTAAAGGCCATCTCGCCGGTCGGCAGCCAGATCGCGTAGGTGCCGATGATGTGCTTGGTTATGTAGGACGAGATGGGGTTCTTGCCGATGTACAGCCTCGACACCCCGTCGCCTTGCCGCGTGGAGCTGACCAGCACCTGCGCGCCGTCGGATGACCAGGTGGGAAAGGCATCGTCGCTAAAGTAGCCGGCCATCTTGCGCCAATCGCTGCCGTCGTACCTGATGTCCCACAGATCATCCTTGCCCCCCTCATACCCGTTGACCGCCAGGCGCGTCCCGTTGGGACTAAAGTCAGGTTGATAGACATAATCGGCGATGGCGTGCAGATCGCTGCCGTCGACCTTGACTGTGTACAGGGTATAGCTGCGCAGGCCGGCGTTGTACACGGCAAAGGCGATCTGCCCCTGGACGCTGGCCGGCGGTGAGGTCGGCGCCCTGGTCGGCGCCGCGCTGGGCCGGGCTGTGGGTGGGGGGGTATCGGTCGGCGTGGCGGTAGGGCTGGGGGTCCGGCTGGGGGTGGGGGTGCGGGTCGGCGTCCGGGTGCGGGTCGGCGTCGGAGTGCGGGTTGGCGTCGGGGTGCGGGTGGGGGTGGGTGTCCGGGTGGAGGTAGGGGGGGGCGTCAAGGTGCATGTCGCCGAGACGGTCGGCGTGTGGCTGGGAGCGGCCGCCGCTGTCTGGTCGGCGGCGATGTCGAGCGCGATGTGGGTCGCCGTGCCCTTCAAGTCAGAATGGGATGGGCTGCACGCGCCCAAGAGCGCAGCCAGCAGCATGGCCAGCAGCAGGCCGGTCTTGGTCATCGAAACACCTCCGTCTCGCATTATGGCGCCCTTGGATCAAGCCGTTGCCGTCGAAAAAAAAGCCCGCCGCACCGGGGCGGTGGGCGGGCGCGCTGCCTCATCTCCTCGGAGCCCTACCGCTTGTATGGCCGGTGCGAGCTCCTGCGCAGTTGCTGGTTAAGGACGCGGTGATGCAGGACAGTTACATTATAGCGGAATGTCGCGAAAAGTCAAGCCTACGGCTGCAGCACTCCCTCCGTCTGCCCCTCGACGGCGATCACCACCTCGCTCACCGTCGAGAACTGGAGCAGCGTCTGCGTGATCTGGTCGCGGATCAGCTTGACCCGCAGCGAGCCGCCGCCGTAAGCCTGCATCTCCTTCGAGAAATCGGCCGTCGCCACCCCGTCGACGATCGTCAGCTTGAGCAGGCGCACCCGCGGCCCCCAGTCGGCCCCGCGGCCGGCGTACGACAGCACCTCCTCGGGGCTGGGGATGGCCGTCGTAAAGCCGGCCAGGTTGTTGGGCGACGGTCCCCACAGCAGCTCGCTCAGTGCCGCCGCGCCGACCGCCTCGGTCTCGGCGATGGGCCGCTGCACCGCCTGGAGCTCTTCGCCCAGGAGGAAATAGAGGGTCACCATCCGGACCTCTGGGTCGTCGGCGCTGAGCATGGTGAACCTCTGCTCGGCCAGCAGTTGGCCGTCTTGGCTGTAGATGGCGAGCGTGGCCGGCTGGCTGGCCGGCTGAGGCGGCGGGCCCTCCGTCATCCAGTCCAGGCTGCCGATCAGCAGCCCTCGCCCGTCTTCGCCCGCCGTGATCCGGAACTGGCCCTCCAGGAGCGTGCCGTCCTGCCAGTTCAGCGTGACCGTCGCCTGCTCACCCGGCAGCCCGACGCGGGCCAGGATGTGGAGCGGCAGCACGGTGTAGGCGCCGGACCTGGGGATCTCGATCCCGCCCGCAGCCGGCTGGGCGACCAGGATCACGTCGACCACCGCGCTGACCACCACCGAGCCATCCTTGGCGCTCATCTCGGCGATCTCGATCCGGCCTGGGCCGCCAGCGCTGGCGTCGAACCTGATCTGATCGGCGAATCTGCCCGGCTGGCCCATCTCCGCGTCGACCATGATCGGCCCGCGGCCCACCACCTGGCCGCTGGCGTCGTACACCTGCCACAGCAGCGTCGACTCAAAGGGGCTGACGCTGACCCAGCCCCGCACTTCGAGCGGGCTGGACACCATCGCTCCCGGCGCCGGCGCCTCGATCACGATCTGGCGCGGCGGCGTGGTGGCGGTGGCTTCCGGCTGGCCGATGGGCCCCTCCGGCGCGGTCGGGGTCTGGGTTGCGGTTGGGGCCTGAGTTGCGGTTGGGGCCTGGGTCGCGGCTGGAGCCTGGGTCGCGGCCGGAGACAGGATCTGGGGCGTCTCGGTGGCGGCCGGCGCCGCCGAGCCGCAGGCCGCCGCTGAAGCAGTCAGGAACAGGGCCAGCAGCAGGCTGGCGCTCTTGATTATTTGCATTATTTGGCGCCTCCATGGGTAAGATCATAATATAGACGTCTACTATGGCAAATGGTTCCACCTCCGGTTGTCGTCTGCAAATGCG
>JAFGOG010000273.1 GCA_016926595.1 Anaerolineae bacterium
CGGGGTGACCATGACGCCGATCCCCGAGCTGGACTATGACCGGCTGCTGTACTGGGAACGGACGGTGCGCAGCGTGGCCAATTTCACCCGCCAGGACGCCGGGGCATTGCTGCGGCTGGCGGCCGAGATCCCCATCCACACGACGGTGCAAACGGTTCCCCTGGAACAGGCCAACGAGGCGCTGCTGGCTCTGAAACGGAGCGAGATCGACGGCACGGCAGTGTTAACCGTCCGGTAGGAGGCAGGTTGAGCAAGCGTTTCCTGCGCACGTCGGACGTGGCTCGAGCGGCGGGCGTGCATCCCAATACCGTGCGCCTGTACGAGCAATGGGGGCTCCTGCCCCGCATCCCCCGCAGTGCGGCCGGGTACCGGCTGTTCACCGAGGATCACGTGGAGCAGATGCGCCTGGCGCGCACGGCGTTGCATGGGCCGTGGCTGGGGCGCGCGATCAAGGAATCGGCGCTCGACCTGGTGCGGCAGGCGGCGGCGGGCGACCTGGGTGGGGCACTGGAGCGGGCCTATCGGCACCTGGCCCTGGTGCAGGCCGAGCGCGCCCACGCCGAGGCCGCGGTCCGGCTTCTCGAACGGTGGGCGCAAGGCGCAGCCGTAGATGCCAGCGAGGAGCGGCTGCGCATCGGCGAGGCGGCCGGCCGGCTGGACGTGACGGCCGATGTGCTGCGCAACTGGGAGCGCAACGGGCTGGTCGCCGTGCCGCGCGACCCGGAGAACGGCTACCGGCTGTACGGCGCCATCGAGATCGGCCGCTGCCGGGTGATCCGCATGTTGAGTCGCGCCGGATATGGCATGATGGCCATCCTGCGCATGCTGCTCTATCTGGACCAGGGTGCCGGACGCCCAGAGGGTGGAGCGTTACGCCGGGTGCTGGACACGCCTCGCGCGGACGAGCGAATGGGGCTGGAGCCGCAGGTACAGGGGAAAGAGGATGCTTACTATGCTGCCGACCATTGGTTGTCGACGTTGACCGCCTTTGAGGCACGCGCGCAGGGGATCATTGACCAACTGGAAGGGATGATCAATCGCTGATCCTCTCGTGCTCCCTGTTGTTCGGGCCTGGGCTTGAGGGGGATCGGGAGAACGCCGGTCGCAACCCTCCACTTGCATACCAAGGTTGATCAGTGTTCAACGTTTGCCCTCAGTGTGGTCTCTATTCCGAAGACAAGGTGATCGAACCTAAAGAGGACCCACGCGGAATTGCGCTGGCAGTCTGCCCGCATTGCGGGTACGGGCAGACCTTTCGTCGGCACCCATTGTTCGTCCTCACCGGGGCCAGCGGCTCGGGCAAAACGGCGATCTGTACATGGCCCTGGTCTGTGACGACGATCTATTGCTGCAGCGGCTCCAGGATCGGCCGGGGTGGCGCGGCTCGAGCGATGCCGCATTCCTTGATCGTATGGTCGGTTTAGCCACTGGCTTCAGGAGAACGCGCAGCATACACGGCCTCCTATGTTGCTGCTGGACACAACGGGTCCGTCTGTTCGGGGTAGCGCCGAGAAGGTGGTCAGTTGGATTCGAGCCTACCTGCCCAGAAGATGAGTCTACTCGCAATGCCTCGTGTCGTCACCGCTCAAACGGAAGATATACCGGCGTGGCTGGAGCTCGCTGCAGAAGTCGAGCCCCTATTCGGGCCGATGGTCGACGATCCCGGCTTTCTGCAAGCGCTGATCAAGAACGTGGAGCGGGGGACAGCGCTTTGCGTGCGCGAGGCGGATGGCCCGCCGGGCGCGCCCTTGCTGGGCGGGCTGCTCTTTTCCCCCAAGCCGCCGGTCTATACCATCGGCTGGTTGGCCGTTGAACAGGCCCATCGACGGCGCCAGATCGGGCAGAGGTTGGTCGAACACGTCTTCGATCTGGCGGCGCGCCCGGCCGAATTTGTGGTGACCACGTTTGGACCGGACAACCGGGCGGGCGAACCGGCGCGCCGGTTCTATGAGCGGATGGGGTTCCATCCCGCCGAACGGGCGGCGGATGGGCCTGAAGGAGGGTCTCGCCAGGTTTTCAGGCGGTTGATTCGTTAGCAGGGCTGTTTGGGGATGGTCACGTTGAACACGTGACGATGGGCGCACGGTGCAGAGATGCAGCGTGCGTTTTTGCTTGTAACCCTCCACTTGCACACCAGGGTTGTATACTGAGAATATGTCCGACTCACGGAGGGATCGATGAACCAAGCACAGATTGTCGTACAGAACCTCACCAAGACGTACCGCGTGCCGGAGCGGCCGCCCGGCCTGGCGGCCTCGCTCAAGGGCTTGGTGCGGCGCAGGTGGCGCGAGGTAGAAGCGGTGCGCGAGATCAGCTTTGCCGTGGAGGCGGGCGAACGGGTCGGCTTGATCGGGCCGAACGGGGCGGGCAAGACGACGACGCTCAAGATGCTCTCCGGCCTGCTTTATCCAACGGCGGGCGAGGCGCGCGTCCTGGGCTTTGTGCCCTGGCAGCGCAAGCACGATTACCTGCGGCGGATCAGCATGGTCCTGGGCAACAAGAGCCAGATGATGTGGGACATCCCGCCGCTGGACACGTTTGCCGTGCTGGGCGAGGTGTACCACGTGCCGCAGGCCGAGTGGCGGCGCACGGTCGACGAGCTGGTTGATCTGCTCGAGATGCAGGACCTGTTGACCAAGCCGGTGCGCAACCTGTCCCTGGGCGAGCGGATGAAGTGCGAGCTGGTGGCCGGGCTGCTGCACCGGCCCCAGGTATTGTTCCTTGACGAGCCGACGCTGGGCCTGGACGTGTCGATGCAGGCGCGCCTGCGGCGGTTCCTGGCCGAGTACAACCGGCGCAGCCAGGTGACCGTGATCCTGACCAGCCACTATATGGCCGACGTGGTGGCGCTCTGCCCACGCGTGATCCTGATCCACCAAGGGCGGCTGCTCTATGATGGCGAGTTGAAAGGGCTGGCCGAGCGGCTCGCGCCGTTCAAGCTGGTTCGGGTCGCCCTGAGCAACGGGGCGGCCTGGGAGGGCGCAGAACTGCCCTTTGGTGCGGACCTGGTCGAGCGGGCAAATGGCCGGTTGACCCTACGCGTGAGGCGCGCGCAAACGCCCTCTGTCACGGCGTGGCTGTTAAACACGCTATCGGTGGTGGACCTCTCGGTTGAGGATCCGCCGATCGAGGCAGTGATCGATCAAATCTATCAAAAGGGTGAGATCGGAGGGGAGGCATGAACGTTCGAGGCGCGTGGGCGCTGATTGTGCGCACGTGGGCTTCGTGGATGCAGCATCGCGGGTTCTTTTTTCTGCTTGCCTTTGGCTGGATGATCCCGCCGCTGGTCTATCTCTTTGTGTGGTCGACGGCGGCCGGAGAGGCGGGGATCGGCGGGCTGACGCGGGGCGAGTTTGTGGCCTATTACCTGGTCCTGATCGTGGTCAACCAGTTGACCTACTCGCAGACCAACTGGACGGTGGGCGACGTGATCCGCACGGGTGGGATGAATGCCCTGCTCTTGCGGCCGATGGCGCCTTTTGTGGAGGCCGTGGCGACCCAGGTCTCGGGGATCGTGGTCTACAGCGCCTTTATCTTGCCCGTGACGGCGGTCTTGGCCCTGGTCCTGCGACCCGAGCTGCACCTCCAGCCGCGCAACGTCCTGGCCTTTTTCCCGGCCTTGCTCCTGGCCGGGCTGCTGCGCTTTTTCTGGGGCTATTGGCTGGCCCTGCTGGCCTTTTGGGCGACGCGCGCCGACGCGCTGCTGGCCTTGCAGGATGGGCTGGTCTTTCTGCTGGCCGGGCAGGTGGCGCCGACCATGCTGCTGCCGGGCGCGCTGCGAACCGTGTCCGCAGTCCTGCCCTTTCGCTACATGCTCGGCTTTCCGGTCGAGATCCTGGTTGGTCAGTTGGGGCCGGGCGAGGCCTGGCGCGGGTTCGCCCTCCAGGGGTTCTGGCTGGCCGTCGCCCTGGCCCTGTACGTGGCGCTGTGGCGCCGGGGCGTGCAGCGCTATGCGGCGGTAGGAGGCTAGACGTGCATTACATGCGCTTGATCGGGCGTTTCTTTGCCGCTTCCTGGCAAGAGGAACTGGCGCATCGCACCCATTTCTGGATCAGCCTGCTCCACTCGCTGCTCAACCTGGGCACGGGCGTGCTGGGCGTGATGGTGCTGTTCAGCCAGACGCAGGCGGTCAAGGGGTGGACCTTTCCCTCGGTGCTGGCCCTGCTGGGAGTGTACCTGGTGTTAAACGCCCTGCGCGGCCTGTTCATCGGGCCGAGCTTTGACGCGCTGGCGGGGTTGGAAGGCGAGGTGT
This sequence comes from Anaerolineae bacterium, assembly GCA_016926595.1. Next base: position 4,253 of record JAFGOG010000273.1, read on the forward strand.
GGAGCGGGCAGTTTGATTTCACGCTGCTGCGCCCGGTGGATGCCCAGTTCCAGGCCAGTTTCCGGCGCTGGCGGCCGCTGGCCCTGATCGACCTGGGGTTGGGGTTGGGGGTGGTGGCCGTAGCGGCAGTCCGGCTGGGGGAGACGTTCACCGTCGGGCGGCTGGCCACTTTTGCGATCGCCCTGGCGGTCGGGCTGATCCTGCTGTACGCGATCCTGTTGGCCTTTACCGGGCTCTTTTTCTGGAGCCCGGCGGTGCTGTACACGTGGGTGTTTAACGCCATCTTGCAGACGGCGCGCTACCCGGTGGGGCTGTACCCGGGCTGGCTGCGCCTGGTGATGACCTGGATTGTGCCGGTGGGGGTCATGACCACGGTGCCGGCGCAGGCGTTAACCGGCGACCTGCCGGCGGGGACGCTGATCGGGAGCATCGTCCTGGCGCTGGGCTTTCTGGCCGGGGCGACAGCGTTGTTTCGCACCGGGCTGCGGCGGTACGCGAGCGCGTCGAGCTAGGGTTGACTTGACAGACCAGACGAGACATGATATAATATATCAAAAAGATATATTAGAGGAAAGCCTATTTTTGAACCCCCAGGGGTTCTGTGGCAGGTAGTGACTGCTGTTGAGCTGGCCTGATTGCACGGCGCGCCATCAGAATGGCGCGCCATTCTGATGGCGCGCTAGACCGCTTATCGAGGTAAGCGGTGCTTTTGGAGGTCGTGGACCGAGAGAACACTCGACAATTCAAAGCGTTTATAGCTTGCGTCCAAGCTTTTCTGCGAGAGACAGAAAGCGCAGATC
>JAFGOG010000274.1 GCA_016926595.1 Anaerolineae bacterium
CTGCCATGCCGTCAGGCCCGTCGCCGGCCGGCAAGCTTGCCCCGGACAGGGTTGCCGGAGCCAAGCAGAACAACAGCAGTGCGACAACTGCGCCCTTTCCGATAACACCAAACATGCGGATCATCTTTCACCTCCTGATGGAAATGGGATCAGGCACCGAACCGCCTGACCTAAAACGGTTCACTCTTTGCACTTGAGTTCGTGCCACCATTTCGTTTTTCCTTCACCTTGGCTAGAGCACAACAGCGGCCCACGTGGTCGATGATCGGCCAGGGCCAACATTCAGAACCAGCGTGTAGTGTTTTCTCTGCCTGAAGGATCCCAAGTGGGCAGGTGTGCTACAATGGCAAAAAGAATTGTACTATCGTTAAGCGCGGGGGGCAAATCGCCGCGTAAGGTTGGCCGGTGTTCATCTTTCCCTGCGCGTATAGCTCATTTGTCACCACCTGGGCCGCGTCCGAAAGGTCTCTTCTGAGACATATCAGGCTCGCCGTGGCCTTTCGCGTTCAACTCGAGATGTCAGGGGTTATCGGCGCCCTCCCAGCCAGAAACAGGCGAGCTGACATGGCGTCTGGCCGGCACAGGGCAACCACCCACCCGCTTTGTTGAACGCCTGCATTGGGAAGAGGAGGAACGGGTCGCGCTCACGGCCCACCTGCAAGCGGCAGTCGACGGCCTTGGAGGTTTGGTGCTGATCGAAGGCGAGGCCGGCGTTGGCAGGACCCACCTGCCGTAGGATGTGGCCCACGATGCCGAGCGGTGCGGCGTACAGGTATCGTGGGGGCGCAGCCCCTTTGCTCCGTGGGTTGAGGCCCTCCAGGATGCCATCTCCCCGCTGCCCTCGAGCAGGGGGGCTGCCGCTTGCACCTTGCGCCGTCTTGGGGTAGAATCCAGCATGAGGCGGGCAGTCAAGACAAAGCCGGTGGTTTGGCTTGTGTCACTTCGCACTTGCGGTATAATAGGATCGAAGGTAGACTGGAACGCGATGGCAAAGAGAAGCAGGGCCAAGAAACCGAGCGGCAGTGGGCTGAACCTGGGCGGATTGTTTCGCCCGCAGGTCATCGGCATTCTTGTGCTGGTAGTTGGGCTCGTGACGCTGTTGAGCCTGGTCCCCGGCGAGCGTGGGAGTATGATGGGGCCCTGGATCGCGCTGCTGGAGCAGGGCGTAGGTTGGGCCGTGTGGCTGATGCCGGCTGTCTTTTTTGGCCTGGGGGTGTGGCTTATCCGCCTGGGGCTGGGGCGCAACTCTGCCGCCGACTGGGAAGAGCTGGTGGGGGCGCTGGTCCTGTTCGTGTTTGGGTTGGCGCTGCTGCACCTGCTGACCGGCGGCGATGAGCCGAGGGCGCTGGCTGCGGAGGGGGGAGGCGGCGGCTATCTTGGCTATGCCATCAGCCAGCTTTTGGTTTCGTGGTTTGGCGCAGTGGCGGCGGCGATCATCTTGGGGGCCCTGATGGTTGTCGGCTTGATCGTGATACTCCCCATGTCGCTGGGCGAGATGTGGCAGGCTGTAGCCGGCCTGGTGCAGCGTTTCCGCGACCGGCCGCGCTTGCCGCCGATCAGCTATGGCAATGGCGGTAATGGCGCCAGGCCGGCGGCGGCTGGAATCAGGTCGCCTGAAGCCGAATCTGCGCCGGACCTGTCCGCTGCGTCGCTGCGGGGCAGCATCTTTCCGCGCATCCTCGGCGGGGACCAGGTATGGCGCCTGCCGCCTGTCAGCGAGATCCTGGAAGAGGCCACGGAGCAGGAGCTGAGCCAGTTTGAGATCCGCGAACGGGTCAAGATCATCGAAGAAACGCTGGCCAGCTTTGGCGTGCCGGCCAAGGTGGTCGAAGTTAACCAGGGGCCGACCATCACCCAATTTGGGGTCGAACCGGGCTATATCGAACGGCGCGACACCAACGGCAGGGTCAGCCGGGCCAAGATCAAGGTCAGCAAGATCGCCGGCCTGGCCGACGACCTGTCGCTGGCGCTGGCCGCGTCGCCTATCCGCATCGAAGCGCCGGTCCCGGGCCGGTCGATGGTCGGCGTCGAGGTGCCCAACTCGGAGATCTCCCTGGTATCGCTGCGCACGGTCCTGGACAGCGACCTGTTCCAGAAGATCAAAGGGCCGCTGCCGATCGCCCTGGGACAGGACGTCGCTGGCGTCCCCTATGCAGCCGACCTGGCGGGGATGCCCCACCTGCTGATCGCCGGGGCCACCGGCTCGGGCAAGAGCGTGTGCGTCAACGCCATCATCGCCTCGCTGCTGTGCACCCGCACCCCAGACGAGGTACAGTTCATCATGATCGACCCCAAAATGGTCGAGCTGACCGCCTACAACGGCATTCCTCATCTGCGGGCGCCGGTGGTCATCGAGCTGGAGCGGGTGGTCGGCGTGCTCAACTGGGCGACGCGCGAAATGGACAACCGCTACAAGCAGTTCAACCGGGCGCGGGCGCGAAACGTCGATGCCTACAACCAAATGCTGATCCAAAAGCGCGAGAAGCCGCTGCCCTACATCGTGGTCGTCATCGACGAGCTGGCCGACCTGATGATGGTCGCCCCCGATGAGGTCGAGCGCTCGATCTGCCGCATCGCCCAGATGGCGCGGGCTACCGGCATCCACCTGGTGATCGCCACCCAGCGGCCCAGCGTCGACGTAGTGACAGGGTTGATCAAGGCCAACTTTCCAGCGCGGATCAGTTTTGCTGTGACGAGCCAGGTGGACTCGAGGGTGATCATCGACATGGCCGGCGCCGAAAAGCTGCTGGGCCGGGGCGACATGCTGTTCATGGCGCCCGACTCGAGCAAGCTGGCCCGCCTCCAAGGCTGTTATGTTTCGGATAAAGAGCTGTCGGCGTTGGTGCGATACTGGAAGGGCATGCGCCTGGTCGAGGAACCGGCTCGCCCTGAAGTGGTCCAGCAGTCGATGTGGGACGAGATGGAGGCCGAGCCGGTGAAGGGAGGGGACGAGCTGCTGCCCAGGGCGATCGCCATTGTCCAGGAGGACAAACGGGCGTCGATCTCGATGCTTCAGCGGCGGCTCCGGATCGGCTATTCTCGAGCAGCGCGGCTGATCGAAGAGATGGAAAGACGAGGGCTCATCGGGCCGGAACAGGAAGGCGGCCGGCCGCGCGAGGTGTTGGCCGGCGGCGCGACTGGCGTCAACGAGGTAGAAGAGGACGATCTCCCGCCTCTATGATCTTTTGTAACTGCTTACCCTCTCGCAGGTTTGGCGGGATTCCTTGCAGAAATCGGTTGGAAAACCGAGCCGGACCTGTGTCGAGCGGGCCTTCAACCTGCGGGAGGGTGCAGCCGGATCTTTGAATTGCCCCTGGGTGAAAGTTGCCTGCCTTGGCGATTTCGGCTATAATAGCGGCAAGCTGCGTTTGGGGAAGGAGGTGATGGCTCGGCGGTCAGATCACAGATTCCCTATTTTGTGTGAACCGAACTTGAAATTCCTTGAGGAGGAGAGAAAATGCGTAAATGGTTCTATGGCACACTGGCTGTAATGCTCGTTTTGTCGGTATTGGCTGGTTGCGGCGCGGAGCCCACTGCAGTGCCCGCCACCGCAGTGCCCGCCACCGCGGCGCCTGCCACCGCGGTCCCGTCAAAGGTGATGAAAGTTGGCATGGTGTCGGACGTGGGCGGCATCGACGACGCCAGCTTTAACCAGAACACCTGGGAAGGCTTGCAGAAGGCCCAGACCGAGCTTGGGGTAGAGGCTAAGTTCATCGAGAGCCAGGCCCAGGCGGACTATGAGAAGAATATCACCGAATTTGCCGAGCAGAACTATGACATGATCATCACCGTCGGCTTTCTGCTGGGCGATGCCAC
>JAFGOG010000006.1 GCA_016926595.1 Anaerolineae bacterium
ACGCAGATTAAGGCGATATCGGCGCCAGAATGGCCATATCTGCTTGACATTAGCATAACCTTTTGGTATGATCGGCTCCTGCCAGAGGCGCTTCGCCGCGCCAAGCACAACGACTCTGAGAGGTCGACACATGCAGGTATTGCTCGCCAAGCACTGGCACCATCTACCGATCAACGAGGTGGTGGCGGTCCTCGAGACCGATCTTGACCGGGGACTCGATCTGTTCGACATCAAGCACCGGCAGGAGCGGTTCGGCCCCAACATCTTGACCGCGCGCAGGGGCAAGAGCCCGCTGTTGCGCTTTCTGCTCCAGTTCAACAACCCTCTGATCTACATCCTTCTGGTAGCCACCGTCGTCACTGCCGTATTTAAGGACCTGACGGACGCAGTAATCATCCTGGCTGTCGTCCTGGTCAATGCCATCATCGGCTTTGTCCAGGAATCCAAGGCTGAACGGGCGATCGAGGCGCTGGCCCAGGCGATGACCTCAGAGGCGACAGTGCAGCGCTCAGGCCAGACCGTGCGCATTGCGGCCTCGGAGCTGGTCCCCGGCGATGTGGTGTGGCTGAAGGCAGGCGACAAGGTCCCGGCTGACATGCGATTGGTGCGCTCTCGTGACCTGCAGGTAGCCGAGTCTGCCCTCACAGGAGAATCGGTGCCGGTGGAGAAAGCAGCCGACGTGCATCTGGGGGCCGACGTCGTACTGGCCGAGCGCCGGAACATGGTCTATGCCTCTACGCTGGTCACCTATGGACAGGGGTTAGGAGTAGTAACGTCGATCGGCGATAACACCGAGGTGGGCCGCATCTCGCAGCTCATTTCGCAAGCCGAAGAACTGACAACGCCGCTCACACTCAAGATAGAGCACTTTAGCCGCATCTTGTTGTATGCCATTGTGGCACTGGCAGCGTTTGCCTTCCTGGTGGGGCTGATGCGGGGGCAGGCATGGCTGGATACGCTGTCGGCAGCCATCGCCTTGGCCGTAGCGATGATCCCCGAAGGCCTACCGGCCGCCCTAACCGTCACGCTGGCCATCGGCGTGTCACGCATGGCCCGGCGCCACGCCATCATCCGCAAGCTGCCGGCTGTGGAGACGCTGGGCAGCGTCACCGTCATCTGTTCAGACAAAACCGGCACGCTCACTCAGAATCAAATGACGGTGCAGCAGATCGCGGTCCTGGATGCGTGCTACGAGGTGACTGGTTCGGGATATGCGCCGACAGGCGAGATCCTGGGATCCGATGGGCAGGCAGTGACGCTAGACCACTCACCCGCGTTGAGCGAAATTCTGATTGCTGGACTGTTGTGCAACGACAGCCAACTGATTGAGGAGTCAGGAACCTGGAAAGCACAGGGCGATCCTACCGAGGTTGCTTTGATTGTATCGGCCTACAAAGCAGGGCTGACTCCTGACAGCCGGCTCAACCTGGCCCTTCCGCCGCGGCTCGACGCTATCCCCTTCGAGTCACAGCATCAGTACATGGCTACTCTGCACGACCTGGGCCCCGATCAACCTCGCGTAGCATACACCAAGGGAGCGGCCGAGGTACTGCTGGACAAGTGCGGCGGGGCATTAGATGCGGCTGGTGAGGAGGTGTCATGCCGGGCAGAGGAACTGCACCACATGGCCGACGCGATGTCTCAAAGAGGCCTGCGCGTGCTGGCTTTTGCCCGTAAGCAGTTCCCAGCCGACACCACTGCCATCACCCACGACGATCTCGCCGACGATCTGACACTGGTCGGGTTGCAGGGCATGCTCGATCCGCCCCGGCCTGAAGCAATGGCTGCAATTCGTACCTGTCAAAGCGCCGGCATTCGGGTCAAGATGATCACAGGCGACCACGCCTTGACGGCCGTTGCGATCGGCCAGCAGTTGGGGCTGGGGGGAGCCGCAGCCGATCCAGAAGCGCCTGCGGCCTTGACCGGGCGCACGCTGACCAGCTACAGCGACGCCCAACTCATCGAGGCGGCTGAACGCACCGACGTCTTTGCCCGGGTATCGCCGGAGCAAAAGCTCCGGCTGGTAGAGGCGCTCCAGGCACGCGGCCACGTAGTGGCCATGACGGGGGACGGGGTAAACGACGGACCCGCGCTCAAACAATCGAACGTGGGCATCGCCATGGGCATTGCCGGCACAGAAGTGGCCAAGGAAGCGGCGGACATGATCCTGACCGACGACAACTTTGCTACCATAGAGGCAGCGGTCGAAGAGGGCCGCGGCGTCTTTGACAACCTGACCAAGATCATCGCCTGGACCCTGCCAACGAACCTGGGCGAGGGGATGATCATTCTCCTTGCCCTGATGTTGGGCGTTATCCTTCCCATCCTTCCGATCCATATCCTTTGGATCAATATGACCACAACTGCTGTCCTGGGACTGGCGCTGGCAGTGGAACTGAGGGAACCCAACATCATGAAGCGGCCTCCGCGCGTGCCCGACTCCCCCATCCTTAGTTCGCAGATCATGATCCGGATATTGATCGTCGGCACACTCATCCTGATTGGGGCGTTCGGCCTATACGAGTGGGAGCTGTCGCGCGGAGCCGGTGTAGCTGCGGCCCGCACGGTTGTGGTGAACGCAGTCATCGCAATCGAAGTCTTTTACCTATTCAACTGTCGCTCGCTAACACAATCGATTTTTCGCCTCGGCGTACTCTCAAACCGCTGGATGGTGGTGGGCATCGGAGCCATGGCGCTGTTGCAGGTGCTGTTCACGTATGTCCCTGCCATGAACCGTTTTCTTACGAGTGCGCCAATCGATCTGGCAGCGTGGGGGCGCATCCTAGCGGTCGGCTTGGGGAGCTATCTGATCATCGAATTCGAAAAATGGCTGCGTCGCCGTCCAAAACAATCCTGAGGTCGCGATCTGACGATCCCTGCCATCGGATATTGATCCTGGCCCTGTCGGTGGCCTTTCTCCTTGAACGGCGGGCACACAACAAGGCGCAGGATCCGAATCTCTGACAACCTCTTGGATGTATCGAGAGCATAACCAGGTTCGTCGCGCTGCCTGGTTTGTCGTCCATGCTGCCCGCTCTCCATTAGAAATGTATAAGAAATCTGTACAATACCTTGACAAAACAGCCTTCTCCTGTTATAATTCTGAGTAGTATTGAGGATTGTGGGCTTTTTAGCTGAGACATTAGATGGGGAGGCATATTATGAGCGGTTCGCTAAGTCTGGGCAAGGTATTAGGAATTCCGGTACGGCTGCACGCCACCTGGTTTCTGGTGGCGGTGCTCGTCACCGTATCGCTTGCGGCTGGCTTCTTTCCACAACAGTACGAGGGCTGGAGCCCTATGACCTATTGGCTGGTGGGCGCGGTGACGACCGTGCTGTTCTTCGCCTCGGTACTATTGCACGAACTTGGCCACTCTGTTCTGGCGCTGCGCGAAAAGGTGCCGGTGAAAAGTATAACCCTGTTCATTTTTGGAGGCGTGGCGCAGATCGGCGCCGAGCCGCCCACAGCAGGCGCAGAGTTCCGCATCGCCATTGCGGGGCCAATGGTCAGCTTTGCCCTGGCAGCTATTTTCACAGGCCTGGGAGCCATCGTGGCTGGCATCGAGTCGTTGTCCGCCCCACTGGCTTATCTTGGCCGCATCAACCTATTGCTGGGCGCGTTCAACTTGATCCCCGGGTTTCCGCTGGATGGCGGCCGCGTGTTTCGCGCGTTGGTGTGGCAAGTCCGGGGCAGTTTCCGCGCGGCTACGCGCCTGGCATCTCGCCTGGGGCAGATTGTGGCCGCGGGCTTGATCTTGTACGGCATCGCCCAGTTTTTCTTTGGGGCTGGCCTGATGGGCGGCCTGTGGTACGTCTTTATTGGCTGGTTCCTGAACAACGCGGCCCAGTCCAGCTACCAACAGGTCGTCCTGCGTGACCTGCTGAGCGGCGTCAAGGCGCGCAACGTAATGACCCAGCAGTGCCAGACGGTGCCGGCTGGGGTGCCGCTTGACCGCCTGGTGGAAGACAACGTCCTGGGACAGGGCCAGCGCTGCTTCTTTGTCGCCGACCAGGGCGACCTGAAGGGTTTGATCACTTTGCACAACATCCGCCGCGTGGCACCGAGCCAGCGTAGCGAGCTGACGGCAGACCAGGTAATGACGCCGGCCAATTCGGTGTACCAGGTACATCCTGAGGACGACGTGATGGCAGTACTGCAAAAGATGGACGAGTCGGACGTGAACCAGGTTCCAGTCGTTGATGGCGGCCGCCTGCTAGGGCTGATCACCCGCGAAAGCTTGCTTCACGATATTCGCCTGCGAGCCGAGCTGGCGGTGTAGGCCCTGTTATGACCAGTGTGAACGGCCGGCTAACGGATATTGAGCAATGAACGAGAATCATGGTTTCATCCGCTTGGATGGGCTGTCGAAGGGTTTTCGGGAGGGCAGCAGGATCCGCACCGTGCTGCACGATGCCAACGCCGAGTTCGCCCAAGGCGAGTTCGTGGCCATCCTTGGCAAAAGCGGCAGCGGCAAGAGCACCCTTCTGAACCTCATCAGCGGCATCGACCTCGTTGATAGGGGAGACATATGGGTCAACGGCCAGCACTTGACCACACTGAATGAGCACCAGCGCACCCTCTTCCGCCGACAGAATATCGGCTTTGTCTTCCAGTTCTTCAACCTGATCCCCACGCTGACCGTCTGGGAGAACACAGTCCTGCCGCTGGAGCTGACCGGCGTGGACAATGGGGAAGCCCACCGCCAGGCTGAAGTGCTGCTGGAGGCAGTCGGCCTGCTCGACCGGCAGGACACTTTCCCCGACCGCCTGTCTGGGGGTGAGCAGCAGCGGATAGCCATCGCCCGCGCCCTGGTCCACAACCCGCTGCTGGTTCTAGCCGACGAACCAACCGGCAACCTTGACGAGGATACCGGGCACCAGGTCATGGCCCTTCTCGACCGCCTGACCCGCCAGAGCGGCAAGAATCTGATCCTGGTCACCCACAGCAAGGAAGCCGCCGCCTACGCCGACCGGATCCTAACCCTGCGCGACGGCAAGCTGGTCAACGGGATAAAAGATGCCTGAACGTCAGCCCACCGCCTTTGCCTCTCGCACACTATGGAATACCGGATGGCGCTTCCTGCTGCGCCACCCATGGCAAAGCGCTCTGATGGTGTTGGGCATCACCCTTGGCGTAGCTGTTGCCGTGGCTGTGGATCTGGCCAATGCCAGCGCCACGCGTGCCTTTGACTATAGCACCGAAGCGGTCGCCGGGCGGGCCACCCACCAGGTCGTCGCCGGGCCGCAGGGCCTGGACGAAGGGTTTTATGTCGATCTGCGCCGCCGAGGTCTGGCCGGTGGCGGCATCCCAGCCGCCCCCATTGTGACCGACTATGTCTATTCGCCGCAGCTCGGCGACCGGCCCTTCCAACTACTGGGGGTTGATCCCTTTGCCGAAGCGCCCTTCCGCACCTACTTGTGGGGTAGAGGCGAGGCGCCGGTCACAGAACTAGCCGCCCTGCTCACCCGGCCGGGCGCCATCTTGCTGTCCGCCGACACAGCCATCTACTATGGCCTGACTCCCGGCGATCGCTTTAGCCTGGAAGTGGGCGGGTATCTGCGTGAGGCATTCGTGGCCGGGCTGCTGACTCCAGCAGACGACCTAAGCCGCCGCGCCCTTGACAGCCTGATCCTGGCCGACATAGCCACTGCCCAGGAACTAACCGGACGCCTTGGCCGACTGGATCGCATCGACCTTATCTTGCCCGCCGATAAAGGCGCGGCTGCCGACTCGATCCGCGCCCTGCTGCCGACCGGTATGCAGATCGTCGGGGTCGAGAGCCGCGCTGGCGCTGTAGCAGAGATGACGGCCGCCTTCCGCCTTAATCTGCTGGCCCTAAGCCTGCTAGCTCTGGTCGTCGGCCTGTTCCTGATCTACAACACCATGACCTTCTCCGTCATCCAACGCCGCTCGCTCTTTGGCACGCTGCGCTGCCTGGGTGTCACCCGCCGCGAGATCTTTGGGCTGGTAGTCAGCGAAGCTCTGCTCGTCGGCGCGTTGGGCGCCATGCTGGGCCTAGGCCTGGGCATATTTATGGGAAGAGGCGCAGTGCAAGCTGTGACCCAGACAATCAGCGACTTTTATTTCGTCGTCACCGTGCAACAGATCGAAATTAGCGCCGGCAGCCTGCTTAAGGGCGCGCTGCTGGGCATCCTGGCCACGGCGCTGGTCGCCATGCCGCCGGCCTGGGAGGCGGCCTCGGTGCCGGCCCGCGCCGCACTCTCCCGTTCCAGCCTCGAGGGTAAAGCACAACATGCCGTCGCCTGGGCGGGCGTTGGCAGCCTGGCGCTGGCCGCCGCCGGAGTGGGGCTGTTGGCGATACCTACCCGCAGCCTGGTGGTCAGCTTTGCCGGTACCCTGGCTGCCGTCGTCGCCTTTGCCGCCCTGACGCCCCTGGCAACCACCCTGCTGATGCGCCTGGTCACACGGCCTTTGGGACACATGTGGGGAGCGTTGGGCCGTATGGCGCCGCGCAACGTCGTGACTTCTATCAGCCGCACTGCCACGGCTGTGGCCGCATTGATGGTCGCTGTGTCAGTGACCATCGGCGTCAGCCTGATGATCGGCAGTTTTCGCACCACGGTGGTTACCTGGCTCGATGAAGTGTTACAGGGCGACGTTTACGTTTCGGCGCCCAGCCACACCTCAACACAGACCACCACGCCCCTGGACCCGGCAGTATTACCGATCGTCGAGGCCTGGCCCAGCGTCGAGCGGGTAGATCTGCTGCGCACGGCGACTGTCGAATCGCCCGATGGTCCGGTCTCGGTCTTTGGCATTCACAACCCCAATTTTGGCGACCGGCCCTTTCTCTCCACCGACGTCCCGCCGAACCAGATCTGGGCGGCGATGGAAGGAGGCGCGGTCGTCGTCTCTGAGCCATACGCCAACCTGGCCGGCCTGCCCCGGCACGGCGGCACCGTGACGCTCTACACGGACGTAGGACCGCGCCAATTCCCCGTAGCTGGCATCTATTACGATTACGTGACCAGCGGGGGCACGATCTCTATGGCCTTGGACACCTATCGCCAGCTGTGGAACGACGAGGCGCTCACCGCACTGGCCGTCCGGCTTGCACCTGGGGCCAACGCCGATACCATAGCTCGCGACCTGGGCAACGCCCTGGCATCTACACAACGCCTCTTTATCCGGCCCAACCAGGCGCTGCGCGACGAAGCGCTGGCCATCTTTGATCGCACCTTTGCCATCACCGGCGCACTGCAACTGCTGGCAACCGTAGTGGCCTTTATCGGCGTGCTCAGCGCCATGCTGTCGCTGCTTCTGGAAAAGCAGCGGGAGGTGGGCATCCTGCGCGCCGTGGGCCTCACCGCCCGCCAACTCTGGGGACTGGTCATGCTCGAGACCGGCCTGATGGGCACCGTCGCCGGCCTACTGGCCATGCCCACCGGCCTGGCTTTGTCGCTCATCCTGATTTATATCATCAACCGCCGCTCTTTCGGCTGGACGCTGCAGATGCAGATCGACCCAGCGCCTTTTCTCACAGCACTGGCCGTGGCCTTGATCGCTGCCCTCCTGGCCGGCATCTACCCGGCGCGCAAGATGGGCCAGATGCTCACCGCCGAAGCGCTGCGCTACGAGTGAGAGTCTGCCATAATGCAAAGGCCTTGGGTTCTGCTCGTGCTCGGACTGTTCGCCTTACTGGGGGGTGTCCTATTCCTCTTCTCACAACTCGAGGAGCCACAGGTGCAGGCTCGCTTGGTTGCCCTGGCAGGCGATTACTCGGATGACCAACCTACCGGTTATCTCCGCGTCATAGGGCCGGCGGCTCTAGAATTCCCCGCCGACCACGGTCCGCACCTAGACTATCAGACCGAGTGGTGGTACTATACCGGCAATCTGGTCGCCGACGGAGGGCGCCGCTTTGGCTACCAATTGACCTTTTTCCGACGGGCGTTGACCCCGCCTACCCAACGCACCGAACGCGAATCGGCCTGGGCAACGGATCAGGTCTATATGGCCCACCTGGCCTTGACCGACGTCGCCAGCGGTCGCTACCAGGCTTTCGAGCGTTTTGCCCGGGGGGCAGCGGGGCTGGCCGGGGCAAAGGCTGCGCCCTACCGCGTCTGGCTGGAGAACTGGCAAGTGGAGGAGGTGAAAACGGGCGTGACACGCCTGCGGGCCACGCAGGCGGGCCTGGCCCTCGACCTGGTGCTGATTGACCGCAAAGGCCCCACCCTGCAGGGCGACCGCGGTTACAGCCCCAAGGGGCCACAGCCGGGCAACGCCTCCTTCTACTACAGTCTGACCCGGCTCGAGACATCTGGCACGGTGCAGGTAGAGCAGGGCAGCTACCTGGTCAGCGGACTGAGCTGGATGGATCACGAGTGGAGCACCAGCAGCCTGGCCGCCGACCAAGTCGGCTGGGACTGGTTCTCGATCCAGGCAGACAACGGCAGCGAGTTGATGGTCTTTCAGCTTCGTAAGGAGGATGGCAGCATCGATCCTTTTTCCAGTGGAACATTTACCGCACCGGACGGCAGCGTGCGCCACCTCGACCATGACGAATTCGAGATCCGCGTCGAGGATACTTGGCACAGCCCCCACACTCAAGTCGCCTATCCGGCGCGCTGGACAATCGTCGTGCCCGCCGTGGATCTCGCGCTGGAGATCGAACCCCTCCTGGCCGACCAGGAGCTAACCCTCTCCTACACCTACTGGGAGGGTGCAGTGCGCATCGAGGGCAAGCAGGCTGGCCGAACGGTCCACGGCAACGGCTATGTGGAGATGACCGGTTATGCCGGTTCGATGCAAGGCCAATTCTGAGCAGATACAGAACTTGAATCCAAGAAACGAAGGAGCTGCCATGACCATAACCAAAGCAACCGAGGCCGAGATTCAGCAGGCGCTTGCCGGACTAGGCTCCTGGGCTATCGCCGATGGCAAGCTCCATCGAGAGTTCAAGTTCCGAGATTTTGTGCAGGCTTTTGGCTTTATGGCCCAGGTCGCCCTGTTGGCTGAACGCACTGCCCATCACCCCGAATGGTTCAACATCTACAACCGGGTGGTAGTCGACTTGACAACGCACGAGGTGGGAGAGATCACCCGCAAAGACCTGGACCTGGCCCGCGAAATGGAAGAGATCGCAGGCCAAATGAGCCATCAACACTGAGCACAAACTGCAGCGGTAGGAGACTGGGTGCATATGGAACTGGACGGAAAAGTGGCAATTGTCACCGGCGGCGCGGTACGCCTGGGCAGAACCCTGGCGCTGGCGTTGGCAGAACAGGGGGTCCGCGTGGGCGTTCACTATGGTTCGTCGGCCAGCCATGCCAGAACAGCAGTAGAGGCGATCAAGGCGATGGGGAGTAACGCCGTGGCGATCCAGGCAGACCTCAGCCAGCCGGGCGGGGCGCAGTCTGTCGTCGAGCGTGCGGCGGCCCACTTGGGCCAGGTGGACATCCTGGTGAACAGCGCCGCGATCTTTGAGCCTGGCAACTGGGATGACACCACAGAAGCGAGCTGGGACCGGCATTTTGCCATCAACCTCAAATCGCCCTTTTTCCTGAGTCAGGCCTTTGCAGCACAGCTAGGGCGGCAACGGGCCGGGCACATCGTCAACATCGCCGACTGGCGCGGCGCCCGTCCGGGTCCTGATTATGTGGCCTACACGTTGACCAAGGCAGCGGTGATCGCCATGACCAGGAGCCTGGCCCTGGCTTTGGCCCCTAACATCCAGGTGAACGCCATCGCTCCGGGTCTGATTCTGCCCCCGCCGGGCCAAGATCAAGCCTACCTTGAGAGCAAGGCGAACCAGGTTCCTGCACGGCGGGTGGGCTCACCGCAAGAGATCGCTAACGCGATGATCTTTCTGCTGCGTTCCGATTTCGTGACCGGAGATCTGATCTTTGTGACCGGCGGCGAGCACCTGTGATAGAAGGGAGAAACCACAAGTGAGCGATCTGATCCAGATTCAAGACCTCCTACTTAGGGCGATCATCGGCATCAACGAAGAGGAGCGCCGCAATCGCCAGGATGTGTTGATCAACATTACCCTCTATGCGGACACCCGGCCGGCCGGCGCGTCCGACAATATAGAGGATGCGGTTAACTACCGCACCATCACCAAGCAAGTCATCAAGCAGGTCGAGGAGTCGAGCTTTTACTTGGTGGAGAAAATGGCCGCCGAGATCGCGGCGATCTGCCTGCAAGAACCCCGTGTGGAAGCAGTTGACGTCCGGGTGGAAAAGCCGGGCGCCCTGCGCTTTGCCCGCTCGGTGGGCGTTGAGATCCACCGCACCCGTTCCGACATGGAGGCGTGAGTGAATCGTGTGCTGATCGCCTTGGGCTCGAACATCGACGCCGAACACAATCTACGCGAGGCAGTGCGTAGCCTGGCGTTGTGCTGCCGGCTCAAGGCTGTCTCGCCTGTCTATGAGACTGTGCCTGTTGGCAACACCAAGCAGCCAAACTTTCTGAATGCGGCAGCCTTGATCGAAACCGATCTAACTGCTGCGGAGCTAAAGGCACGGGTGCTACAGGTCATCGAACAAGAGATGGGACGTGTGCGCACCGAGGACAAGAACGCACCGCGCACGATCGACCTAGATATTGCGCTTTTCGGAGATCGCGTACTGGACGTTGGACCGCGACATATACCGGATCCGGACCTTCTGAAATATCCACACATCGCGGTCCCATTGGCCGATCTGGCGCCAACCATGCGACACCCAGAAGACAGCCGTACGTTACAAGAGATCGCCCAGGATTTGCCAGATAGCGGGCTGATATATCGTCCCGACGTCGAACTCTGGCCGGAAACAGCCAATAAACCTATGAAG
>JAFGOG010000275.1 GCA_016926595.1 Anaerolineae bacterium
ACCATCGCCGTGACGCCTGTCAACGACATCCCCGTCGCACTCCCCCTGACAATCACCGCACTCGCAGGCTCGCCCGTCGCCATCATCCTCAGCGGGTCGGACGTCGACGGCGACACACTGGCCTACCAGATCGTCACCGCCCCGCAGCACGGCACCCTCGCCGGCAGCGCGCCCAACTTGATCTACACCCCTGATTCCGGCTACGCCGGCTCCGACTCCTTCACCTTCCTCGTTGACGACGGCGAGCTGCAGTCGGCGGTGGCAGAGGTGCGCATCACGATCCTGTTCACGGTGTATGTGCCGTTGGTGGTGAAATAACGCGATCCCTGGCCAACAGCGTCAAGAACGATTCGCGAAACGATGCCCTTTTTCCCTCTCTCTGGGCAATCCCTGACTTTTTTCCTATTGACCTGCGGCGGTTGCTGCTGTAGAATAAGATTGCTTACCGGCCAAGTTCGAGCTGGCCTCGTGACCAGATTGGGCTTCCACGGCCGCGGTCCGGTCGTGTGTGCCCTCTCTCGTGATGACAGAATCGACTGAGCACAGATAGAGAGAGGAGAATCATCGTGAAAAAGTCCTTTATGACGCTGTCCCTGGTGTTGGTCATGTTGATCTCTGTTGTCAGCCATGCACAGGACTTGCCGCGGGTAGGAAATGGTCTCAGCCCGCAGGGACTCGTACAAGAGGGGATCATGGCTGCAGAGACAGATCCACAAGTTGATTCTGAGGGCCTGGCTGCCTACTATGTCTGGTATGGGCAGGAGCAAAAAGAGAGTGTTCAGCGGGCTATCGCTTCGCTGGGGGGTAAAACCACCTTCGAGTTCGACCCCACGCTCGTTCCAGCCCTGGTGGTTCTTCTTCCAGCCACCCAGGCTGTTCAGGCCAGCACCCTGGATGGGGTCACCTTTATGGAACCCGTTCCCGAGCATCGGCCAACCTCCTGGACTGAGCGTGATGCCGCGGCGTGGCGCGCTGCTGTTGGCTGGGCTCCTGAGGCAAGAAAGCCACAGGTTGTGCCCTGGAATGTCGACCAGGTGCAGGCGCGGGATGTGTGGGATATCGACCGCGATGGTGTTGTCGACGAGGGCGCCCCTGATGGCTCAGGGGTCAGATTCTGCATTATCGATAGCGGTTTCTTTCGCGACCATGATGATTTTCAAGGCATTGTTGCCAGCGGTTATTCCCAGATAACAGGGGAGGCTTGGTACGAAGATGGCTGCGGCCACGGCACACACGTGGCCGGCACGGCCAACGCGATGAACAACTCGTATGGTGTGGTCGGCGTTATGCCGGGCGGCGCGGAGCTGCGCATCCTCAAGATCTTTGCCAACGACTGCTCGTGGAAAACCGGCCAGTCCAACCTGGGCACCGCTGCGCAGTGGTGTCGGGACCAGGGGGCCAACGCCATCAGCATGAGCCTGGGGGGCAGCTATTCCTCGACGGAGGATGCGATCTTTCAGGGGCTCTACGACAATAACGGCATCATCGTCATCGCCGCGGCCGGCAACGACGGCAATAATGTCAAGAGTTATCCGGCCAGCTACGATTCGGTGATCTCTGTTGCCGCGCTGCGCGAGGACAAAGTCGTGGCGAGCTTTTCCCAATTTCCAGCCACTTCCTACGATCCCAACAATCTACCCGCGAACGTGGAGTGGGATGTGGTCGAGCTATCCGCTGGGGGCCAGGGCGTATTGAGCACGGTGCCGTCGCCTTACGGTGACATCCCCCAGTACGAAATTGCCGTGGACGGTGTGACCTACTATGGCATGCATATCGATGAATCCGCCTACGGTTCCCCCAGCGCCCAGTTGGTTGACGGCGATTTGTGCGGTTCAACGAATGGAGCCTGGAGCGGCCAGATCGTGCTCTGCGAGCGTGGCACGTACTCCTTTGCCGAGAAGGTCAATAATGTGCGTAACAGCGGTGGCTTGGGGGCCGTGATCTATAATAATGTGTCTGGCAACTTTAGCGGGACGTGCAATGGAGCCTGCACCCAGCCCAGCATCCCGGCCATCAGCCTGAGCCAGGAGAATGGCCAGTACCTGGTCGCGAATAAGCTAGGATACGTCGGCAACCTCGTGGTAGACAATGGCGCCGCCACCTGTCCCGAGTGTGTGGGTGGCTACGATATCTGGGATGGCACCTCGATGGCGACGCCGGGTGTGGCGGCCGGCGTGGCCTGGGTGTGGGATTCGTGCAGTGGGCCCGCCGGTATTACCAACAAGGAGCTGCGCCAGTTGCTCCGCGATAGTGCCCAGGACCTTTCGGGCACGCGCCAGGATGAACTGGGCAATCCCTATACCTATGGTGAAGGATGGGACCAGCACTCGGGATGGGGGTTGATCCAGCTAAAGGACGCGCTAGACCTGGGTGGAGAGCGTTTCGGCTGGCAGACCTGCCCTCCACCGGGGCCTTTCGTCATCGATTCCAGCCCCCGTGAAGCGGCCGTCTGCACACTCACCCCGACCTCGGTGGTCTATGATCTCGAGGTAGGGGGCAAGGACTTTGAAGGGTCCATCGACCTGGATGCGGCTGGTTACCCCGCCGGGGCAACAGCGGTTTTTGGAGAGGATCCCATTGCCGTCGCGCCTGCTGGCGACTGGGAGCCGACGACGTTGACGATTGATAATCTGGGCTCCGCGACAGCAGGTGCGTACGCTATTGCCGTCTCTGGTGTGGACCAGGCGGACTCGACAAATGTCTTTCAGGTAGACGTGGCCCTGAACTTGTACACCGATGCGCCGGGCAGTGCGATCCTCATCGGGCCGGCCGACGGCGCGGCCGACGAAGCGGCGCTGCCCACCTTCTCCTGGCAGCCC
>JAFGOG010000276.1 GCA_016926595.1 Anaerolineae bacterium
GCCAGCGCCGATGGCTACATCTCAGAGACGGTCCAGGTCCAGATCACCGGCCAGCAGACCACCACCCAGGACTTTGAGCTGGCCCTGCTGGCGCCCGAAATCGCCGTCGCGCCGCTGTCCCTGGACCAGACGTTGGAGCTCGGCCAGACGGCTGATCAGGAGCTGACCATCGCCAACGTCGGCCTGGCGCCCCTCAACTTTGAGGTCCGCGAGCAGAACAGCGGCTTTGTCCCCTTGGGCCTGCAGGCCAACACCATCCTGCTGATGGGCGACGATCTGACCGCCGACAACTGGAACACCTACCGCACCGCCCTGGCGGAAGCCGGTGTGGCCTGGGACGAGTGGGATCTGCTCACCCTGCCCTTCCCGACCGCGATCGAGCTGGCGCCCTACGGCACCCTCATCTGGGCTGACGAGAATACCATCGACCCGGACAACGCCGAATGTCAGATCGTGGCCGACTGGCTGGTCAGCGGCGACAAGTCGATCTTCCTCGCCGGCCGTGACTTTTTCTGGGATTGGGCCAGCGGCACGCCGGGCGCAGGCGAGCACAACCTCTACCTGCTGTTCAACACCACCTACCTGGCCGACTATGCCGGCACCACCATTACCACCCTGGACGGCGTCCCGGGTGACCCGATCGGCGGTGACTTCCTCCCGCCCAACGGGCTGACCCTGGCCGGCGCCCTCGACAGCAACGGCGACTATGCCGACGAGAACTCGGCGGCCGCCACCGGCCTGATCTACGGGCCCGGCGGTTCCGGCTCTGGTCACGCCGGCTTGACCCACTATGAGGGCGGCGACTACAAAACCGTCTGGCTGGGCCTCAACTTCCACGATGGCCTGACCGACCAGGATCAGCGCAACCTACTGATGGAAAACGTCCTCGCCTTCCTGGTTGGACTCGACGTCCCCTGGCTGACTGAAGCGCCGATCACCGGCACTGTGCCGGCCAACGGATCGATCCCAGTCCAGGTCACCTTCGACTCGGGCGTGGTCGCCGAACCGGGTGTCTACCTGGCCAAGCTGAACGTCCAGAGCGACGATCCGTTCAACAATCCGGTCCGCGTGCCGGTGACCATGACCGTTCTGCCGGGCGCCGACCTGGGCAAGCTAAACGGTACTGTCACCGGGACCGGCTACTGCGACGGGGACAGCTACCCGCTCGAGGCGTCGCTGGTGATCGAGGCTTCCGATGGCGTGACCCGCACGGCGACGAGCGACCCGGCCACCGGTTACTACTACCGCTGGCTGAACGCCGGCACTTATACGGTGACGGTCACTGCTCCCGAGCACGTAGCCGGCGCGGCCGTGGTCCAGATCACCGGCCAGCAGACTACCACCCAGGACTTTGCCCTGCGCTACGTCGAGTCGTGCATGGACGTCACGCCCACCAGCTTTAGCCTGACCCTGCCCGTGGACACGCAGCTCACCGAGCTGCTGACCATCGGCAACAGCGGCGCCGGCGAGCTGATCTGGGAGCTGCGCGAGACTACCCGCACGCTGGGCATCGTCTCCATCCCGCGCTTTGAAGGAACGCTGCCCGACGACAAGACGCCGCCCTCCTTCCTGCGCGATCCAAACCGTCACGCGCTGCCGGCCGGCGGGCAGGCTGGGCCGCTGCCGCTCAGCCCCGGCGCGCCGGGCTATGGCATGGACCTCTTTGACGACTCGCTCTACTACTGGCCCGATGTCGATATACCCGGCGTGTGGAACCTGATCGGTACCCCAGGCGTCACCTCGGCCTACGCCGGTGACTTTGCCGGGTCCGACTTTAGCCAGGTCTACCTGATCAGCGACGACACCCTGACCCTGTACGCCGTCGACACCGCCACCGGCGCGGCCACGACTATCGGGCCGTGCACGCCTGTGGCCGGCCAGACCTGGACCGGCATGGCCTGGGATCCGACGACCCAAACGATGTACGCCAGCGCCACCGACGGCGCCACCGCCACCCTGTTCACCATCAACCTGGCCACCGGCGCGGCCACACAGGTGGCAACCATCAGCGGCGCGCCCTATACCATCGGCATCGCCGTCGACGGTTCTGGCCAGATGTACGGCGTCGACATCTCGCTCGACTCGCTGCTGCTGATCGACAAGGCCACCGGCGCGACGACGGTCGTCGGCTCTCTCGGCTTTCCGGCCAACTACGCTCAGGGCCTGGACTATGACCTGGACAACAACATCCTGTACATGGCCGCCTACAACTATGACGGCGTGACCGGCCAGGGCGAGATGCGCATCGTCGACACCGCCACCGGAAACACCACACTGTTGGGCGCCGTGCCCGGCGGCGACGAAGTGGACGCGCTGGCCATCGAGGCCGGAGGCGCGCCGCCGTGGGGCGACATCCCGTGGGTCACCGAGGTTCCGACCAACGGCGTGGTCCCACCCGACAGCTTCTTTGACGTGTCCGTCACCTTTGACGCCACCGGCCTGACCGCCGGCGAGTGCTACACCGGCAGCCTGGGCCTGATCCACGACGATCCGGGCTGGGACAGCCCCACCTACATCCCGCTGACCCTGTGCGTTGTGGAAGGGTGCGAAGAGGTGACCGGCGTGGAGCTGTCCGTAGTCACTGCGGGGCCGTTCTACCCGGGCGCCACCGTCGAGTTTAGCGCCGACATCGCTCCCGATGGTTTTGCGGCGCCCTACAACTACTCGATCGACGGCGGACCGGTGCAGCAGGCCAGCGATGACCCACTTGTCTTTAGCCTGACCTTCACCGAACCGGGCACGCAAACGGTTGAAATCGCCGTCTGGAACTGCGACATGACCACGCCGGTGACCGACACCGTCCAGGTCGTCGTCAACCACTATACCATCTACCTGCCGGTGATCTTTAGGGACTATCCGTAACACGGCTGTACACTGCTCTAGTTGATAGAGCCCACGAGGGGCCTGGTCTCATGAAGACCAGGCCCCTCCATGTCTGCTCCCTCTCCCCGTGGGGAGACCGCTGTTCAGTGACGCGCCGAGCGCGGCAGGGTTGGGGTGGGGCCGATCTCGCCCGGCAATCTCCTTCTCTCCGGTTTGCACTTTCCTCCAAGCTGTGCTATACTGGCCCTCGCGCCTAGTTGCTGGAGCGCAATCGCGCGTTGGAGCATGCATTGAGTAGCATCGACCGCCGAGCGGCGATAAAGCAATGCGCATCGAACAGAACCTTGCTCGAGGTTCTGGCATCCGGCCACCCGGCTAGAAAGGAGTGGATAGCCCAGCACAAGAAACGATCCCACCGCAGAAACAAGTAGTTTACCGCAGAATGTAGTAGTTTCTAAAACCGCAAGGAGGCTATATGAAATCCAAGTTTTGGCATCTGATCGTCTTTCTGGCTCTGATCGTGAGCATGCTGCCC
>JAFGOG010000030.1 GCA_016926595.1 Anaerolineae bacterium
AATTGTAACATGCGACGGAATATCTGTCAATGGTCTGTCCACTTTTGTCATATTGTCCATATTTGGTATAATATGCCTGCCACGGACCCACCCGGCCGTGGGTTTTCATTCGACAAACGCAATCTAGTGCACTGTTTTCCGATGCCGCTGGGATCGCTCAGGCGCAGTCACCTGGTGAGTGAGACGGCAGAAGGAAGTGATCTTTTGCCAACGGAGTTATGATGAGCCAACCGAATGATTTGCTCCGTCGTTTTGTTTCTCCTTGCTGCTCTGCGCTTCCCGAATTATAGCTAATTTGACACAAGGAGGAAACAACCATGGAACAGGATCAACCTGCTGCTACTGGCCTTTTGCGGCTCAGCACCTTCGATCTGGCCATAGCTGGCATCTTTGGGGCATTGGCTATCGTCCTGGCCTTCACGCCGCTGGGACTTATTCCCGTCCCTAACCCCACCGAGGCTGCCACAACTCTCCACCTGCCGGCTATCGTAGCGGGTATTCTCTCCGGTCCCATCGTCGGCGGCCTGGTGGGGCTGGTGCTCGCTATCTCGTCTTGGTATCTCTACGGTGCCACCTTCATAACCTTCGCCGACGGCAATCTGTTGGTTGCCCTGTTGGCCGCCTTCCTGCCGCGCATCCTGATTGGTATCCTCGCCTACTATGCTTACCGTTCTCTCCGGCGCTGGCGCCCCCTGGCTGCTGGTGTCGCCGGGCTGGTGGGTACGCTGACCAACACCGTCGGTGTACTAGGGATCTTGATGTGGCTGGGTACGTTGCCAGTGACTCTATTGGCGCCGGTTTTCTCGATGAACGTCCCCATTGAAGTCGCCGTGGCCGTGGTTGTCACTATCCCCGTCGTTGCAGCTCTGCGGGCAACGGGAAAGGGCCGGATCGCTGCGGAACGAAACTGAGACGCGGTGTGTCTCTTCATCAGAGTTCAGGGACTGAGATACACCTATCCCTTGGAGGACGGTGGGCAGGTCGTGGCCCTGCGGGACGTGGATTTGACCATCGGACGGGGGGAGTTTGTTGCTCTCATCGGGCCGAACGGATCGGGAAAGTCTACGCTGGCTCGTCACTTCAATGGACTGCTGCTTCCTGTGGTAGGACAGGTCTGGGTGGACGGTCTTTCCACCTCCGACCCGCGTCACTTGTGGCAGGTGCGACGGAAGGTGGGGATGGTGTTCCAGAATCCAGAGAACCAACTCGTCGCCAGTACTGTGGAGGAAGACGTAGCCTTTGGCCCGGAAAATCACGCCCTTTCCCCAGAAGAGATTCGCAGGCGCGTTGACGAGGCTCTGAGTATCGTTGGTCTGCTGGACTACCGCACGCACCCTCCGCAGATACTGTCTGGTGGTCAGAAGCAACTGGTCGCCATCGCTGGTGTTCTTGCAACCTGCCCTGCCTGCATTGTTTTCGATGAGCCGACCTCTATGCTCGATCCTCCAAGCCGCCGCCGGGTGCTGGAGACCATCCTGCGACTCAACGTTGAAGAGGGTCTCACCGTAGTACTGATTACTCAGTCTATGGATGAGGTGGTAGCCGCACGCCGGGTGTTGGTGATGGACGCTGGCCGCATCGTGATGGACGGACCGCCGGAAGAGGTTTTCGAGCGAGGGGAACGGCTGCGAACATTGGGACTGGATCTACCTCCTGTCGTCGAGATAGCCCATCGTCTCCAAGATCGAGGGATGGGGCTGCCACCTGGCCTATTGACGGTGGAGGCGCTGGCGAGAGCGTTGTGCTGATTCGAGTCGAGAACCTCGTCCACACGTATGCTCCGGGCACTCCCTTGGAGCGCATGGCCCTGCGCGGGGTGAGCGTGGAAATCAGCGCCGGGGAACGGGTCGGTATCCTTGGCCCGACCGGTTCCGGCAAATCCACCCTGGTGCAGCACTTGGCCGGGCTGCTGACACCCACGACTGGCCAGGTGTTGCTGGACGACGAAGCGGCCCATGAGCGTACGTCCGCGGCCCGCGCCCAGCGGCGGCGGGTGGGGCTGGCCTTCCAGTATCCGGAGGCCCAGATTTTCGAGCAGACGGTGTTTCGCGAGGTGGCCTTCGGGCCGTGCAACCTGAGACTGGAGGAATCGGAAATCGCCTCGAGGGTGCACTGGGCACTAGAGATGGTGGGGCTGGACCCCGCAGAGATGGGAGGCCGGGTTCCGTTCAGTCTGAGCGGCGGCGAGATGCGTCGGGTGGCGTTGGCCAGCATCCTGGCGCTGCGGCCCGAGGTTCTGATTTTGGACGAGCCGACGGCTGGACTGGACCCCCAAGGGCGGCGGGAGTTATTGGCGCGGATACGGGCCTGGCAAGAGGAAACCGGCCTGACGTTGATTGTGGTATCTCACAACCTAGACGAATTGGCCCGGGTAGTAGAGCGGGTGGTGGTGTTGAAGGGGGGAGAGATGGTTGCCGATGGGCCAGTCCGTCAGGTATTGAGCGACGGTCAATTACTCCGTGCCGTCGGGCTGGATGTGCCGCAGCCAGTGGCATTGCTGGAGGCCCTGCAGGAGGCGGGATGGATAGTGCGCACCGACCGACTCTTGCCAGAGGAGGCCGCTGCCGAGATTGCCCAGGCCCAAGGGCTTTTAGAGGGTGAAATGTGAACTTACTACTTCCCGGCATGTACGTAGCTGCCGATTCGGCCCTGCACCGCCTGGATCCACGGGTGAAGATGGGAGCGGCACTATTGCTTATGACCCTCCCTTTTTCTGCCCCCGGCCTAGGGAGCACGTTACTCCTTTTGGCGTTTGTAGCTGCCGTCGCGTTTCTATCGGCCGCTCCCTTATCAGCACTGTTGCGTACTCTCGGCACCATCTTCTGGCTTGGGTTCTTTATGTTCTTTTTCTACTTGTTCACCACGCCGGGCCATTCACTGGTCGCGCTAGGAAAAGTCACGATCACCTGGGAGGGACTGTTGGCAGGAGCTACGCAGATTTATCGGCTGTGCTTGCTGGTGACCATCGCTGCGCTCGTGACTTTTACCACCTCGCCAGCCCAGTTAGCCCACGGTCTAGAGGCGCTGCTGGGACCACTGGCACGGCTGGGCCTGCCGGTGCGAGAGTTGGCCATGGTGCTGACTATTGCTTTGCGCTTCGTGCCCACGCTTTTCGACGAGATGGATAAAATCGCCAAGGCGCAGCGGGCGCGGGGTATTGACGTTGTTTCGAGGAATCCGTGGCAGCGGATACGGAGTTGGGTTCCAATGTTCGTTCCTATCTTCGTCTCCGCCTTCCGCCGTGCCGACGAGTTGGCCACGGCGATGGAAGCGCGCGGTTTCCGAGGTGCTCAACATCGCACTCGCCTGCACCAATTGCGCCTGACCCGCCAGGACCTGGCAGCTTCCCTGGTTGTCCTGATTGTCAGCCTGGCAGTCCTGGGTTTAGGGCGCCTGGCGTGAGTTCAAGTCACGGGCTGCTGGAACGCCACCCAATGACTCTGCCTGCTGCACCGCCCGCACCACGGCGTGCGCCAGTACCTCGGCGGCGGCTGTGCCCACTACGCTGGGGTCAGCCCCGCTTCCTTTCTTTGGCCGTTTACCGGTGGCTAGAGCAAAGACTGTATCACCGTCGAACATCGTGTGCATTGGTCGAATGCTCCGCGCCAGGCCGTTGTGGGCCATCTGGGCGACTTTGTTGACTGCCTCTTTTGTTAGATTTGCACTAGTTGCGATGACGGCCAGCGTGGTGTTAGTAAGGCCAAGCACTGTCTGACCCAGGTCGCCTTGCATCAGTTTGACCGTGTTCGCAAACCCACCAACTATTGGCTTGCGCGTGCCGGCGAGGATCACGCTACTGTCCGGGTTTACCACATCACCAAAGGCATTGACGGCGACGATAGCCCCCACGACAATGCCCTTACCGATCTTGACACTGGCCGTACCCAGGCCGCTTTTGGTGGCAAACTTGGGGCCTAATAGTTTGCCCACTGTCGCCCCTGTCCCCGCGCCAACGCTTCCTTCGGTTATTGGACCATCGGTTGCTGACTGGCAGGCTTGATAGCCAGCCTCAGCATTGGGACGGGCTTTGGGGTCGCCGATGGTCAGGTCGAATAGCACCGCCGCTGGCACGATGGGCACGACTCCCACACCGACGTTAAAGCCGATGCCACGCTCCTCCAGCCAGCGCATCACGCCGCTCGCCGCGTCTAGGCCGTAGGCGCTGCCGCCGGTGAGCACTATGGCGTGGATCTCTTGCACCAGGTTGACCGGGCGCATCAGGTCGGTCTCACGGGTGCCAGGTGCAGAGCCGCGCACGTCCACACCGCCCATTGCCCCGCCCGCGCAGAGCACCACTGTACACCCAGTGATACCCTCCTTATCAGTGTAGTGACCTACCTTGATACCTTGTACGTCGGTAATGGCATTGTACATTCTGCTCCTCACACGAGCATAAAACTCTTGTTCCAGCAAAAGTCGCTATTCTTCCACTATGCCCAAGAAACGAATCGCTGCCAGGAGGTAGAGCTTGGTCGCCTCGACCAACTCGTCCAGGCTCAGCCATTCGTCTACGTGATGGGGAATGTGAATCGCGCCAGGGCCGCAGGTGACGATGGGGACACCGGCACGGCTGTTGAGAATCGTGCCGTCGGTGGAACCGGGCACGCCGCCGTAGATCGGTTCCTTGTCGGTCAAGTCGCGATAGGCCTGGTCTAGCACCTGCACGATCGGTTCGTCTCTGTCAGTGGCGGTGGGCGCGCGTGTTTCCAGTACCTCTATTTCAAAGGTCACTAGTTCGTCTTGAGCGCGGACGGCGTCGCAGGCGGCCTTGATCTTGACCTCGATCTCGTCCGGTGATTGGCCCGGGATGAGGCGAATGTCCAACACGACCTGTGTCTGTGCTGGCATCACGTTGTTCTGGGCTTCACCCTCCACCGGCGAACGCAAGATGGTGGGCGTGATGCTGGGCTGACCCAGGAACTCGTGCCTGCCGTGTTCTGTGATTTGCGCTGCTTCCAGCTTTCGCATTGCTATCAGGAACTCGGCGACAGGGTAAGCCGAGTTGATACCGGTGAGGGGCATAGCGCCGTGGGCCATCTGGCCTGTGGCCGTGACTCGCACCCACATGACACCCTTTTGACAGATGCAGATGTTGTTCTCCTCTGGTTCACAGATGATGGCGGCGTCTACATTGCTAGCCCAACCTTGTTCTACAAAGTGTTTGATACCGCTCATAAGGCGTTCTTCGTCGCACAGTGCGCCGATGAGAATATCGCCAGCCAATTTTACACCGCTTTTGACGATAGCCTGGGTTGCACAAATGGCGGCGACCAAGCCGCCTTTCATGTCGCTTGTACCGCGACCGTACATCCTACCGTCCGCGATTATGGCCTCGAACGGCGGATATGTCCACTGACTCGTGTCGCCTGCGGTAACCACGTCGGTGTGGCCCTCGAACATGAGTGTTTGCCCTTCCTTAGCGCCGCGCCAGACGCCGATCACGTTGGGCTGCCCCGGCTCGACAACCTCAAAAGACGTTTCCAGGCCGATCTCTTTGAACCGAGCCTCGATCCATCGGGCGGCTGCTTCCTCGGCTTGCCCTTGCTCTGGCCGATAGACACTGGGTATGCGTACCAGTTCTTGTGTCCACTGGATAACTTGATTCTCGTTTACCAGGGACAGTATTCTTCTCTCAACGTTGGTGATTCTTCCCATATCTGTTCTCAACGACAGAGTGCTGAGTCGTTTTGATCCATTGACAAGTTGGGCTTGCGATGCTATGATTCACATCATATCATCAACGAACCCAGCCGTCAACCTCGATTTTAGTCCCCACGGATTTTGAATAGCTTTCCCATAAACCGTTGCGGGAGAAAGAGGAACCTATGGACCGTAAAAAAGTTACGATTCTGGATTTAAAGGGCAAAAAGGAAAAGGGCGAGCCGATCACCATGCTCACTGCCTATGATTACCCCACCGGGCTGTTGGTGGACCGGGCCGGCATAGACATCATCCTGGTGGGCGATTCACTGGCCATGGTGGTGCTGGGCCAC
>JAFGOG010000277.1 GCA_016926595.1 Anaerolineae bacterium
CAGCAACTGCTGGCCTTCGGCCACGGTGTGCAGGGTGTCAGCCAGTACAGTGACGACGGGCGCAACCGGCGCCGATTCGAGAACCGACGGTAGGAGGGCGGTTTCTCGTCCTGATTCGCCTTCAGCCGCCGCGCCGGTCACGGCGACAAAGTCGGAGCGGAGGCGCAGCGCCGCCAGTCGCTTGCCAACCTGGGTGTAGGTCAGGCCCTCGGCCAAGAGGCCCTTGATCGTCAACAGTGTTTCCAGGTCGGCGTCGGTGTACCGCCGGTGGGACGCCTGGCCGCCAGAGGTCGGCGACGGCTGCCCGGCGGTGCCGGACAGGTACTCGGCAAACTCATTCGACCAGCGGCGCAAGGTCGAGGGTGATACCTGCAGTTGGGCTGCCATTTCGTTCGGCAGGCGGTAGTGGGATTCGGTCATCGTGACTCCTTGTTGGACTTGTCGTCGTCAACAACGCGGTAGGGAACGTCGATATAGGGCTCGGAAGAGGACTGGCGCTTGACGGCTCGCCTCGTCAGATTGTTGAGGTGCTCGCGCACGATTTCGGGCGGGGCAAGGTCGACGAACATTTTCAGCGATACCAGGATGATGGTCAGGTCGTCGAGCTCGCCCAGGCCGGGGATCAAGAGATCGGGCAGCAGGTCGATCGGCGACAGCAGGTAGGCCAGCCCGGCAATGGGGATCAGCTTGACCCAGCCCGATACCCGGCGGTCGTTGAACAGCCGCCACACCAGGCGAACCTGGTTGACGAGATTGCCCAAAAAGCCGGCGGTCTGCGCGACATCCGTTGGCTGTTTGGATTTGTCGCTCATGCTTTGTCTCCTGAAACAATCACCGGCAGGGCGAAAAGGTGAGCGAAATCGGACCTTTCGCCCGGCCATCCATGGGCGACAGTATACTTGATTGCGGCGGTTTTGGCAAACGATGATGGCTAGCTTGCACCGTTTCCTGGTCGATTACGACATGGCGATGCTGCGCGCCCTGGCCGAAAACCTGGGGATGGCGTTGGACACCAATCGCCAGACAGAAGCAGCCGACCAATTGGCGGCGGCCCTGGCCGAGCCATCGTCGGTGCAGATCGCGCTGGCCCGGCTCAGCGGCGATGGCCGGTCGGCCCTCAACGCATTGCTGGCGGCAGGGGGCCGGATGCGCGCCGCTCAGTTCAACCGGCAGTTTGGCCCGGTGCGGCCGGTCGGCCCAGGCCGGCTGGAACGGGAGGTCGCCTGGCGGCGCCCGTCCAACCCGGCTGAAGAGCTCCTTTACGCGGGGCTGATCTATCGCGCCTTTTATCAGGATGAGCAGGGGCCCGGCGAGTTTATCGTGATCCCCGACGAGCTGCGGCGGCTGTTGCCCCAACCTCCAGCAGCGCCGCCAGCCTTTGCCGTAACCACGGTCCCCGGGCCATGTGAGCCACCCGCCCAGGAAACCACGCTGGTCCACGATCTGTTCCTTTACCTGGTCTATGTGCAGAACCAAGACGTGCAGCCGTACGCCGACGGCCGGCTGGGGCGGCGGGACAGGTCGGCGCTCGTCCAACGGCTGGGTCAGCCCGGCGAGCGGCGGCTGGCGCTTGTCCACCACCTGGCCGAGCGGCTGGGGTTCGTGGCCCGCTGCGGCGATCGCCTTCGCCTCGAGCCGGCGCCGGTGAAGGGCTGGCTGACGGCAGCGCCGGCCCGCCAATTAGCCGTCCTGCAGGCGGCGTGGCGTGACGACCCCACCTGGCTCGATCTGTGCCACGTGCCAGGCCTGGTGTGCGACGCGCAGACGGGCTGGCTGGAGCGTGTCGATCCGGCAGCGACGCGCAAGCGGGTGCTGAGCTGGCTGGCGCGCTGCCCGGCAGAGGCGTGGTGGCCGTGCGCCGCGTTCGTGGCTGCCGTCAAGGCGGCCGATCCCGATTTTCAGCGGCCTGACGGCGATTACGACAGTTGGTACATCCGCGACGCGGCCGGCAAGGCGTACTTGTCTGGATTCGAGTCGTGGGACCGGGTTGAAGGCGCGCTGATCGCCGATCTGCTAGCCGGGCCGCTGCGCTGGCTGGGTGTGGTGGAGCACGGCCGCCCGAGCCCTGGCGCGGAGGGGGATCCCGGCCTCCTGTGCCGGCTGACAGCAGCCGGCGCACATTGGCTGGGGCTGGCCGTCCCAGAACCCCATACCCCTGAGCCGGCGCCCATCACCATCGGTCCCGACCTCTTGGTCGACGTGCCGCCATCGGCCGGCCTCTATGTCCGCTTTCAACTGGAGCGGTTCGCCGATCTGGAGCAGGCCGAGCCGGGCCGTTACCGGCTGACCGCCAACGGCTTGAGCCGGGCGCTGGCGCGGGGCGTAAAGGTCGAACAGATCCTGGCCTTTCTGAAACGGGCCAGCCAGCAGCCCGTGCCGGCCGGCGTGGCCGGCCGGCTTTGCCAGTGGGCCAGCCAGTCAAGGCCACCAAGCTGACTGCTGATCCCTGGTTGACAAAGCCAGCCAGTCAGTGTATCATAGCTTCAGACTCAAGAAGGGACAAGCCTACGTGGAAAAGAGCGAGTTGCTGGTATCGATCATTATTCCGGCCTATAACGAGGAACATCGCCTGCACGCCAGCCTGAACCGGGTGGCGGCTTTTGTTCAGAAGCAGAGCTATCCGATCGAGGTAGTGGTGGTCGACGACGGCAGCCAGGACGCCACGCCGGCCATTGCCGAGCAGTTCGCCAGCCAATATCCGTTTATCTCCTTGCTGCGCGTTCCCCACGGCGGCAAGGGCTCGGCCATCCGAGCCGGGGTCAACCGGGGGCAGGGACAGTACCTGGTCATTTGCGATGCGGACCTGGCAGTGCCGATCGAGGAGCTGCCCAAGTTTCTGCCGCCCGCGCTGGACAGCTACGATGTTGCGATTGCTTCGCGCGAGGTAAAGGGAGCCAACCGGTTCAACGAGCCCTATTACCGCCACCTGATGGGCCGTGTCTATAACCTGTTGGTGCGGTTAATGGCCGTGCCGCAGATCCAGGACACGCAGTGCGGCTTTAAGGCTTTTCGCCGGGATGCAGCGCGGGAACTCTTTGCCCTCCAGACGATCGACGGCTGGGGGATCGACGTCGAAGTTCTGTTCATCGCCCAGCGATTTGGCCTCAAGATCGTCGAGGTGCCGGTCAACTGGTATTACGGCAAGGGAAGCAAGGTCCGGCCTGTCCAGGACACGATCAACATGGTCCGCGATCTGCTGCGGGTCAGGCGCAACGCTGGGCAGGGACGATATGAGCGCAAGCCGTAATCAGCTCGAGCTGTGCCTGGCGTCGTGCTCCTTGCTGCTTTCACTGCTGCTCCCCCCTTCCAGCCTCCATGCCCAAGATCCTGATTCGGACCTGACCGCCCGCGCCGAGGCGCTGCTGGCACAGATGACGGTTGAGCAAAAGGTGGGCCAGCTTTTTCTGGTCACCTTCGTCGGCAACGATGCCAGCCCTGGCACCGACGTCGCCAAGCTGATCCGCCAGGACTATGTCGGGGGTGTGGTGCTGCTGGCCAGCAACTCGAATTTTTACAACGACGCCGACACCCCGCACCAGGTGGCCGAGCTGAGCAATGCCCTGCAGACGCTGGCCATGGGCAGCGGCGCCAAGGCGCCGTTGTTCATCGGCCTGGATCACGAAGGGGATGCCTATCCCTACACCCGCGTCACCGGCGGCACCACGCCGCTGCCCAACGCCATGGCCATCGGCGCGACGTGGGATCCGGCCAACGCCCGCGACGTAGGCCTGATCGTCGGGCGCGAGCTGGCAGCCTTGGGCGTCAACCTGCTGTTGGGGCCGGTGGTGGACGTGCTGAACAATCCCCAACCGAGCGGCCAGGGCGACATCGGCACGCGAACGTTCGGCGGCGATCCATGGTGGGTGGGCCAGATGGGCCGGGCATACATCGAGGGCGTCCACCAGGGCAGCAACGGCCGGGTAGCGACGGTGGCCAAACACTTTCCCGGCCACGGCGGATCGGATCGCCTGCCCGACGAAGAGGTCGCCACGGTGGACAAGTCGCTTCAGGAGCTGAAGCGGATCGAGCTGGCGCCTTTTTTCGCCATCACCCAAGATGGCAACCCCGAGGCGGTAACCGACGCGCTCATGTCTTCCCACATCCGCTACCGCGGTTTTCAGGGGAACCTGCGGCAGTTTACGGCCCCCATCAGCTTTGACGCCGAGGGGATGGGCGCCATCTTGGATCTGGTCGAGTTCGCCACTTGGCGCCCCACCGGGCTAATCGTGTCCGATAGCCTGGGCGTGCCGGCTGTGCGCAAATACTTTGACCCAACGCTGAGCACCTTTCCCCACCGGCGCATCGCCAAGGAGGCGTTTCTGGCCGGCAACGACGTGCTGTTGCTTTCCCAGTTTGACCTGAACAACGTCTGGCCAGACCAACTGTCCAACATCCGCGATACGGTCGCCTATTTCCGGAGTGAGTACCAGGCCAATCCAGCTTTTGCGGCAAGGGTTGACGATGCGGTCAGCCGGATCTTGAGGCTCAAGCTCGAGCTGTATCCTGCCTTTGTCCTGGAAACGGTGCGCGTGCCGGTCACAACGGCGGCCGAGGCGTGTGGCCAGGGCGAGGCCGTGACGCGGCGGATCGCCAATCAGGCGATCACCCTGCTTTACCCGGATCCCGGCGCGATGCCGGCGCCGCCGCGCAGCGGCGAAAAGATCCTGATCTTTACCGATGCCCGCCCGGTGCGCGAGTGTTTTACCGACCGCTGTCCAACCTTTGCCACTTTGAGCCAGACCGCCGTGCAGGAGGCCATTATCGGCATCTATGGCCCGCAAGGCACCGGCCAGGTGCTCGCCGAGGAGGTTGCCAGCCTGTCGTTTGGACAGCTCAAGACATTCCTGACCACTGCCCCGGCGGGCGATGGGACAGGGTCGGACGTGGACCGGCTGTTGAGCGAAGCGAACTGGATCATTTTCGCCAGCCAGGACCTGAACCCGGTCAAGGGTCCCAATTCGGACGCGCTCAAGCTGTTCCTGAACCAGGGCTCGAGCCTGGCGCCGGACGCCAAGCTGGTCGTCCTGGCCTTTAACGCGCCTTACTACCTGGACACGACTGAGGTAAGCAAGCTGACACTCTACCTGGCAGCCTACAGCAAGACCGGGCCGTTCGTCCAGGCGGCGGTGCGAACCCTATTCCGCGAAACGCCGGCGCAGGGCG
The DNA here is from genome assembly GCA_016926595.1 of Anaerolineae bacterium. The sequence continues at coordinate 5,164 of JAFGOG010000277.1, forward strand.
CTTCGCCGGTGAGCATACCAGGCATCAACTATGATCTGCTGCGGCAGCTCTCACCCGATTCGGAACAGACGATCCCCGTAGTCGTGATGGACCCGGCGCCTGCCAGCGGCGGGCAATTGGGACCGCCGCCGGTGAGCGTTCGCCTCCAGGCCGGGCCCATCCTCGACTATAACGGCCACGCGGTGCCCGACGGAACCGAAGTCGTTTTTTCCGCCCAGTACCGCGATGGGATGGCCTATCTGCCGCCCCAGACGGCGGCCACGAGCGGCGGCGCAGCCGTCGTGACGATGACCCTGACCGCTCCCGGATCCGTCCAGCTCGCAGCCGAGAGCGGCGACGCTTTCCGTTCGCAGACGATCGACCTGACCATCCAGGCGCCGCCGACCCCTACCGCCCTCCCCACGGTCGCCACGCCGACATCTCCCCCGCCGACGCCCAGCCCAACCACCGCGCCAAGCGCGACCCCACTGCCGCCATCCCCTACGGCCGTACCCACCTCTACCCCGGCGCCCCCTTCTCCGACGCCGTCCGTCGAGGTTTTGCCGGCTGCGCTTGGGCCAACGCGCGCGGTGGATGGCGGCGACCTGCTGCTGGCCGGTGGAGCCACAGGCGCCGTCCTGGTCGGGGGCTGCCTGCTGGCAGGCCGGAAGCGGCGGCGGGCGGCAGTGGTCCGTTGGATTCTGCTAGCGGTGATCGGCGGGATGGCCGGCTATATTCTGTACGCCGTGCAGGCCATCCGGCCCGAGGCGTGGGGGATACTGCCGGAAACAGCGTGGGCCGCGCGGGCGGCAGTAGCCGTTATGGTTGTGGTAGGGGCGCTGCTGCTGGTAGTGGGAGGGAGAATGGCAATGGCCCTTCTCTCTCGCCGTTGATCTTGCGAGTGGGTCCATGACCAGGCAACATCCGCTGCTCGTCGAAGGTATTGAGGCAGCCAAAACCGGGGACAAAGCCACGGCCCGGCGGCTGCTCACCCGGGCCATCCGGCGCGCGCCGGACTCGGCAGAGGCCTGGTTATGGTTGAGCAGCGCCCTCGACACGCCGCCCGGCCGCGCTTTTTGCCTGGAGAAGGTGCTGAGCATCGACCCCGCCAACCTGGTCGCTCAACGCGGGCTCGCCGCGTTGGAAACAACCCGGCAGACCCAGCCGCCGATCACCGCCCGACCGCTAGAGACAATAACCGCCTTGCCCACGGGAGGGGAGGGGTCCGCGACAATCCCCGTACCGGCGGCTAGGCCTGCCCTGGCAAGCCGTCTGGCCGTGCTGTGGGGCAGGCTCAAAGCCAGATCGGCGGACGGGTTGTCCCGGCTGTGGGGCCGGCTGAGGGCCAGGCCAACGCTGCCAGGCCGTCTTGCCCGGCTGTGGAACCAGCCACGTTTCTGGCAGGCCGTCGTGATCTGCCTGGGGGCTATTGCCCTGACCTTGGCCGGGATGTTGGCTTACGATGCGATCAGCCAGCCGGCCAGCGACGAGCTCGCGGCGGCGGAGCTGCCGGACACGGCAGAGTCGCCCCACCCACAGCGCACGCTGCGCCCCACGTTTACGACGACAGCCCTGCCGACCGACACGCCCCTCCCCACCGACACAGCTACCCCATTCCCGACACCGACCCTGACCGAAACGCCCACCCCCAGCCCGACGCCTACTGCGACGCTGACGTCGACTCCTCCGCCCACCCGCCGCGTCGCGCGCCCAGCGCCTACAACTGCTGTCACCCCGACGCCACGGCCTACTCTGCCGCCGTTGGTTTGGGACCCCCGGCTGACAGCGCTGGGCGTGCGCCTGGAGCCGGCGGCAGTTCCACCCGGCGTGGGCTACTGGCGGCTGGTCGAGGCGCGCTGGTCGGATGAGTACGAGTCTGCCGGGAAGCATACCATCTACATCGAGGTCCTGGACCCACGCGGCGGCCGGGTCGTAGGCCAGCCGGTCATCTTTGAATGGCCCTCAGGCAGCCTGACCCTGCCGGTCGAGAACCGGCCCCCGCCTGATTGGGGGGTCAACTTTCCGATGTTCGCCGCGCTGGGCTCTTACTCGGCCCGGGTAGGCGTTGAGCTGAGCGACCGTGTCGTCGGCATGGGTATGGGCACCGTCGAAAAACCTGACTTTACGATCCACACCTGTTTTTATCTGATTTTTCGCTGGACACAGCGGTAACTTGGAGATCACCCATGGGGACATTGAATCCTGACATTCCATCGGAAGAGCTGACCCGCGCCCTCAACCAGGCGGCGGCGATCATGAACGGCCTGCGGCAGCGGGTGCTCATACCAGAGCACCTGCTGCTGGCCTTTCTCGACAACAAAGAGTATGCAGCGCATGGTCTGCTTGAGCGTTTGACCGGAGAGCGCGGGTCCACGCTCGACAAGCTGGTCCGCGCCACTGAAGAACAGGCCCGCGCCCGCCAGGCAGCCGACGTAGATTTCGATTTCCTCAGCCAGAATGGAACGCGCGTGCCGCTCGGCAACGAAATGCTTACCGTTCTGGACGAGGGCCGAGCCATTGCCCGGGCCCGCGACGAGGTCTGGGTTGGGACCGAGGACGCCCTGGCGGCCATGAGCCAGGCGGGCGTGTCGACGGCCGGGCTGCTGCAACAGCATGGCGTCACCCCCCGGGCGCTGAGCAGCCTCCTGGCCGACTCGGCTCTCGCCCGGCAGACCACGGCGTCGGACCTGGTGGCGCTGGCCCGCAACGGCCAGCTCCAGCCGGTCCACTACCGCCAGGACCTGCTGCGCGACCTGCTGAACCTGCTCAGCCTTGCCGGCGACCGGCACGTGATCCTGGTTGGCCCAGCAGGCGTGGGCAAGCAGTCGCTGGTGCGCAGCCTGGCGCTGCTGATCGCCGAGGGCAAGGGGCCGAGGGATCTGAAATCGGTCGTCACCCTGGCCGAGCCGGCCCTGCTGGCCGACGCCAGCCGCGCCGTCCAGGCCGGGCGGCGCAAGGCGGCAGGCGGCATCCTCTTTTTGCCCAACGTCCACCGCTTTTTCGGAGGAGTGCTCCATGCCGAGTTTCCCAAGGCCCAGGTCGATGTCCAGCGCGCATTCCTGGACGGCCAGGCGGTGGTCATCGGCACGACCACCGAGGCCGATTACCGGGCCCGGCTGGCTGCCGACAGCGCTGTAACCGGGCACAGCCAGGCGCTCAAGGTGCCCGAGCCGGACCAGGATGAGACGGCCAAGATCTTGCAGGTCCACAAGCCGCACCTGGAAGCCGATTATGAGCTGGCGATCTCCGACGAGTCGCTGCCTGTGGTGACAACTCTGGCCAAGCGCTATCTGCAAGACGCGATCCTGCCGGCCAGCGCGCTGCAATTGCTGCACCGCGCCTGCGCGCTGGTGCGGATGGGCGCCCAGCCGCACCTGGCTTTCCGGCCCGCTACTGTTTCTGATACCAGGCTCGACGCCGACGACGTGACGTTGGCAGCCAGCCTGATGACCGGCATCCCGGTGGCCCGGCTTGGCGCCGACGAGCGGAGCCGCTACGCCGGCATGGTCGAACACCTTCACCAGCGGATCATCGGCCAGGAGGAGGCGGTGCTGGCCGTCAGCCGGGCGGTCAAGACCGCCCGCGTCGGCCTGAAAGACCCGCGCCGGCCGATCGGCTCGTTCCTGTTCCTGGGACCGACCGGCGTGGGCAAGACAGAGCTGGGCAAGGCGCTGGCCGAGTTCCTGTTCGGCAGTGAAGAGTCCACGGTCACGCTGGACATGAGCGAGTATCAGCAAGAGGAGAATGTCAGCCGCCTGATCGGCGCGCCGCCGGGCTATGTCGGCTATGAGAGCGGCGGGCAGCTCACCGACGCTGTCCGCAGCCGGCCCTACACCGTCGTCCTGCTCGACGAAGTGGAAAAGGCCCATCCCCGGGTGTTGGACGTCCTCCTTCAGGTGATGGAGGAGGGCCGCCTGACCGACGGGCAGGGCCGTACGGCCAGCTTTAGCGAGGCGGTGATCATCATGACCAGCAACCTTGGCTCAGAGTACCTGGTCGAGCCGGTCCTGACCGACGAAGCGCGCGAACTGGTCATGGCCGAGATGCGGCGCGCTCTCCGGCCCGAGTTTCTCAACCGCCTGGACGAGATCCTCATCTTCCATCCCCTGTCGCCCGACCAACTGCGGGCTATCCTGGGGCTGCTGCTCAAGAAGGAAGCCAGGCTGCTCGAAGCGCGGAAGGTGTCGCTTGGGGTCAGCCCGGCGGCGATGACCTGGATGCTGGATCAAAACGATCATCCAGAATGGGGAGCCCGCCCACTGCGGCGCATCATCCAACGCCACCTGCGCGAGCCGCTGGCCGACTGGCTACTGGCGGCCGACCCCAAGCCAGGGACGAAGGTCGAGGTGGATGCCGGCGAGCAGGGTCTGACATTCACGACTGCATAGGGAGGCAAAATGATTCGAATTCGAGATTTCCGCGATGTCCAAGCGCAGCCGGCCGCCGAAGGGGTGACGATGCGGGTGGCCATTGGGCCGGAGGAAGGGGCGCCGGTATTTAACATGCGCGTCTTTGAGGTGCAGCCTGGCTACGCCAGCCCGCACCACAGCCACTGGTGGGAGCACGAGGTGTTTGTGCTGTCCGGACAGGGTGTGGTCAAATCGGCCGAGGGTGAAACGCCGGTCGGCCCTGGCAGCACTGTGTTTGTGCCGGGCGGCGAGATGCACCAGTTCCGCAACACCGGCGACGACGTGCTGCGCTTTGTATGCCTGGTGCCGCAGGAGTGGCTCCAGGAGGCGCTCGAATCGAAAGGGTGAGCGATGCCCTGATCGGCCTGCTGACAGGCGAGGTCGGCGCCGGCAAGACGACCGCCGCACAGCGGGTGACCGGCCTGGCGCGCCGCCGAGGGCTGGCCTGCGGCGGGCTGCTGGCCCCAGCGCTGACCGACCAGCGCGGGAGCAAGATCGGCATCTGGGGCGTGGACCTGTTGACCGGCGAACGGCGCACCCTGGCCCGCACCGACCAGGAGATGGGCGGCCCCAGGGTGGGGGCCTATTCCTTCGATGTCACCACACTGGTGTGGGCTAATGATGTGATCGGAAGGGCCCTAGGCGCCTGCGACCTGTTGATTGTGGACGAGATCGGCAAGCTGGAGCTGTGGAGCCATGCCGGCTTGGCCCCGGTCGTGCCCAGGTTGGCTTTGGGCAAGGTCAGGCGCTCGCTGGTCCTCGTCCGCTCCGCCCTGCTGGCCGAGCTGCAGGCCAGGCTGGGCAGGGTCGATCAGGTAGTATTCGAGCTTGATGCGGAGAATCGCGATGAATTGCCGCCTAACATCCTGGCATGTCTGTTCGGCGCCGGGGAATTTGACAATTCGGGATAGTGCGGGTATAGTTGGGCGGTGAATGATACCAAGCGCCCGTTAGGGGAATGGTTACGGCAGCGTCGAGAAGAGCTGGGCGTAAGCCTGGAAAAGGCTGAAGCGGCGACCCGTATCCGTATCCAGTACATACAGGCCCTGGAGAATGAGGATTTCCAGGCGCTGCCCAACCAGGTAGTCCTCCGCGGCTTTTTGCGGAACTATGCCTCTTACCTGGAGCTGGACGTCCAGGAAGCTGCCGACCGCTACACGGCGCTTGCCGGCCCACTCGATCCGGAGCCTCCCGCCCTCGAAAATCCGCCGTTGTCCGCCAGCGATCTGTTCCGGCCGGTGGCGCTCCACCGGCTGCCGGGCCGGCGATGGCGGCTGCTTGCCGGCCTGCTTGCGGTGCTGATCATCGCCGCGGCTGCCCTGGTGTGGTATAACTATCCCTGGATCAAGGACAATTGGTTCCGATCCAAGCCGGACGAGACAACGCCGACGGCCGTCCAGTTGGTGACAGCCACCCTGACGCCAACCCTGACAAAGGCGCCAGCCACTTTCACGCCGGTGCAGGCGACGCACACGCCCGAGCCAACCGCACGGCTGGAGATCACGGTCTCGCCGTCTCCTTCCCCATCCCCTTCGCCCAGCCCCTCGCCGCCGATCTATGACGGGGTCTTTGTCGAGGTGGCCATCACCGGAACTTCGTGGCTGCAGGTTACCGTAGACGGTCTGAGGGAATTTCAGGGCGAGCTTCAATCCGGCGAATACCGGTCGTGGGACGGCGACCAGCGGGTCGAACTGCGTATCGGCAATGCCGGGGGAGTCCAGGTGACGGTCAACGGCCAAAAGCTTGGCGCCCTGGGCGGCCTCAACGAGGTGATCGACGTCGCGTTCGAAAAGGTGGGCGACGTTGTCGTTACTCCGTCGGCCACGCCAACAGGCGCCATCCCGTCTACAGCCGCGCCCACAGCCGTCACGCCTACGCCGTTCATCTCCCCAACGGCGACGATCTCGCCGACAGCACTGATCACACCGACCGTCAACCCCTAAATCGTCTACCAGGAACGGCCAATGACAACTCCAATCATCGGCATCGTCTGCATGGACGACCGCCCACAAGACGGCGAGCATGGTCCCCGCTTTGGCCAGAATCAGAGCTATGCCCACGCTGTCGCCAGGGCCGGGGCTGCTCCACTACTGATCCCACTCCTGGCCGGTGAGGCGTTGCTGCGCGCCCTATACGACAAGATCGACGGCTTGCTGTTGCCCGGCGGCGTGGACGTCCACCCCAAGCGGTACGGCGAGGAGATCCACGAAAAATGTGGATCGATCTCCGAGATCCGCGACGAGGTAGAGCTGGTCCTGATCCGGTGGGCCATGGCCGACCACAAACCCTTGCTGGCAATCTGCCGGGGCATCCAGGTGCTCAACGTGGCCCTGGGCGGCAGCCTGTACCAGGACATCCGGGCCCAGGTTCCGGAGGCCGACCGGCACGATTGTCACACCAGCCATGCGCGTAACCAGGTAGCCCATGATGTCGCCATCGCTCCTGACAGCCGCCTGGCCTATCTCGTGGGGACTGGGCTGCTGCCGGTCAACAGCTTTCACCACCAGGCAGTCAAAGAGGTGGCTCCCGGACTGATGGTTTCCGCCCAAGCGCCGGACGGGATCATTGAGGCAGTCGAAGGGGAAGGCCGGCCTTTTGTCCTCGGCGTACAGTGGCATCCTGAAGAGATGGCCGCCGAGGATGACAGAGCGCAGTGGCTGTTCGATGCCCTGGTTGAGGCAAGTAAGGATAGGTTCTAGAACACTTCCCCCAGGTCGGCCGTAGTATCGAGGATCAGGTCGGCGCCTGCCTGCTCCAGCTCCTGCCGCTGGCCAAAGCCACACAGCACCCCAACCGCCCGGGCTCCGGCGGCGCGGGCGGCGCCAATGTCCGCCGTCGTGTCGCCCACCATCAGGCAGCGCTCGATCGGCACCCCCAGCTTTTTGGCGGCGTGCAGCAGCGGGCCGGGATGGGGCTTGAGGCGATATGTATCCTCGCGGCCGGCGATCACCTGCACCAGGCCGGTCAGCGATTGCTGCTCCAGGAACGCCTGGGCGTGGCGGCGGCTGCGGGTGGTGACAATACCCAGCCGGTAGTGGCGGCTCAGCTCTTTCAGCATCGGCCCGGCGCCGTCGATGGCCCGAAAGTCGGGAGGGGCAGACAGGCCGCGGAGCCGGCGGAGACGGTCTCCCAGGCTGAACAGGTTGTCGTCCAAACCCAAGCGATCCAGTAGCGACACCAGGCTGTTGCCCGGGCCTTCCAGGGTCATGATCAGGCTGCGGGCGGCTCCAACCGGATCGCGCCTGGGGAAAAGCCACCTGACCGGCCGCAGCCGGCGGGCCAGGTTACTCACCGCTGCATCGTCGGTCTCGACCAATGTCCCATCCAGGTCGAAGAGGATGGCGTCGATCTCGCCCGGGTAGAGCTCCCTGGCTGCTTTTTCCTGGGTGTGTCCCTGATCGGGAAACGGTTCCTGGTCGAGCAGTTTGGCATAGACATACTTGAGCAGGACGCGCAAGGTACCGAGCACCGGCGCCGCCAGCAAGATGCCAAGCACGCCGGCGATCAGCCCGCCGGCCAGCACGCCGATAAAGACAATGACGGGAGGAAGCTGCATTCGCCGGCCCATGATGCGCGGCACCAGGAAGGCGCTTTCCACCTGCTGGACGAGGGTATACAGGCTTACTACCAGGACTGCAAACCAGAAATTGCTCAGAGGCAGGTAGGTAGAGCCTCGAAATAGGGCGATGATCAGCGCCGGGATGGTGGCTAATATGGGGCCAAAGTTGGGAACCACCTCCAGCAGGCCGGCCAGCAGGCCCAGCAGCTCGGCGTTGGGCAGGCCGACGATCGTCATGAGCAGCCACACGGCCATGCCCACGGCAAAGGCCAGCACCATCTGCCCGCGGAGGAACGCCTTCCACACCTGGCTGATCTCCTCCCTGAGGTAGCCAAGCTCCTCGACGTGACCGGGCGGCGCCATCTGATCGAGAAAAGCGCGCAGCCGGCCAGCGTCCCTAACCAGGTAAAAAGAGATGACGAGGATGGCAATGATCCAGAACAAGCTGGATGCCACATTCATGACCAGGCCAAAGGTCTGGGTGGCAAAGGGCCGGAGGAGGTTTTGAAGGGTGCTGCGAAGGTCTCCGACCAGGCTCTCAGCGCCAAAGGTGTAGTGAAAGATCGTGATCGGTTGGGACAGGAAAGCAACTAGGTCGTTGACCAACCGCTCTGCGTCCAGGTTGAGGCGCGCGACCTGCTCGACGGCAAAGGGCACCACGGCGGCGACGATAATGATCAGCGCCACCAAGAGGGTCGCGTACACCAGGAGCGCAGCCAGGGTGCGTGGCAGTCCGGCCTTTCTATCCAGAAAGTCAACCAACGGCTTGAGGATATAGGCCAGCACCACGGCCATGACGACCGGCAGCACGATGCCGCGGAACAGGTAGAGGACCAGCAGCAGGAGGACGATCAGGCTGACGACGGTCACAAGTTTGGTTGTGCGACTCCACTGTGATGAACCCATCACTCCCAACCTTGCAAGGGCACGAATAGATCAATACAGCCGGGCGCTGCTCAGACAAACCGCCCTGCCGCTCAAAGCGGCTTGATGGAACCGGGAAAAGCCGATCCTACTGGATCATGCCGGCGTTGCTCAACGGCCAGTAGGACAACCAGGCCCGACCTACGATATTCTCAATCGGCACCGGGCCAAAAGTCCGTGAATCGTTCGAGTGATCGCGATTGTCGCCCATGACAAAGACGTGCAGCGCCGGTACGACAACGCGCCCTATTCGCCCCTGGCGAGTCGACCCATCGGTGTATGGCTCGTCCAGCAGCTGCCCATCGATATAGACCTGCCCATTGAGGATCTCGACCGTCTCGCCGGGCAGGCCGATCACCCGTTTGATCAGCAGTTCCTCACCCTGGCTCGGCACGCGGATCACGACCACATCGCCGCGGCGCGGGCCGTGGAAGCGATAGGAAACCTTCTCGACGACCAGTCGCTGGTCGGTGTGCAGGTTGGGCTCCATGCTTTGGCCCTGCACGCGGGTGGCCTGGCCGACAAAGACGTTGAGCAAAAGCGCGATGAGAATAGCCGGCAGAATGGTCTCGAGCAGGTCGCGGATTAGATGCACAAACCGGCGGGCGACGCCGGGTCCGCGAGGAGGTGGATCTATGGGTTCTGGGCGGCTGTTCCAGTTGTCGTCCATGCCACCTATTTGGCACTGGCCGGGCGTGGCTACTCGAGTCGACAGCCCGGCCAGTTTATCCTCGAACAGGCTCAGCGCCTGCGCGTTGGCGGGCGCCGTTCCTGGGGAGACGAATCGCTCACTCGGGGGCCGCGCGGCCGGCTGCCGCTGCGCCGGTCGTCCCGATTGCCGCCGCCGCTGGAGCGTCCGCCGCCGGAACCGGACGGCTTGCGGTCCTTCTCTCGGGCCTCCTCGGCCGTCCAACCTTCGAGCACGGCCTGGCGGGAGAGTCGGATTTTGCCGGTCTCCTGGTCGATGTCGATGATCATGACCATGATCTCGTCGCCCATGTGAACCACCTCTTCGACGCTGGGCACGCGATAGTCGGCCAGTTGCGAGATGTGGACCATACCGTCGACGCCGGGCATGATCTCGACAAAGGCGCCATAGCTTTCGATGCGGACCACCTTGCCAACGTAGATCTTGCCGATTTCCGGTTCCTCGGTCAGCCCTTCGATCATCTCGACGGCCTTTTCTGCCGCCGGGCCTTCGCTGGCCGAGATATAGACGGTGCCGTCGTCTTCAATGTCGATCTCGACGTCGCACTCTTCCTGGATCTTGCGGATCATCTTGCCGCCGGGGCCTATGATCTTGCCGATCTTGTCCGGATCGATGTGGACGGTGGTGATGCGCGGCGCATAGGGCGACATCTCCGGCCTGGGTGCGGCGATCGCCTCGGCCATCTTGTCCAGGATCTGGAGCCGGCCGGCGCGCGCCTGGGTCAACGCCTGAGACAGTATCTCGTAGCTGACGCCTTTGACTTTGATGTCCATTTGCAGGGCGGTGATCCCTTCCCGCGTGCCCGCTACCTTAAAGTCCATGTCGCCCAGGTGATCTTCCAGGCCCTGGATGTCGCTCAAGATGGCATACTGGCCATCTTCGATGATCAGGCCCATGGCGATGCCCGCCACCGGGCTGGTGATCGGTACACCGGCGTCCATCAGGGACAGTGTGCTGCCGCACACCGACGCCATTGATGTAGAACCGTTAGAAGACAGCACTTCCGACACCACCCGGATGGTATAGGGGAACTCTTCCTCCGGCGGGAGCACAGACCGCAGGGCCGTCTCGGCCAGGGCGCCGTGTCCAATTTCGCGGCGACGGGGACCACGCAGCGGCCACGTCTCACCCGTGCTGAACGGCGGAAAGTTATAGTGGTGCATATAGCGCTTGACTTCTTCCGGCCGCAGCGTGTCCAGTTTTTGCTCTTCGCGAGGAGTGCCCAGAGTGGCGATGCTCAGCACCTGGGTCTCGCCCCGGGTGAAAAGGCCCGATCCGTGGGCGCGGGGCAAGATGCCGACCTGGCTCCAGATGGGGCGCACCTCATCGGTCTTGCGGCCGTCGGCCCGCTGGCCATGGTCCAGAACCCGCCGCCGGAGCTCGGTCTTGAGCGTCTCGTGGAACACTGCCCTGACCTCGCCGGTGTCGATCGTCTCATCTTCGGCGAACGAGCCGACGATCTCTTCTTCCAGGGCAGTCGTCGATTCGTACCACGCGGCTTTGCCGTGTGGCTGGGCTACCAGATCGGCCACCCGCTGCTTCAGCTTGCCGATCCGCTCCACGACCCGGCTGTGCGCATCCTCGTTGCTGGCTATGACCGGATAGTCGGTCTGTTTCGATTTGCCGATCTCGGCCTGCATCTGCTTTTGAAGGGCGATCACCGGCTGCATGGCCTGGTGACCTGCCTTTAGCGCCTGGAGCATCACCTCCTCGTGCACCTGGCTGGCGCCGGCCTCGACCATGAGGATGGCGTCTTCGGTGCCGGCCATGCGCAGGTCTAGCGGGCTGACCGCCAGTTGGTCGGCGGTTGGATTGATGACAAACTCGTTTTCTACCAGGCCGACCCGGCAGGCGCCGATCGGTCCCTGAAAGGGAATCTCGGAGATCGTCAGCGCCGTCGAGGCGCCGATGATGGCCGGGATATCCAGCAGGTTTTGCGAGTCGGACGACAGGGCCGTGGCGATGACCTGGACGTCGTTGCGATAGTCCTTGGGAAAGAGCGGGCGCAGCGGCCGGTCGATCAGCCGCGAAGTCAGGATGGCCGATTCGCTGGGACGGCCCTCCCGCCGGAAAAAGCTGCCGGGGATACGGCCTGCCGCGTACAGCCGTTCTTCAAAGTCGGCGGTGAGCGGGAAAAAGTCAACCCCTTCGCGGGGCGCTGTTGAGGTGGTAGCCGTGCACAGCAGGACCGAATCCCCGATCCGCACCGTCACAGCTCCACCGGCCTGCATAGCCATACGACCGGTCTCAATCGTCCACGATTGGCCGGCGAACTCGACGACATACGTTTTTACGTTATTCACTTTACCTCCAATTATTGAGGGGAGAGGCAGGTTGCAGGGACTGGGGAGTGCGTCCTGGCATGTTGCCAGTCAGGGCGCACTCCCCAATTCCTGACCCCTACCTTCCCCGAATTCGATTTGTTATACCGGTATGACCTAACCGATGGCACCCGCCTCCTATTCCGGTGCAAGGTTCCAGAAGCCAGTCACATACGACGATGGATCAAGGCGCGCTTATTTGCGCAGGCCAAGCTGTTCGACGATCTTGCGATAGCGCTCGTTGTCCTTACCCTTCAGGTACACCAGGTGCCGGCGCCGTTGTCCGACGAGCTTGTACAGGCCTCGTCGCGAGTGCTCGTCGTGTCTATGCGTCTTTAGATGCTCCGTCAACTGCGTGATCCGGGTCGTCAAGAGCGCGATCTGCACCTCGGGCGAGCCGGTGTCTCCCGCATGGATGTTGTATTTTTGAATGATGTCCGTCTTTTCCGTTTTTGTTAGTGGCACAGTCCGAACCCTTTCTCGAATACCTCAAATCATCAGACCTATACGGATGGGCTCCATGCCCATCCCAAACAGCGGGGTATTATATCACAAGGCCGTTTTTCTGGCAAATAGCGGTTGGATATTGGAGTAATGTCGCCCTCCTGGTTTTGTGGCAGGGCAACCGGCTTTGCCCTGCTCATTGTGTAGACGGCGTTCACCGCCGTAAGGTTCCCGCCAGCAAGGCTGCTATACCGCCGCCGATCTGCCCTCAGGCTGTCCTTCTCCTGTCACACCCCTGCCACACAACCCGGCTATAATGAAAGCATGCTCAAAAAGCCGATTGCTTTTGCCTTTGGCTAGATCATTCTTGAGGGAGGATTAGCATGAAAACGAAACCTGGCGCCATCGCCATCGCCAGCACCGCGCTGCTCGCAATCCTGCTGCTGTCTGCCTGGACCGACAATCAACCGTCACCCCAGGAACCTCGCCGCATCACCGTCACCGGCGAGGCCGAGGTCCGAGTCGTGCCCGACGAAGTCATCCTGGCCCTGGGTGTGGAAACGTGGGACAAGAACCTCAACGTGGCCAAGAGCCGGAACGACGAGATCGTCAAGCGGGTGATCGCTCTGGCCGGCCAGTATGGCATCGAGCCCGAGCATGTCCAGACCGACTATCTCGGCGTCGAGCCGCGCTACCGGGATGGGTATTACGAGGAGCGCGACTTTGTCGGCTATTTCGTGCACAAGACGATCGTCATCACCTTGCGCGACCTGTCCCGGTTCGAGGATCTGCTCACCGCCTCGCTTCAGGCCGGCGTGAACTATGTGCACGGCATCAACTTTCGCACCACTGAGCTGCGCCAGCACCGGGATCAAGCCCGCGCCCTGGCGATCAAGGCGGCCAAGGAAAAGGCCGTGGCCCTGGCCGGCGAGCTGGGCCAGCAGGTGGGCGACCCGCTCACCATTCAGGAGGAGCAGGGCGGCTGGTGGTCGAGCTATGGGGCCTGGTGGGGCAGCCGTTGGGGCGGCGCCATGACCCAGAACGTGATCCAGGAGGTAGGCGGCGCCTCGACCCTTGCCGACAGCAGCGTCGCCCCCGGCCAGATCGAGGTCACGGCTCGGGTGACGGTCAGCTTTGAGCTGACCAAATAAGCCCTCGGGCAGGCGATTTTTCTTACGCGGCTTTCAAAAGGATAGGGGTGGGCTGGCCTGCCGCCGATGCTCACCCCTGTCTGATCTTGCGGCAGTCCGGCCGGACCCCTATTGAAGCCCTCCCTGGTTGCACCGATCCCCTTTAGGCCCGCGTACCTTCTTGCCACTCGATTATCCTGACTACTGCCAGCGCGGTATCCTGAAGCAGCTTTGAAATGTTGGGGATCATCTGCCTTATCTGGCCCTTATCTGCCCCCCAAGCACCGTCTGATACACCCCGTAAGTCTGCGCCGCGATCTGGGCCTGCGTATAATGGGCTAGGACCCGCTCCCGCCCGCAGTGGGCCAGGTCGGCGCGCAGCTCGGGGTCGCCAAGCAGGCGGACCAGGTGGACCCTGAGCGCCTCGGCCTGCCCTTCGGGAAAGACCAGGCCGGCGTCACCCACGACGTTGGGCAGCTCGCCACAGTCGGAGCTAATCACCGGCACGCCGCAGGCCATCGCCTCGACCAGCACCCGGCCAAACTGTTCCTTCCAGTTGGAGCGTGTCCGGGACGGCAGCACCAGCGCGTCCAACTGGCGGTAGTAGGCCGGCATCTGGGTTGACGGCATCCACTTGTCGAACGTCACCCGGCTGGCCAACCCCAGCTCTTGCGCCTGGGCCTCTAGCGCCTCCCCTGCCGGCCCGCTGCCCAGGACATAGGCCCGCCACGAGCCGGGCAGGCCGGCCAACGCTTCGAGCAGCAGGTCTACCCCCTTTTCCTCCACCAGGCGGCCCACATAGCCGACGATAAAGCCCCGCCCCGCCCTCCGCAACCCAGCCGGCCTGGGCGCCGGGCAAAAGATGTCGGGGTCCACGCCGAACTGGGGGATAACCGCCAGCGGGCCACGGTAGCCCTTGGCCGGCCAAACCCGGCTCGATTCCTGGTTGCCGGCGATGCAATGGTCGGCGCGGCCCAGCACATAGCGCTCGATCAGCCGGAAGGGCAGCGGGTAGCGGCGCAGGAGGTTCTGCCAGGAAAAGAAGAGGCTGCGCGCTCCGGCCCGCTGCGCCAGCCACAGGGCGTGGGCGGTGGCCAGGTTGTACGGCTCCTCGTCGATGTGCACCAGGTCGGGCCGTGCCTGTTTGATCCGCTTGCCCAGGCCGGGATAGAAGTGCAGGTGATAGTTCCCGTTCAAGGCCATCGGCTCGACCAGCAGGTCATAGCCCGCGGTGTGCTGGCGCTCCAGCTCGACCACACCCTGCTCGTCGCGCCAGTAAGGCGGCACGACGACCGTCAGCTCCATCTCCGGCATGCGGGCCAGCTCCTCCAGTTTCGTCTGGTAAGCGCCGACCACGCACGCCTTGGACACCATCAGGACGCGCACGGGGCCGCCTCCTCGTAGGCTGCCAGGGTCTGCCGCGCGGTCTGGCCCCAGCTAAAACGAGCTGCCTGCTGCGGGCCGCGGCGGCGGAGCTCGGCGGCTAGCGGCTCGTCGCACAGGCAGGCCAGGATCGCCCCAGCCAGGCCTGACGCGTCGTCGGGAGCCAGGGCAAAGGCCGCGTCGCCGGCCAGCTCGGGCAGCGAGGCGGCGTTTGAGGTGACCAGCGGCGCGCCGCAGGCCAGCGCTTCCAGCACCGGCAGGCCAAAGCCCTCGTACTGCGATGCAAACACAGCGCACGCCGCCCCTCGGTACAGGGCCGGCTTGTCGGCCTCGTCCACCCAGCCGATCAGCCGCACCCGGTCGTTCAGGCCCAGGGCCGCGATTAGGGGCCGTGGGTCGAAAAAGAGCGGATCGGACCGGTCCGGCAGCCGGCCGCCTATGACCAACGCCGCGTCACAGTCGGCCTGGGCGACGGTGGCGAACGCTTCCACCAGCCCGGCGACGTTCTTGCGCACGTCGTGGCCGGCCAGGTAGAGCACATAGCGCTCCGGCAGTCTGTACCTGGCGCGGACGCCGCCGTCGTCAGGACTGGGCTCGGCGCTGAACTGCTCGCCCTGCGCCAGGTAGACGCACCGCACCCGCCCGGCATGCAGGCCGAGGTGGGCCTCTATGTCGCGCTTGGAGGCCAGGGAATCGGTCAGCACCAGGGTCGCCCGTCGAGCTGAGGCCGAAACCAGCCGGGTGTAGAGCTGCACCAGCAACCCGCCGCGATAGGCGGGCAGCAGCAGTGGTATCAGGTCGTGGACGGTGACCACAGCCGGCAGGCCCGGCCACAGGGGCGAGCCCCAGTAGGGCACGTGGGCCACGTCGGCGCGCCAGCGGCGGCAGGCGCGGGGGAAGGCCGCCTGCTCAAAGAGGAGCTTGCCCAGGTTGGTTCGCCACAGCCCGGACTTGAGCGTCACGCGCTCGGCCTTTAGCCCTGGAACCTCGAACTCGGCAGGGCCGGGCAGGACCAGCAGGAATTGGTGGTCCGGCGCCAGATCGGCCATGGCCCCCAGCAGGCCGCGCAGGTATTGCCCGCTGCCGGCGCCGGGTTGGTCCAGGAACCAGGCGTTGATCGCGACGCGCACGGCAGATCTAATCCCCGTAGCCGTCAGGGTGGGCGCGGTGCCAGTCCCAGGCGCTCTGGACGATGTCGCGCAGGTCGGGATGGCGAGGCTGCCAGCCAAGCTCCCGCCGGATCCTGTCCGAGCCGGCGACGAGCACCGCCGGGTCGCCGGGGCGGCGCGGGCCGTCGACCGACGGGATAGGCCGGCCGGTCACCGCCTGCGCCGTGTCGATCACCTCGCGCACGGTATAGCCCTGGCCGTTGCCCAAGTTGTAGGTCCGGCTGCCGCCTTCCAGGGCGCGCAGGGCCAGGATGTGGGCTTGGGCCAGGTCGAGGACATGGATATAGTCTCGCACGCAGGTTCCGTCGCGGGTGGGATAGTCAGCGCCATAGACCTCGATCCACTCCCGGCGGCCGAGCGCCACCTGGAGGACCAACGGGATGAGGTGCGTCTCCGGGTGGTGGTCTTCGCCTCGCTCGGCGGTAGCGCCAGCGGCGTTAAAATAGCGCAGCGCCGCGTAGCGCAGGTCGCAGGTTCGATCCAGCCAGTACAAGATCCGCTCCAGGATGAATTTGGACTCGCCGTACGGGCTGCCGGGCACGATCGTCTCAGACTCGTCTATCGGGATACGGCCCGGCTTGTCGAACAGGTTGGCCGTGGACGACAGGACAAAGCGGCGCACACCGTAGTCCAGCGCCGCACGGAGCAGGGTGAGGCCGTTCACTACATTGTCGCCGAGATACTTGAGCGGGTACCTGGGCGACTCGCCGACCAGCGTGTACGAGGCAAAGTGCATGATCGCCTCGACGCTGTGATCGGTCAAGACGCCGTCCAGTAGCTGCCGATCGGCGAGCTCGCCCACCACCAGCTCCGCCTGAGGGTGCACCGCCGCGCGATGCCCCTGCGACAAGTTGTCATAGACGACGACCTGCTCGCCCTGGCGGATCAGTTCCTCCACTACGACGCTGCCGATATAGCCCGCGCCTCCGGTGACAAGAATGCTCATAGCGCGACAAACCCCAGCTTGGCCAACAGCTCGAAATAAGTCAGGAGCAGCTCTACGTCCCGCTCGCCGGCTTCCAGCTCCACCAGGTCGGCGATCTCTAGCACCGACCGCTTGCCGTCGGCCCAGTACAGGGCCAATCCGGTCACCGTATAGTGCATGCCGCCTTCACGGGCTTTTAGCAGTTGGCGCCACTGCTCGCGGTCTTTTGTTTCCAGGCGACGCATATGGTTGCCTAACGGGACCGGGCCGCGCACCAGGCGCACCGGGACCCGTTCCGCGGCCTGGCGCTCCTGGCCGGACAATTGGCTGCGATCGCGAGACGGCAGGTCGGGCAGCGCCGCGAGTCCGAGTCCGGCTGCCCGCAGGTCTATGGCCCTTTTGGCCCAGGCCAGCTCGTGCTGGGCTGCCCGCTCCGCTTCCGCCGCCAGTTCGTCGATCAGGCAGCCAGCCGGGGCGAGACGCTCCAGGGTACCCAGCGCCGCCTTTTGACGGTCGAGCAGAAAAGCGCTTTGGCGGTCGATGTCGGCCATGGCCTGAGCCAGCGCCTGGGCGTCGTCCGACGCGGCGGCCGTGGTCACAGCCTGCTGCGCCATTCGCACCAGGCGCGTCTTGAACCGGGCGGTCATCTCCTGGCCCAGCCAGGCGGCGTCGGCGTCGCCTGCCGACGCCAGCCAGTAGGCGTAGGCCGCCGCCAGCGCGGCGGTCCGGCGCAGGCTGTTCGGATCGGTGCGATCTGGGGTATCGGCCGAGGTGTGGTAAAAGCGGTCGGGCCACTGGATGAGCATCGGCGCGGGCACGCCGACGCTCGGATCGGACAGGACGGCGTGGTCGCTGCCGCCGGAGAAAGGCACCTCGGCGGAGCGGTAGAGGGGGTAGCCGCCCTGGCCGGTGTGGCTGGGCGACACGTCGGCAGCCCCCTTGAGCGCCGGCAGCTCGTCGCGGAGGCGGGCCAACAGGTCGGGGGCGAACGAGGCGGCCGATGCCGGCGGGCACTCGATCAGCCACGAGCTGCCGGTCTGGCCCTGATCCTCGCCGACCATGTCCAGATTGAGGCCGGCGACGAGCCGGTCCAGGTCGGCCTCGCGGCCGGCCAGGTAGGCCTGGCTGCCAGTAAACTCGGGCACCCACAGGAAGCGGATGGTGCGCTGTGGCGGCGGGAGGTGGCCGCTGGCGATCAGGGTCTGCAACGCCCGGGCGGCCTCCAGCGCGGCCGCGGCGCCAGAGGCGTTGTCGTTGGCCGACGGCCGGGGGTGGCACAGGTGGGCGGTGACCAGGATCTCGGCGTCGATCTCGCCGGGAATGATGCCCGAAACGACCTCCAGCGCGCCGTCGTACAGGCGGCTGGCGACCTTGGCCCATACGCGGACCGGCGCATCCCCCTTTTTCAACAGGCGGCGCAGCGCCCTGCCCTGGCGAGGGGTCAGGACAAAGCCAAAGCAGTGAGTATCGCCGGGCTCCCACCAGAAGGAGGTGTATTGGCGCACGTCGGCCAGGTCGCCTTCGGGGCGTACCGGGGCGACGGGCCGCATCCCGTCGAACAGGATGCCAACGGCGCCCCGCTGCTGGACGGCCAGCTCGCGCACCCGGCGTACGTCGCCCCGCGTCAGGACGACCTGACCGGCCACGTCCAGGCCCAGGTAATCGTCGTCCTTTTCACCGTCCTCAACCAGCACTACGCCTGCTTCTCCCTCAAAGGAGGCGCTGCGCTGGATGAGCGATATGGGACAGCCTTGGAAATCAGCCAAGGTTTCCGCCTTGTCGGGCGGCGCAACGAGGCGGAGGATCGCCTCGCTGCAGCTCCACTCCTGGAAGCTGGGGTAAGCCCAAAAGATCGTCTGATCGTCGGCGGGGTAGGACAGGATCTCGGCGCTCAGGCCGGCCTGGCCAAGCTGCTGCTGGACCAGGTGGGCCGCCTGGCGGTAGCCAGGACTGGCCTGGATGCGATGGTAGCGGCTGAGATCGGCGACTGTCTGCCACGCCGCTTCGCCGGAACAGGTCTGCCATATCTGCTCGAGCAGATGGTGGAGATTGGTCATGGTTCAGCTCCTTTGCAAGGTAGCAGGATTATAGCGCGAAATGGACGGATTGTCCATCCACAAGGCCGCCAGTTTGGGCTCAGCTTTCCGGCCCGGTCGATTATGTGAAGACAATCGCCAGAACGACAAACTGGGCCAACGCCTGGAGGGCAGCCCCGGCCATGGCCGGCAGGATCGACGGCAGGCGGTAGACCTGCTGCACCAGCACCGCCGTCAAGATCACGGCCCACACGATCGCCGC
>JAFGOG010000278.1 GCA_016926595.1 Anaerolineae bacterium
CCGCCCTGGCTGCTGGCCGGCTCTGGCGCTTGGCCGCCGCCGCCGAGCAGCCCACCCAGCAACCCGACCAGGTCACCGCCCTGGCTGCTGGCCGGCTCTGGCGCTTGGCCGCCGCCGCCGAGCAGCCCACCCAGCAACCCGACCAGGTCACCGCCCTGGCCGGCGGCCGGCTCTGGCGCTTGGCCGCCGCCGCCGAGCAGTCCGCCCAGCAATCCGATCAGGTCGCCGCCCTGGTCGGCGGCCGATTGTTGCGCTTGGCCGCCGCCGCCGAGCAGTCCGCCCAGCAATCCGATCAGGTCGCCGCCCTGGTCGGCAGCTGGCTCTTGCGCCTGGCCGCCGCCCAGTAGTCCACCCAGTAGTCCGATGAGGTTGCCGCCGCCGCGAGTGGCGCTCTGCTGCGCGAGGTCCTCGGGCTCCTCAGCAGCAGCCCGCTGCTGTTGGAGAAGACCCGCGAGCTGTTCTAGGGCCGCCTGGGCTCTTTCTGGGGAGATGTCGAACCGTTCCGCTACGCGCTTGATCAAATCTTCAGTCATGGCCACTATCCCTCCTACTCTGTTGGGATGCGTACAATGCTATCATACCACAGATTCGCTGGTAGGGCAATTCGGTCCGTGCTGGTCGGGCCTTTTTCGAGGGTGTTCCCCCGGGTGGACCGCCAAGGGCACAACAAGCCGGTCTTTTTCCGGAGCCCGGCGCCGACCTACCTGTCGATGCTCACATCGGCCGGCATTCCCGGCTTGAGCTTGTGGTCGGGGTTGGGCACGCGAATATCCACGGCGTAGACGGTGCTCCGCCGGCTATCCTGCGTCTGCACGTTGCGCGGCGTGAACTCGGCCTGGTCCGCGATGTGGGTCACGGTGCCGGCGAACTCCTCTCTGGGGAAAGAGTCCACTGTCACCCTGGCCGCCTGGCCCAGGTTCACCTGCCCATAGGAGGTTTCACCGATATAGACGGTGACCTTGACTTCATCCAGCTGGCCGATGACCAGGACGGTGCTGCCGGCGGCGACGATTTCGCCCACCTCGAGGTGGCGGGCCAGAACGACCCCGTCAATTGGCGCATAGACTGTTGTCTTGGCCAGGGTCGCATCCAAAACCGCCAGTGCGGCCTCGGCCTGGGCTAGATTGGCTTCGGCCTGGGTGACATTCGTCTCCGCCAGGTGCAGGCTGGCCCGGGCCACCTCCACTTGCAGCGACTGCTCCCCGGTCTGCAGCATGTCCAGGCGGTCACGAGCGTTGTCGTAGCGCGCCTGGGCCACGGCAGCGCGAGCCCGCGCTTCCCAGACGTCGGATGCAGCAGCAGAGGAGAGGATGCGGTCATAGTTGGTCTGTGCCGCATCCACGGCTGTCTTGGCTGCGTCGAACTGCTCCTGGGCCACTGTTTCCACGTCGGTGATCCCCCGGGATTGGGTCAACGTCTGCTGGGCCACCAGGAAGGCGGCCTGCGCCTCGGCGAGGCGGGTTTCGGCGGCGATGAGGTCAGCGTTGCTGGCCGCCTCGAGTACGGCCGTGAGGTTAGCCAGTTCGATTTGCAGCGCGTCGTGGGCCTCCGCAAGTTCGACGACGCTGGCTGAGATCGTTTCGGCCCGCCGAAAGTACCAGGCCGGTTGGGCGAACTCGGCCCGCGTGGGAACGGTCCAGGTGGCAGCACGGCCGGCCTGTTCCTGCAGGCGGGCTCCTTGCAGCGCCAGCTCAACTTGCAGGCGCGCGTACGTTGCCTGGGCCCGGGCGGCCTCGACGGTGGTCCGGGCGGCCTCGACCGCGGCCAGAGACTGGTCGCGCTGGGCTTGCAGCACAGTGTCTTCCAGCGCAAAGAGGGCGTCCCCGGCCGCTACCGCAGCGCCCTCATCCACCCAAGTCTCCATCACCCGGCCGCTCAACTCCGCGGCAACGTTGGCCTCCCGGGCGGCAATCGTTCCCGAGGCCTCGAACGAAGCGTTATTTCCATTTTCTCCCACCCCCGCGCAGGCGGAGAGGGTCACGACGAGGAGCAGGCCGAGCAGTGTGGCGAAGAGTTTCTTGTTCATCGAGTAACCTCCAGGCAAGATAAAAGTCGATCAAGTGAAGCGGCGAAAAGGCGGTCAAGCGATAAGGCGAATCAGCGAATCAACGAGTCAGCGGGATAGTAAGAAGGCGAGTCGCTTTCCTTCGTGTATCGGTGGCAGAATCCGTGTTAGCGCAGGCGTTTACGGAAAAAGGCCACGCTGGCGGCGAAAAAGGCCACGCTCAGGGCGATCAGCGGCCAGATGGCTGACCACAGGAAACCGGCTCCGACCCCTTTGAGCATGACACCGCGGATGATCTCCAGGTAGTGAGTCACCGGCAGCAGCTCGCCGGCGTAGTAGGCCACGGCCGGCATATTGAGCCGGGGGATAATCAGGCCCGAGATGATGACAGAGGGGAGTAACACGACGCCGACGGCGATGTACATGGCCTGCATCTGGGAAGCCGAGATGTTGGAGATCATGACGCCCAGCCCCAGGGACCCGATGATAAAGATGAAGCTGAGCCCCAGAAGCTGCAGCAGGCTGCCCGAGAGCGGGATGTCGAACCAAAAGATGCCGACGGCGATGATCATGGCCGTGTTGACAAAGGCGACCAAGATGTAAGGGATGATCTTGCCAAGCATCAACTCCCATGCCTTGATCGGCGTGACGATGAGCTGTTCCATGGTCCCTTGCTCCCGTTCGCGGACGATGGCCAGTGACGTCAGCAGCATAGCCTGGATCTGCAGGATCATTGCGATCAGCGATGGGACCATGTGGTTGGTCCGAAGTGCATCCGGGTTGTAGAGGCCCTTGACGTGGGTGGTGATGGGGATCTCGATCTGGCGTGGGCCCAGCGCCTGGCTGATCTGCGAGAAGAACATCTCTTGCAGCGCCATCTGGCTGATCATTTCCACGCCGAGCTGGGTAGCGACCGAGTTCGACGGGTCCGCATCGTTGAGGTAGAACTGGACGGCGGTGGCCTTGCCCGTGGCGATGCTGCGCCCAAAGTCCGCTGGGATCAGCATGCCCACCTCGGCTGTGTCCCGATCGATCAATTCGAGCAGCTCCGCCTCGCTGTCGGCGTACTGGACCACATCAAAGTACCCGTTGGCCCAGAATTTCTCGATATAGCGCCGGCTGGCATCGGTCTTGGATTGATCGGCTACGGCCATGGGAATGTTACCGGTCTCTCCGCCCATCGCTGTGCCGCTGAGGAGGAGCAGCGCGGCCGGCAGCAGCACGATCAAAGCCAGGGTGCGGGTGTCGCGCACAATGTGAATGAACTCTTTGCGCACAATCGTCCAAAGTCTTCTCATCAGATGTCTCCTTGTTCCAGTTCCTGCCGGGCCTGCGTGCGCAGTTCGGCATCCACCATGGAGATGAAGACGTCTTCCAGGGAGGGGAGGATGGGCTCTATGCGCTGGATGGGGATCTGGGCGGCGGTCAGGGACTCGGCGATACGGGGCTGTACAGATTCATCGGTCACGGCAACGTGCAGCAGGATGCCGTGGGGGGTGACCTCCTGCACGCCGGGAAGGGCAGACACCACTTCCTCGGCCGGCCCCGGCTGATCGCAGTCGACCTCCAGCAGCAAGCCGGCCATCCCATCTTTGAGGGCGTCGGGGGTGTCCAGGGCGAGGAGTCGGCCACTGTACATCATACCGATTGCGTTGCAGTAGTCGGCCTCGTCCATATAGTGCGTTGTGGCCAGGATGCTGACCCCCTGACCGGCCATTGTATAGATCAGGTTCCAGAACTCCCGCCGGGAGATGGGATCGACCCCGGCTGTGGGCTCATCGAGGAAGAGCATCGGTGGCTCGTGGACCACGGCGCAGGCCAGGGCCAGCCGCTGCCGCCACGCGCCGGACAGGTTGCGGGTCTGTTCGCGGCGCACCTCGCCCAAGGCGGATTGTTCTATCAATTCATCCAGGCGTGCTCGCAGCCCTCGTTCGGGCACGCCATAGATGCGGGCGTAAAAGGCCAGGTTCTCGTAGGCGGTCAGGTCGTTGTACAG
>JAFGOG010000031.1 GCA_016926595.1 Anaerolineae bacterium
ACCGGGCGCCCAGGCAGCCTGTTGGGCCGTCAGCCCGGCGACGGCGGCGGTGAACGGCGTGAACCAGCCGTTGTCAGTACGGGTGAAAAACCCAGCGAGGGCGTCGGCGAGATGCTCTGCTTCGGTCACGTTAACCACTCCTTTCACTCCAGCCCCAACGGGAACCCTTGTCTCCTTTGCCCATTGTATCACACAATCCGCGGATTTGGTAGAGACGAGACATCCTGCGCCAAAGCTGTGGCATCCTCTCCTGCCCATCATTCTGCCCGTCCTGGCCGGCGGACCAGAGACACGCAGTGCCGCTCTTGTGCTATATATCTCTGGCGGCCGCGGCTGCGAAGCGGATTTTGGATGGGTATAATTTCCTATTGACCTTCCGCAATCTCTGTGATACACTTCTCAACGGCAGACGCCGTCACCGTTCAATGCTGTCGCGAAAGCAAAGACAGCATGGTCGCTCGTTTGACTTTGCCCGACCCAAAAATCTCCAAAGGAGAAAAAAAGATGCATAAACTCAGACCGTTCTACCTTCTTTGCGCCGTGGCCCTCCTCGCCGGGCTGCTGCCTCTCACCGCGGCGGCCGAACCGCCCGCCCAGGCGAGTATCCCACCTGACCTGCTGCGCCAGATCGAGATCGATGGCCAGGCCAACTTTTTTGTCGTGATGGCCCTCCAGGCCGACCTCAGCGCTGCCTATAGCATGGATTGGAACGCCCGCGGCGAGTACGTCTGGAACGCCCTGAATGAGGTCGCCAGGGCCACTCAGGCCCCCGTCATCGACTATGCCGAGCGGCATGGCCTGGACTGGACCTCGTTCCTCACCGGCAACTCGGTCTATATCCGGGGCGGCAACCTGACAGCGGCGCAGGGTCTGGCCGCCCTGCCGGGCGTGGCCTACCTCCGCCTTGAGGAGTACTATCAGGTCGACCCGATCATCGCCGAGGCAGCCGCGCCCGACTATGCGATCGACTGGGGTATCACCGATACCAACGCCGACGACGTGTGGAACAACTATGGCATCGAGGGCGCCGGCATCAAGGTGGCCAACATCGACACCGGCGTGCAGTACAACCATCCGGCGCTGGACCAGGCCTTTGCCTGTCCGGGGCAGCCAGGCAACGCGGCCTGCTGGCACGACCCGGCCAACATCTGCGGCGGCACTGCCTGTGACAACAATGGCCACGGCACCCACACCATGGGCACTATGGTCGGCGACAATGACGCCAGTCTGACCTACTGGGTAGGTATGGCGCCTGATGCCACCTGGATCGCCTGCAAGGGCTGCGAATCGTCCTCCTGCTCCAGTTCGTCGCTCAACAGCTGCGCCGACTGGATCCTGGCTCCGGGCGGAAGCACCGCCAACCGACCGCATATCGTCAACAACTCGTGGGGTGGTGGCGGCGGCGACGACTGGTACCTGGACAAGGTGGAAACCTGGGTGGCAGCCGGCATCTTCCCTGCCTTCTCTGCAGGCAACAGCGGCTCTTCCTGCTCCACCATTGGCAGCCCGGGTGACTACCAGGAGAGCTTTGCCACCGCAGCCCACACTTCGAACCGCACCATCGCCTCCTATTCCAGCCGCGGCCCGAGCGACTATGGGCACGACCCCTACACCAAGCCGAATATCAGCGCTCCCGGCTCAGCCATCTGCTCTAGTGTGCCGACCGACGGCTGGGACTGCACCTACAACGGCACGTCGATGGCCAGCCCGCACACTGCCGGCGCCGTGGCCCTCCTCTGGGCCGCCTGCCCGGCCTACCTGGGTAACATCGACGCCACTTTCCAGGTTCTCCAGGACAACGCCGATACCCCGCCGGCTGGCAACTGCGGCACCCCGCCCGACGGTGAAGGTAACTACACCTACGGCTACGGCTATCTGAACGCCCTGGCCGCCATCGAGTCCTGTATCGGCGGCACCGGTACCCTCCAGGGGACCGTGACCGATGCCACCACAAGCCTCCCGATCTCGGGCGCCGCCGTCACCGCTGCGCCCGCGGCCGAGGGCAACGGTATCCTGGCCACGACCGATCCGAACGGCTTCTATTCGATGCTCCTTACGCCCGGCACCTACAACGTGACCGCCAGCCATAGCCGCTACTACCCGCAGACGGTCAACGGTGTGATGGTCGTGGAAAACGGGACCACCACCCAGGACTTGGCGCTCGAGCCCCGCCCGCTGCCGTGCATCCTGCTGGTAGACGACGACAACAACGCCCCCGACGCGCTGCCCTACTTCACCGCCGCCCTGGACGACATGGGCCTGGGCTATGACGTCTTTGACACCGCCGGCGGCAATGGCCCGGACCAGGCCGGCCTGTCGGGCTACAAAATGGTCTTCTGGTTCTCCGGCGACACGTGGGGCGGCACAGCCGGTCCCAACAGCACCGACGAGACCAACCTGGCGGCCTACCTGGACGACGGAGGCCGGCTTTTCCTGAGCAGCCAGGATTACCTCTACGACATGGATCTGACCACCTTCGGCTCGACCTACCTGGGCATCGGCTCTTATGCCAACGACACTGGCAACGCGACGGCCAAGGTCGGCCTGACGGGTGACCCCATCGGCGATGGGCTGGGGCCTTTCAGCCTCACCTACCCCAGCGGCTTCACCGACTATGGCGACGTCGTAACGGCGGGCACAGGGGCCTCCCAGGCCTTCAGGAGCTCGAGCAGCGTCAACCTGGACGTGGACAAGGTCAGCGGTGTGTGGAAGACGGTCTTTTTCGGCACCGACTGGGTGCCAATCTACAACAACAACGCTGCCAACGGCAGGACTGTACTCCAGCGCATCGTCGACTGGTTCGGCGGCTGCGAGGCCTGCGATCCGCCCAGCGGAGCGGCTTTCACCTGGACGCCGGCCTCACCCTACGTTGGCGACCTGGTCACCTTCAACGGCAGCGCCTCGGGCACGGCGCCGATCAGCTACGCCTGGGACTGGGGCGACGGCGGCACCGGCAGCGGCGCCTCGA
The DNA here is from genome assembly GCA_016926595.1 of Anaerolineae bacterium. Next base: position 2,969 of record JAFGOG010000031.1, read on the forward strand.
CGACCCACACCTACACCGCGCCGGGCGACTATGTTGTCACCATGACCGCGACCAACGCCTGCGGGTCGGCGGCTGTGCAGCACACGGTGACGGCGGCCGGATTGCCCGACATTGCCGTCTCGCCCTTGTCGCTCGCTGCCGAGCAGTGTCCCAACTCGCAGACCACGCAGACGCTGCAGATCTGCAACAACGGCACGGCTTCGCTGACCTGGAGCCTGTCCGAGAACCCAGACGCGCCGTGGCTGAGCGAGGACCCGGCGGCAGGCACGCTGCCGCCCGCCGGGTGCGTCAACGTGGACGTGACCTTTGACGCGACCGGCCTGGCACCGGGCGACTACACCGCCGACCTCATCGTCAACAGCAACGACCCCGACGAGCCGGCCATTCCCCTGCCGGTCGCCTTGACGGTCCTCCAGCCGGCCGACATCACCAGCGTGAGCTATACGGCCACCAACCTGCAGGTCGCCTTTGACGCCACGGCTCTGGGCGAGCCGCCGCTCACCTACGCCTGGGACTTCAGCGACGGCGCCACCTCCAGCCTGGAGGACCCCACCCACACCTACGCAGCAGGCGGCTGTTACACTGTGAGCCTCGTCGTGTCCAACGGCTGCGGCCAGGACACCTGGACCGGGCAGGTGTGCGTCTGCGATCCGGTCGGCGGCGTCGAGTTCGCCTGGTCACCGCCCGATCCCCTCATCGACCAGGCGGTGGCCTTTACCGCCACGGTCGCCGCCGGCACGCCGCCCTTCACCTTCTCCTGGGACTTGGGCGACGGCGCGACGGCCAGCGGCCAGTATGCGACTCACGCCTTCGCCGCCCCAGGCACCTACACCGTCACCCTGACGGTCGCCAACGCCTGCGGTCAGGCCGTGGTCCAGCACCAGCTGACAGTGGTCGCACCCGACATCGAAGTCACTGCGCCACCGCTCGAAGCCACGCTCTGCCCTGACACAGCCCAGGTCACCACCCTGACTATCTGCAACGCCGGCACGGCCCCGCTCACCTGGAGCCTGTCCGAGACCCCGGACGCGCCGTGGCTGGGCGAGACCCCGGCAGCGGGCACGCTGCCGCCGGCCGGATGCGCCGACGTGACTGTGACCTTCGACGCGACCGGCCTGGCGCCGGGCGACTACACCGCCGACCTTATCGTCAACAGCAACGACCCCGACGAGCCGGCCATTCCCCTGCCGGTCGCCTTGACGGTCCTCCAGCCGGCCGACATCA
>JAFGOG010000007.1 GCA_016926595.1 Anaerolineae bacterium
AAAGGTCATTCTGAGGGAGCAAAGCGACCAAAGGTCATTCTGAGGGAGCAAAGCGACCAAAGGTCATTCTGAGGGAGCAAAGCGACCGAAGAATCTGTTCTCATTCAGGAGTATGCCAATGTCTGCTGAACAACTGCCCCTGTTCCCTGGGGACCAGCCCCAGAGCGTGTCCGGCCCAGCCGCGGCCTCACACGCTGGCCTGACCGCCCGATCTCCCCTCAGCGCGGCGATGGAACGCTTTCACCGCCACATGGTCCAGCAAGAGTTCGCCGAAAACACGGTCAAGTCCTTCTTGGGCGACCTCAAGCTGCTGCGGCGTTACCTAAAGAGCGATCCGCCCATCGGCCAGCTTGGCACGCCGGACCTGGAGCGCTTTATGCACTGGCTGCGCAGCGAGCGCGGCGCGCCGTGCAGCCCCAAGTCGTACGCCCGGCGGCTGACCACGCTCAAAGTCTTTTTCGCCTGGCTGGCCGAAGCGGGTGTCCTGCCCGCCGACCCGGCCGCGCCGATCGTCCACCAGCCGGTCAAGACGCCAATGCCGCTCATCCTGCACGACGACCAGGTCGAGCAGGTCCTGGCTGCCGCCCGCCAGATGATGGCCGGCGACAAGCCCGACCCCCGGCCCTACCTGCTGGTCAGCCTGGTGCTGCACACCGGCATCAAGAAACAGGAGTGCATGTCCATCAAACTGTCGCACCTCGACCTGGCAGACCGGGACGGGCCGGCGCTTTCGGTGCGCTACGACCGGCCGCGGATGCAGTACAAGGAGCGCCGCCTGCGGCTGCCTTCCGACTGGCCCCGGGCGCTGGCCCTCTACCGGGAGGTCTACAAGCCTCAGGAGTACCTCTTTCCCTGCACGCCCCGCAATCTAGAGTATGTCCTGGCCGACGTAGCCAAGCTGGCCGGCCTGCCCCAAGGGTTATCGTTCGAGATGCTGCGCTGGACCTGCGCTGTGCGCGACTACCAGGCGCGCATGGACCCCGACCGGCTGCGCCGCAAGCTGGGTCTATCGCAGATCAGTTGGAAAGAGACCGAGCCCAAGATTGTCAAGCTGGCGGAGCCGCCACTGTAGCGATTTTGGATTCCGTCCTCCCCCAGCAGGGGAGGGCTGGGCGATTTTGGAGAGGCTGCCGGTGCCTACCCGATCCGAAAGACCATGAGCTGCCAGGCGCAGCCGCCTGTGCGTGTCCGGTGTTTAGCACATCTGGTCAGGAGGACAACCATGAAGAGACTGCTGATCCTGGCGATCGTCGCCGCGCTGTCGCTGTTGTCGGCAATGCCCGTCCTCGCACAGTCGGGGACTGAGGAACCGCCGCGCATATACGAGGATGGCCCGGATGATGCGATACACCGGGCGCTGGCGCTGATCCCCGGAGTGCAGTTCGCCGCCGGCCCGGCCGCCGCCGACCTGATCCTGGTCCACAACCCCCTGCTGACCGAGGCCCAGGCTCAGGCGCTGCTTGACAGCGGCAGGCCGCTGATCCTCTTCCTGGGACCAGACCTGTCCAGCGCCTCTGTCAACCTGCTCCTGGGCCAGCCCGGCGCCCCCCCGCCGGAGCTTGTCGCCGAGCCGGCGACCTTGGTCGGCGCTCCCGGCGCCGGCGACCCGCTGTTGCGCGACGTCAACTGGAACTCGGCGCCGCAGGTTCGCGAGCGATCGGTGCTGCCCGGCGCCGGGTTGGAACCGTTGATCGTCACCGAGGACGGCCAGGCGGTCATCGGCAGGCGCGGCCAGGCTACAATCGTCGCCGCCTGGCTGACCGGCGAGTATAACGCCGACCTCCAGGAGTGGCCCTACTTCAACTACCTGGTCTACCACCTGGCCGCCGCCTCCGCCGGTCGCGCGCCCGTGCCCTACGCCGGCTATCCCGCCGCGCCCGTGCCCCACGGCGGGGAAAAGGCGGGCGTGGCCCTGCTCCTGGCCGTGCTGCTGGCCGGCGCCGCCGCCGCCTTCATCCTGGTCCGGCGCTACAGCCTGCGCCACCCCGAGATCCTGGACCGCCTGGTGGCCGACGCCAGCCTCTTCCGCCGTTCGGAAGAGGCCGGCTGGGAGGACGTCGGCTTTCACCGGCCGCTGGCCGGCTTCCTGTTCCTGCTGGCCATCGGCCTGGTGCTGTTCATCGTCCTGATGATCTACCAGCAGGTGGTGCTGTACGGCATCCTGCTTCCCTCGGCCCAGGCCCGTGGGGTCTGGTCGCTGATCGTCAACTTTTTCAACACCTTCTGGATCCTGTTCGACTGGGGGACCAGCACCGCCTTTGTCAAATACTTCGCCCAATACCGGGTTGGCGACCCGGCGCGGGGCATCAAGTACGGCCAGTTCTTCGTCTGGTGGCAGGCGATCACCGGCACCCTGCAGTTGGGCGTGGTGGCCCTGGTCGCCGCCTTTTTGCTGCCGGGCACGGCCAGCGCCTTCATGAGCTACTACCTCGTGGTCCATGCCCTGATCCAGTTCCCCGGCTTCCTGGCCGTGTTCCAATACGCCTTTCGCGGCCTGCAGCGCCAGGACTATGACCAGGTGCTCAACCTGGTGCTCTACCTGGCCCCGGTGGTCCTCCAGTCGGGCGCCGTGCTGCTTCTCAGCCAGTGGGGCGCGGCCAACCCCGCCTTTGGCCGGTCGATGGGCGGCGTGCTGGGCTTGGGCATCGGCGCCTACGCCGCCCAACTGCTTGCCTTCGCCGTCGGCTACTGGCTGCTCAGGCGGATCGGCATGCGCAGCGTCGTCCTCTTCCTGGCCCACTTTGACCGCGACACAGTGATTTCCGCCCTCAAGTTCGGCGCCCCGGTGACCGTCGCCGGTGTGGCGGGCGGGATCGGCTACACCGTGCAGTCGGCTCTGACCGCGGGCAGCATCCGCAACTGGACCGAAGTCCAGGGCAACTGGGACGTGGTCAGCCCCAATGGCCTGCTGCTGGCCTACAGCGCCGTAGCCGGCCTCTATTACGGCCTCATGCCGGCCATCTCCGAGGCCTTCAGCCACGGCCGGCTGCAGCTCACCCGCTACTACATCGCCCAGGGCTTTAAATATGGCGGCTTTATCAGCCTGTTCGTCGCTTCGGCGCTGCTGGGCGTGGGCGACCGCTTCATCCTGGGCGCATTGGGACCGGGCTACCAGCGCGCTGCCGAGCTGATGTTGATCATGGGCCTCTGGGGCGCGGTCCAGTTCCCGGCCTGGTTCGCCGACCGGGTGCAGGAGGGCGTCGGCCGGCCCGATCTGGAGATGTGGCTCTTGATCGGCGAGCAGGCGCTGCGCATCGTCCTGATGTTCCTCCTCGTGCCCCGTTTCCAGTTGGTCGGCTTGATCGCCGCCTACTGCGTGGCCCTGCCCCTGAAAGACGTGGCCGCCTGGCTTGTCAACCGCGCCGTCCTGTTCCGCTACCGCATCTACTGGTGGCAGTCGGCCGCGGCGCCGCTGCTGGCCGGCGCCGTCAACTACCTCCTGCTGCGGCTGATAGGCAATGTCATGTGGGGGGGCGCGGGCGACCAGGTGAGCAGCGTGCTGCTTTTCTTCATCGCCCTGCTGCCTAGCCTGGCCGTCTTCTGCTTCTTCGACGGCCTGTTCGGCGGCTGGGACGACGACAGCCTGGCCGAGCTGCGTCGTGCGGCGGGCATGAGCAGCCTGGGCAAGCCCGTGGCCTGGGCCATCTATCACACTTCCCGCTGGGGCGCGCGGCTCAGCCCGCTGCACGGCCGGTTTCCAATAGACCTGTACGCGGCGGCCCAGGCTGAGGGAGAGAGCCTGACCAGGGAAAAGGTCGCGCTGGTTTGAGCGTCAGGGCGTTTGGCATTTCAGCCCAAGGCGTGGTATACTTGCTTCGAGGTTCGACGGGAGAAGATCATGGAATTCTTGGCCGTATGGCGTGACATCTCGCTGCTGTGGCTGCTCTTTCTGACCCTGATCGCCGTGCTGCCGATCGGCGTTGTCCTCTTTTTCTGTATCAAGGGTATGCACCGGCTGAGGCGACTGTCAAAAAAGTACCTGACTATCGCCCGGGATACAGCCCAGCGGGTGGCCGGTGGGACCGAACAAGCCAGCCAAAAGGTTGCCTCTCCCTTAATCGCCGCCCAAGTTGCGGGCGCGCGGATTAGCGCAATAGCCAGAACAACCATGACGAGGAGAAAACAACCATGAACACGCGACAAAGAACCATGTTTATCGGGGCGCTGATCGGCGCCGCCCTGGGCGCCGCGGGCGGCTACCTCTTCAGCCGGGGGCTGGACATGCCCCGCGCCGAAGAAGGCGCCCAGCGGCTGTCCCTGCGCTCGGTGCCGCCCGGCGAGCTGGCCAAGCTGGGCTTGAGCATCATGGGCGTTCTGCGCGGCATTGCCGAGATGGGCGAGCGGCTGTAAAATATCTGATTCCTCACAGGGCAGCACCGCCCTGTCGATGTGCTATTCCGCTAGATGCAAGGAGGCGTCAGCATGTACGAAATCTTGCTAAGGGAGGACCTGGCCCCCGTGACCAAGCTGCTCGAGGTCCAGGCTCCCGTTGTGGCCAGCAAGGGGCAAGCCGGCCAATTCGTCATCGTCCGCATCCACCAGGAGGGTGAGCGTGTTCCCCTGACTATCGCCGATTACGACCGTGAGCGTGGGACGATCACCCTCGTCTTCCAAGAAGTGGGCAAGACGACGATGCACATGGGTACCATGCAGCCCGGCGACTCCTTCGCCAGCCTGACCGGCCCCCTCGGCCGGCCCACCGAGATCGAGAAATACGGCACAGTGTTGTGCGTCGGCGGCGGCGTGGGCATCGCCCCCATCTACCCCATCGCCCGCGATCTGCGGGCCGCCGGCAACACCGTCATCTCGATCATCGGCGCCAGGACCAAGGAGCTGCTCTTCTGGGAAGACAAGATGCGCACCGTCAGTGACGAGCTGATCGTCTGTACCGACGACGGCTCCTACGCCCGCAAAGCGTTGGTCACCATCCCCATGAAAGAGCTGCTTGAATCCGGACGGGCAATCGACCGCATCTGGGCCATCGGCCCGGCGATCATGATGAAGTTCTGCGCCCTGACCACCAAGCCTTTCGGCGTGCCGACCATCGTCAGCCTGAACTCGATCATGGTCGACGGCACCGGCATGTGCGGCGCCTGCCGGGTCGAGGTCGGCGGCCAGACCCGCTTTGTGTGCGTCGACGGCCCCGAGTTCGACGGCCATCAGGTAGACTGGGACCAACTGCTGGCCCGCCAGCGCATCTATCCCGAACAGGAAAAACTGGCCGTCGAAAAGTGGCAGAGCCAGCACCAGCCTTGTGGCTAACAAGGAGACGATGATGTCGAACCCAACCCAACCCCTGCCCCAGCACGAGAGGATGCGGATCCCCCGCCAGGCGATGCCCACCCAGGACGCCCAGGCCCGGGCCAGGAACTTTGACGAGGTAGCGCTGGGCTACCTTGACGAAACCGCCTTGCTCGAAGCCAGCCGCTGCCTGCAGTGCAAGCGGCCCATGTGCATCGAAGGCTGCCCGGTGAGCGTCAACATCCCGGCCTTTATCGGCTACCTGCGCGACGGCGATCTGCCCGGCGCTGTGCGGTCGCTCAAGGGCGACAACAACCTGCCGGCCATCTGTGGCCGGGTCTGCCCCCAGGAAACACAGTGCGAGGCCCTGTGCGTGCTGGGCAAAAAATACAAACCGGTGGCCATCGGCCGGCTGGAGCGGTACGTAGCCGACTGGGATCTAGCCTATCCCTCGCCCCCGCCCGAAGTGACGCCGTCTGGTCGAGGGGGCCGGGTGGCGGTCATCGGCAGCGGTCCGGCCGGGCTGACCTGCGCCGGCGACCTGGCCCGCTACGGCCACCACGTCACCATCTTTGAATCGCTCCACGCCCCCGGCGGCGTGCTGATCTATGGCATCCCCGAGTTCCGCCTGCCCAAGAGCGTCGTCCATGCCGAGGTCAACTATGTGCGCAGCCTGGGCGTCGAGATCCGGATGGACACGGTCATCGGCAAAACTTACACCCTGAACGAGCTGCTGAACGAGCAGGGCTACGACGCCGTCTTTCTGGGGACCGGCGCCGGCCTGCCGATGTTCATGCGCATCCCCGGCGAGAACTATAACGGCGTCTACTCGGCCAACGAGTTCCTGACCCGCGTCAACCTGATGAAAGCCTATCTGTTCCCCGAGTGGGACACGCCGGTCAAGATCGGCCGGCGGGTGGCGGTGGTCGGCGCCGGCAACGTGGCCATGGATGCCTCGCGCTGCTCGCTGCGGCTTGGCGCTGAAGAGGTGCACATCGTCTACCGCCGCTCGCGCGACGAGGTCCCGGCCCGCGCCGAAGAGGTGCACCACGCCGAGGAAGAGGGGATCATCTTTGACTTTTTGACCAACCCGGTCGAGATCTACGGCGACGACAAGGGCTGGGTGCGCGGCATGCGCTGCATCCGCATGGAGCTGGGCGAGCCCGACGCCAGCGGCCGCCGCCGCCCGGCGCCGATCCCCGGCTCAGAGTTCGACATGGAAGTGGACATCGTCATCATGGCCCTGGGCACGCAGCCCAACCCCTTGGTCTTTAGCGATTCGGGCGGGCTGGAGCGCACCCGCCACGGCACAGTCGTCGCCGACGAGACGACCGGCAAGACAACCAAGGACCGGGTGTGGGCCGGCGGCGACATCGTCACCGGCGCGGCCACCGTCATCTCGGCCATGGGCGCCGGCAAGCGGGCCGCCGCCGACATCGACCGCTTCCTGCGTGGGGAGACGGCCCCGGTGACGGGCGACAAGGCCAGCGCCGCCGCGGGTTGATCGGGAAAAGGGATCCCGGCGGTGGATCGGTTCCGGGACCGGGTCCTCCTATGAGACAGATTCCCAAGATGACAGCCAAGCCTGCCATACTCCTGGGGGCCGTGACCGGCGCCTTGGTCGTCCTGCTGGGTTTCGGCATCGGCCTCGCCCAGCCCTCCGCGGCGGCCCTGGGCCCCGATCAGATCCTCGACGCCGGCGCCTCATCCGGGCCATTGGCCCAATCCCCCCACCCAACTCCCCACGCCATGGGGGGCATGTCCCCTACTGAGCGGCTCGCCGTCCCCCCCATGTCCGATCCGCCCACCCAGATCGAGCTGGGCCACCACGAATACTGGATGTCCTGCATGGTCTGTCACGGCGATAAGGGCCAGGGCCTTACCGAAGAGTGGCGCAGCGTGCTGGATCCGGAAGACCAGAACTGCTGGCAGGCCAAATGCCATGGCGCGGCCCATCCCCCTTACGGCTTTGAGATCCCTCGCACATCGCCCCTGGTCATGGGCACCGGAGCCCTCAGCGGCTACAGGACCGCCGCCGACCTGTTCGAGTTCCTGCGCGTCGAGATGCCCTGGTCATATCCCGCCCTCTTTGAAGACAAAGACTATTGGCAGCTCACCGCCTTCCTGGCCGACGTCAACAACATCGATATCGGCCAGGATCCCCTGGGCCCCGACAATGCGGACCAGATCTTTCTGCTTCCGCAGCTTGTGCAAAGCCACCACAGCGCCATTGGGATCGAGCGCGTCATAGCCGGCGTGATGGTCGGGCTGCTGTTGGGTGCGGCGGCCTTTTACTGGTTGCTTCGAGGTCATTGACACACGGTGGATTACTGTGACGAGCCATAAGGTTAAAACCTGCCCCACATCGCGGCGGAGGCGTTCGATGGCAGATAGGGCTCAAATCCTCTCCAGGCGCGGGCCCGGCCTTGCCGTCCTGGCCCTGCTCCTGTGGCTCGCCCTGGCCGGCCCCATCGCCCAGGCGCGCGTCCCAGGCAGCCTCCACACCGCTCCCCCAGAGCCAACCCACGAGCCCATGTTCGACCGGCTGGAAGAGCCGGCGCTGGGGGAATCTCCCACCCAGGTCGACACCGGCCGCTACCTCTACTACCACCACTGCATGCCGTGCCACGGCGACCAGGGCCAGGGATTGACCGATGAGTGGCGGCTCGTGTGGGTCGACGACCACCAGAACTGCTGGGCGCGCGGCTGCCACACCGGCAAATCCGAGCTGGCCAGCTTCTACATCCCCCGATCCGTGCCGGCCGTCAGTGGCTCGCCAGGGACCCTCGTCCGCTTCGAGACAGCCGGGCAGCTCTTTGCGTTTCTGTGCGCCACACAGCCGCCGCAGCGGCCTGGCGCCCTCTCCGAGTCGGAATATTGGGCGGTGACCGCGTTCCTGCTGCACGAGAACGGCCGCCTGTCCCCCAACGCGCAGATCGGCCCCGGGGCCGCCGGCCCGGCGGCGTGGCAGATCGGCATACTTGCGGCCGCCCTGGCGGCGCTGTTGGCCCTGCTCGCCCTGTGGCGGCTGAGAAAGCGACAATCCAGGAGCGCAAATTGAATCGCCGTAAATTCTTGACCTTGGCGGCCCGTGGCTCCCTGGCCGCGGCCGCCGTCGCGGCCGCCAGCCAGGTGGTGCGTTTCCTTGCCTTCCAGCCTCCGGATCCCACCCCAACCACCCTGCCCGTGGGCCAGCCCGGCAGCTATCCGCGTGGCTCGCTCATCTACGTCGCCGAGGCGCGGGTCTACATCGGCCACGATCGGCGAGGCCTGTACGCCGTGGACGCCGTCTGCCCGCACCTGGGCTGCCTGGTAGAGCTGGCAGAAAAGGGCGGATTCGTCTGCCCCTGCCACGACAGCCGCTTTGACGCCGAGGGGCAGGTCGTGACCGGGCCGGCCACCCGGCCGCTGAGCTACCTGCGCCTCTGGCTCGATCAGGAGCAGGGCCAGCTCATGGTAGATCGCGGCGAGCCGGTAGAGCCGTCGGCGCGCCTGACCCTCTGAGATTCGGTCCAGTCCAGGAGAGGAGAACGCCCGTGGGGCATCGCCGTCCCAGCTTCTATCACCACCTCCATCCCCCGACGATCCCCGGTCGTGAGGCCCGTTTTTCCTACACCTTTGGGCTGGGCGGCGTCTCCCTGTTCCTGTTCCTCGCCTTGGGCCTCACCGGCGTGCTCGAGATGTTCCTTTACATCCCCACCCCCGAAGGCGCCCACGAGTCGATCCGCCAGATAACCTACCAGGCCCCATTTGGCTGGCTGCTGCGCAACATCCATTTCTGGGCCGGACAGCTCATGGTGGGGACCGTCGTCCTGCACATGGCCCGGGTCGCTCTCAGCGGCGGCTACAAAGCTCGCCGGCTGAACTGGCTCATCGGAATGGCGCTGCTCTTCCTCACCTTCCTGCTGGACTTTAGCGGCTATGTGCTGCGATGGGACCAGGATACCGCTTGGGCGTTGATGGTCGGCGCCAACCTGATCAAGTCGATCCCCGCCATCGGCCCTGCCCTCTACCGGTTCGCGATCGGTGGACAAGAGATCGGGGCGGCGGCCCTGCTCCGCTTCTACACCTGGCACGTGCTGGGCCTGGCGCTGCTGGCCGCGGTCTTGGTCGCCTGGCACATCTTTCGCGTCCGCCGCGATGGAGGCATCTCCCACGTCGAGCCGGCGCCGCGCGTCGATCGGGAGCGATTGCTGCGCGTCGAGCTGATCGCCATGCTGCTGACCCTGGTGGGCTTGGTCGGGCTGAGCCTGTTGGTCGATGCGCCCCTGGGCCCGCCCGCCGATCCCACCGCCCTCGTCGACAGGCCCCACGCGCCCTGGTTCTTCTTGTGGATCCAGGAGCTGCTGCGTTTTGGATCCACCTTTGCGGCGGGCGTGCTCACCCCGCTGCTCATCCTGCTGATCCTGGCCGCG
>JAFGOG010000032.1 GCA_016926595.1 Anaerolineae bacterium
CAGGTGTCTGCTTTTCGCGCAGATCGAGGTTTACCGGATAGGTTTATCCTTTTTGTTGGTACACTAGAGCCGCGCAAGAATATCGCCAGGCTGATACAAGCCTATGCCCAGTTGCCAGGCGCTCGCCCGCCGCTCTTTTTTGTTGGGGGCAAAGGCTGGTTCTACGACGAGGTGTTTGCCCTCGTCGAGCGGCTGAATCTGGGAGCCGAGGTGCGCTTTGTAGGCTATGTTCCTATAGACGAGCTGCCTTGGTGGTACAATGCAGCCCAAATGCTCGTATATCCGTCTTTGTACGAGGGCTTTGGGCTGCCGCCGCTGGAGGCAATGGCTTGTGGTACGCCGGTCGTCGTTTCCACTGCTTCTTCCCTGCCCGAGGTCGTGGGCCAAGCCGGCCTGTTGGTTGACCCGACCGATACTCAAGGGCTGGCCACGGCTATGGATCAATGCCTGAACGATCTGGACCTGCGGGCGCGAATGAAGGCGTTAGGGCTGGCGCAGGCGGCAGTTTTCTCCTGGCGGGAAACCGCCCGGCGCACCGTAGGCAGCTACCGGAGGGCGGTGATGTTCCCCGGGGAGGGAGGTCAGGAGGGTGTTTGAGAGATACAGGCGACTCCTGTCTATCGGCACTGCCATAGCCGACGTCGTGCTGATCAACCTGGCTCTGGCGCTGGCCTACTGGCTGCGCTACGACCTGCAGTGGTTTGCCACCGTGGATGTGGCCTACATGGTCTCCTATCGAGCTTTTATCCCCATCTCAATAGGTTTGACGGTGCTGCTCCTTGTCATTTACAAGCTCAACGGCGTCTACGATCAGCCCCGCGGCGCTTCCTGGTTCAGTGAAGTCTATCGGATTGTGGCCGGAACCGCAATCGGCATCGTCCTGGCCGTGTTCGTCATTGTCATCTTTTTCCGCCCATTCCTCTATTCCCGGCTGGTTTTCTTTTACGCTGGCGTGCTGATCCCTGCCCTGCTCATGATGAGCCGCTTGGTCAAGCGCATGATACGCGACCGACTGCGGAGAAAGGGGCTGGGCGTCGATCGCGTTCTGGTCGTCGGCGGCGGTGAGGTGGGCCGCGCCGTCATGCGCAACACGGTCGCCGAGGAGACGTTGGGCTATCACGTCGTCGGCTTTGTGGACGACGACCCAGAGAAGGGCAGCGCCGATATCGGCCGGTTCAAAGCCTTGGGAGGAACCGCCAATCTGCCGCGCCTCATCAAGGAGCTGGCCGTCGATGAGGTGATCATTACCCTCCCCTGGATGTACCACCGCAAGATCGTCAGCATCATCGCTCAATGCGAACGGGAAAAAGTCCGGGTCCGGATCGTTCCTGACATCTTTCAGATGACGCTGAGCCATCTACACATAGAAGACCTGGCGGGCATTCCGATGATCGGCATCCAGGAAAGGTCGATCAAAGGCGGGCACCTGTTCCTCAAGCGGGCGATGGACATTGTGTTGTCGTTGCTGATCCTGATCCTGTTCAGCCCGCTCTTCTTGTTGATCGCCGTTGCGATCAAGCTTGACTCGCCGGGGCCGGTCATTCTACGGCAGATCCGGGTGGGCAAAGGCGAGCGCCTTTTCGCCTGCTTCAAGTTCCGCTCGATGCGCGAGGGTGCGGAAGAGGAAAAGACGCAGTTGCTAGATCGCAACGAGGCAAACGGCCCATGGTTCAAGATGCGCGACGATCCTCGCGTCACGAAGGTAGGCCGCTTTCTGCGCCGCACCAGCATGGACGAGCTGCCTCAATTCTTCAATGTATTGATGGGCCACATGAGCATAGTCGGGCCACGGCCGGCGATCCCCTCGGAAGTGCAGCGCTACCAACCCTGGCATAAGAGGCGCCTGGAAGTGGCGCCGGGCGTTACCGGTCTGTGGCAGGTGTCGGGACGCAGCAACTTGACCTTCGATGAGATGGTGCTGCTCGACCTGTACTACATCGAGAACTGGTCGCCGTTGTTGGACCTACAGCTCTTGTTCAGGACTGTGCCGAAAGTGGTTTCCGGCGAGGGCGCTTACTAACTGGCCTCCGCCAGCCGTCCCATCTCTACGCGCCACAACCGGCAACCCTGTAGAAAAGCCGGCGGCAGCGCCTGCAAATCGGTTGTGGTGATGATCGCCTGCTGCTGCCCGTCGTCCACCTGCCGCAGCATGAATCGGCGCCGGCGCGTGTCAAGCTCCGACAGCATGTCGTCCAGCAGCAGGACCGGATAATCCCCCGTCTCGCTGTGCATCAGCTCCACCTCGGCCAGCTTGAGCGCCAGCACTGCCGTCCGCTGCTGCCCCCGCGAGCCATAGACCCCGGCGTCGATGTCGTCGATCACGAATCGCATCTCGTCCCGGTGCGGGCCTGCCAGTGTCATCCCGGCAGCCGTCTCTCGCTGGCGCAGAGATTGGAGCTGGGCCTGGTAAACCGCCTGGATCTCGGCCACTGCCAGGGCTTGCTGCAAGTCGACGCTCGGCGCGTAACGGAGATGGAGACGCTCCAGGCCGTCGGTCAACTGACCGTGGATCACCTGGGCCAGCTTGTCCAAGGCGGCGATCGCCTCTCGCCGCCGAGCGATGAGGTGCGCGCCATGTTCCACCAGGCGCTCGTTCCAAAACGCCAGTTGGCCTGGATCCCCTCCCCGCTCGCCCAGGTCACGGAGCAGGGCGTTGCGCTGGGTGACGATCTGATTGTAGCCGGCCAATGTGCGACAATAGTGCGGGTCGATCTGGCACAGCATCACGTCCAGGTAGCGGCGGCGCAGGCCTGGCGAACCGGATACCAGGCTGACATCCTCAGGCACAAACAGAACCACGTTGAGATGGCCCAGCAGGTCCATGGCCCGCTTGTTTACGCCGTTCAGGCGCACCTGTTTCTGGTAGCGGGATCCGTTCTCGGCCCGCTGGCTGACGGTGATCTCGAGCAACACGCTGCTCTCGCCCCGTGCCACACGGCCTACCAGGCGGGTGTAGGGTAACGGTTCCTGCTCGAGGCTCAGCCAGTTGATCATCTCGCGATCGGTGCCAGCGTAGGGCGAGCGGCTGGTGGCCAAATAATAGATCGCCTCCAGCAGGTTGGTCTTGCCCTGCGCATTGTCGCCAAGCAGCACCATGACGCCCGGCGGCAGGTCAAGATCCAGCCGGACATAGTTTCGAAAGTTGTGCAGTGACAGATGGGCTAGGCGCACGAGAGCTATTATAACACACCTGTTTCCCTCCCCGCAAATCGC
>JAFGOG010000279.1 GCA_016926595.1 Anaerolineae bacterium
AGACCCAGAAAGGGCGCTCCATCGAGGGTAGACTGCCCCTCACCCCACCCTCTCCCCACAGGGGAGAGGGAGAAGAGAGGGGGGAGAGGATGAGGTTTCATCTCGACACGGCCGAGGTGTTTGCGCCCGATGGGCTGGCGGCCGAGGAGGCGCTGGCGCGGACGACGCACCTGGCGGTGGCCGCCCACCAGGACGACCTGGAGATCATGGCCTTTGACGGCATCCTGGCCTGTTTCGGGCGGACCGACCGCTGGTTCTGCGGGGTGGTGGTGACCGACGGCAGCGGATCGCCACGCGATGGCCTGTACCGGTATCACAGCGACGCGGCAATGCGGGCGGTACGGCGCAGGGAGCAGAAAAAGGCGGCGGTGGTGGGCGAGTATGGAGCGCTGGCGCTGCTCGACTATCCCAGCGCCGCAGTCAAGGACAGGGGCAACCGGGCGCCGGTGGAGGACCTGACGCTGCTGCTCCAGCGGGCCAAGCCGAAGGTGGTGTACACCCACAACCTGGCCGACAAGCACAATACGCACGTGGCGGTGGCGCTGCGGGTAGTGGAGGCGATCCGCGGCCTGCCGGAGGGGGAACGGCCAGGGCAGGTGTATGGCTGTGAGGTGTGGCGGGACCTGGATTGGCTGTTGGACGCCGACAAGGTGGCGTTCGACGTGTCGGCCCACGAGAACCTCCAGTCGACGCTGCTGGGCGTGTTCGATTCGCAGGTGAGCGGCGGCAAGCGGTACGACCTGGCGACGATGGGCCGGCGGCGAGCCAACGCGACTTATTATGCGTCGCACGACACGGACGTGGCGACGAGGATGATCTTTGCCATGGACCTGACGCCGTTGATCCGGGACACGGCGATGGACGTGGGGGAGTATGTCCGGGGATTCATCGAGCGGTTCAGTGAAGAAGTAGCGCGCAAGATTGGGGATTTTGGACTGCCGGCAGCAACGAAAGGAGGTGGTTCTGGACGAAGAGGAGGAGAAGGGCAGGGACCGATCCCGGCGTGGCAGCCGGAATAGCCCCTGCCCAGAGCGCGAGAACTGCTTAACCTACCTGGCAGGAGGGACAAGCAGCTCTCGCCGGAGCTGATTATAGCACAGGTCGGTTCAAACCTAAACTGAAGCAGCGACAGTAACCCTCGCGCAGGCCGGAAACCGGTTCGGGCAGGCCTGCGGGGGGGGGCAGAAACGAAAACTCAGCAGGAGAGGAGATAATGGGTAACAAACTATTGACCGCGATAGCGATTTTGATGGCGCTGAGCCTAGCGCTGGCAGGGTGTGGGGCTACGGCCGAGCCGACGGCTGAGCCGACCCCCATCGTGGCGCCGACGACAGCGCCAACGGTAGCGCCGCCGACCGCAGCGCCGCCGGCAGGGGAGCCGGTGACGATCAAGATGATGGTGGTGGACTATATCCCGGACAAGACCGACACCTGGCTGGAGACGGAGGTGGTGCCCGCCTTCCAGAAGGACTATCCCAATGTCACCGTCGAGTTTGTGTACGTCAACTGGGGCACCCTCGACGAGACGATCCAGGGCTACTTTGCCGCCGGCGAGGGCGCCGACATCCTCAACCTCGGCTCTGAATACATCGCCGAGTATGGCGACCGCCTGGCCAAGCTCAACAGCTACATGGACGAGTGGGGCGAGCTCAAGAACTTTGTGCCCGCCACCCTCGACACTGTCACCTGGGACGGCGAGGTCCGCGGCCTGCCCTGGCTCACCGCTCCTCGGGCCATCATGTGCCGCATGGACATCCTCAACGAGGCCGGCATCACCGCCCCGCCCACTACCTTCGCCGACGCCCTCAAGGTCGCCAAGGACACGACCAAGGTCGAGAACAACGCCCTCGTCCGCCAGGGCTACATCGGCGGTATCGGCCTCAACGACTGGCAGGAGTATGTCGACCTGATCTGGTCCCTCGGCGCCGGCATCTACAAGGACGACGGCACCCCCAACTTTGACTCGCCCGAGGCCAAGGCCGCCCTCCAGTTCATGTACGACCGCCGCAAGGCCATCCTCCCGGAGGAGACGATAGCCGGCCTGCCCGAGGCCACCGGCTCTCGCCTCGCCACCGACGAGGCCGGCTGCCAGTGGTCTAACCTGTGGGGCGCTCCCCCTACCTCCGATGCCATCTGGAGCAAGATCGAGTTGTCCCCAGGCCTCAACGACCCGGCCAACTTTCCCAACAGCAAACCGGTCGTCCAGGTGTTCAACGACTGGCTCGCCGTCGCCGGCTATTCCAAGCACCTGCCCGAAGCGGTCGCCTTTTTGCAGTTCCTCGGCTCGAAGGAGAATCTGAACCGGTACAACGCCGACTTTGGCTCCTTCCCGCCCCGCAAGGACGCCTGGACCGGGTTCGTCGAGGACCCGATCATGCAAAAGATGGGCGCGCTGATGGACCAGTATGGCATGGGCTTTGCCGACGTGCGCGAGACGGCCCAGTTCCGCGACATCCTGGTGGCCGAGATGGACGCCTTTTTCGCCGACCTGCAGGACATCGACACGACGATGGCTAACATCCAGAACGGGTACACCCAGGTGCTGGTGGACGCCGGACGGCTGCCGTAACCAAGCGGATGGGTGGTGGAGGGGCTGACGCCCCTCCACCACCCTGGATGGGGAGATTCTTCGCTTCGGTCAGAATGACAGAGGGGGGAGAGTGGACGCAGCGCAGCCGTTCCTGGAGTTCCTGGAGAAGCTGTTCGGGCCGGTGAACGGCCTGCTCGACCCGCTGAAATCGAACCGGATGGCCTATACGCTGGCCTGGTCGGCTCTGACACTGGCGTTCATGATCGTGTCGGGGCTGTGCATGGCCGGGCTGGCGCGGCTGATCGCCCGGCTGCGGGGTAAGAACCGGCTGTACCAGCACAAGGCCTTTACCGGCTACCTGTTCGCCTCGCCGTGGATCACCGGCTTTGTGATCTTTGTGCTCGGCCCGGCCCTGCTGTCGCTGTACTGGAGTTTTACCAACCTGCGCATCGGCGAGCCAGCGGAGCTGATCGGGCTGAAGAATTATGTCGATCTATTCAAGGACCGGAACTTTATCACCGCGCTGTTCAATTCGTTCTACCTGACGGTGATCGGCGTGCCGCTGCAGATGGCCGCCGGGCTGGGCATGGCGGTGCTGCTCAACCAGCAGATCCGGGGGCGGAACCTTTTCCGGCTGATCTACTATCTGCCGGTGCTGCTGGCGACGAGCACGGCGGTGCTGTTCACCTGGCGGCTGATGCTCAACGCCAACAACGGGGTCATCAACTCGATCCTGGCGGCGCTCAACAAGGGGCCGCTCCACTACCTGGTCGGGGCGTTCATCTTCCTCACCGAGCTGACCAGCGCCGCTTTTATGGCGCTGCAGACGGGGAATATCAAGATCGTGGAAAAGATCGTAGAGATGGGCTTTCCCGGACCGGAGCGGCTGCCGCTGTGGCTAGGGGCCGACGGGCTGGCCTTTTTGTGGAACAAGCCGTCGGTGGCGCTGATCCTGATGTGGAGCGCCGGGGCGATGATGGTGATCTACCTGGCAGCGCTGTCGGGGGTGCCGCAGACCTTTTACGAGGCGGCCAAGGTGGACGGGGCCAACGCCTGGCAGCGGTTCCGCCACATCACGTGGCCGATGATCGCGCCGGCGACTTTTTACAACCTGATCATCGGCATGATCGCCACCCTGCAGATCTTTGAGGCGTCGGTGTCGCTGGTCAGGGACGGGGGCCAGAACCAGGCGCTCTATTCGGTGGCCTATTACTTGTGGCGGTCGACGTTCCGCTTTAACAAGGTGGGCTATGGCGCGGCGATGTCGTGGGTGCTGCTGGCGATCATTGTCATTTTGACGGTGATCCAGTTCAGGAGCCAGGGTAAGTGGGTCTATTACCAGGGGGAGTGAGCGCCCGGTCCATTGAAAGCAGTGCAACCACAAAGGACACAAAGGCAACAAAGGTGGTCGGATGGCATGTGCAGCCCTCGTGGTGTCCAAGAGGAGCGGTTGTGAGCAGATGGGGGAGATGACTGTTTCCATTGCATACCGGCCAAGCCGGCAGAAGCGGATCAAGGACGTGACCAGGCAGGCGATCCTGTACGTGCTGGCGTGCAGCCTGAGCGTGGTGCTGGTCTTTCCGCTGTTTTGGATGGTGTCGACGTCGCTCAAGACCAACGCAGAGGCGAATGCGCCCAAGCCGGTGTGGCTGCCGGCCCAGCCGCAACTCGACGCTTACAAGGAGATCCTGTCAGATCCCGACTGGCGGACCTACATCGCCAATTCGATCTTTGTGACGGCGCTGAGCGTGATCGGCACGCTGGCGTCGGTGACGATCGTGGCCTTTGCCTTTAGCCGGCTGGATTGGCCGGGCCGGAACCTGGTCTTTTTCATGATGCTGGGGACACTGATGCTGCCGTTCCAGGCGACGCTGGTGCCGCAGTATGTGCTGTTCAACAAGCTGGGGTGGGTGGATACGTTTAACCCGGTGACGATCCCCGGCTATTTCGCCGGCGGGGCGGCGATGGTGTTTCTGCTGCGGCAGTTCATGCTGTCGATCCCGAAGGAGCTGGACGAGGCGGCGCTGGTGGATGGGGCCAGCTACTGGCAGATCTTCCGGCACATTGTGCTGCCCAACACCAGGCCGGCACTGGCGACGGTGGGGCTGTTCCTGTTCGTGGGACAGTGGAACGCGCTGCAACTGCCGCTGATCTACTTGCAGAGCAGGAACATGCACACGCTGCCGATGGCGATTTTGAACCTGTTCAACCCGCAGCAGACGCAACAGCCGTGGACGCTGATCATGGCTACGTCGCTGGTGGCGGTGGCGCCGCTGGTGGTGGTGTTCCTGGCGGTGCAGCGGCACTTTGTGGAGAGTATTGTGCTGACGGGGACGAAGGGGTGAATCGATTTTGGATTCTAGATTTCGGAGTCTGGTCCTGGTCTTTGTTTTGACGGTGGGGGTGATGGCGGGGTGTTCGGCGGAGGGAGCGCCGCCGGCCCTACCAACAGCCACGGCCGTGCCTTTGCCCGCGCCAACGGCCACGGCGGAGGCGGCGAAGCGGATCGTGGGGTATTACACGTCGTGGAGCATTTACCAGCGCGACTTGCAGGTGGCCGACATTCCGGCCGAGAAGCTAACGCACGTCAATTACGCGTTTGCCAACGTGGACGGGGCGACGGGCGAGTGTATCCTGGGCGACAAGTGGTCGGACGACGCCAATTTCCGCTACCTGGGGGAGCTGAAGGAGAGGTATCCGCACCTGAAGGCGCTGATCTCGGTGGGCGGCTGGACCTGGTCGGGCCAGTTTTCGAACGTGGCGCTGACGGAGGAGTCGCGCCAGCATTTCGTGGCGTCGTGCATCGAGCGGTTCCTGGGCAAGCGGTACGAGGGGATTTTCGACGGGATCGACGTCGATTGGGAGTTCCCGGTGAGCGGCGGGCTGGCCAAGAACGCGGCCCGGCCGGAGGACAAGCACAATTTCACGCTGCTCATGCAGGAGTTTCGCCGCCAACTCGACGCGCTGTCGGCGCAGACGGGGCGGGAGTACCTGCTGACGATCGCGGCGCCGGCCGGCCCCAGCACCTATGCCAACATCGAGCTGAAGGAGATCAGCCAGACACTGGACTGGCTGAACCTGATGGCCTATGATTTCCACGGGAGCTGGGACAGGACGACGAACCTGCACGCGGCGCTGTATGGGGCGGCGAAGGATCCGGGGCCGGCAGAGCTGAATGGGCACGCGGCGGTGCAGGCTTATTTAGAAGCCGGGGTGGCGGCGGACAAGATCGTGCTGGGGGCGCCGTTTTACGGGCGCGGCTGGGCCGGGGTGCCGGACGTGGACCACGGGCTGTACCAGCCGACGAAGGGCCTGCCCAAGGGAACGTGGGAGCAGGGGGCGTTCGATTACAAGGACCTGGCCCAGAATTACGTGGACAGGAACGGCTATGTGCGCTATTGGCACGACGAAGCCAAGGGGCCGTGGCTGTACAACGCGGCCAAGGGGGTGTTCATCGGCTACGACGACGCCGAGTCGCTGGGGATCAAGGCTGATTACGTGGTGGAGCAGGGGCTGGGCGGGGTGATGTTCTGGGAGCTGAGCGCGGACGATGGAACGCTACTGGAGGCGTTGTATTCGCGGCTCGGGCGGTGAGAGGTGTCCTTTTACGATGATCTAACCACAAAGGACACAAAGGCAATAAAGGTTATGGTAACTACATTGAGAATAGCTGGTTGGCTGAGGCACGACGCGGACTCTGTGAGGTCGCGGATAGCGCGTTGCTAGGCCAGCCGGAGGGCGCGGCAGTTTGGTGGGAAGAAGAAACCCGGCTTCCGGGCCTGGGCCGGAAACCGGGTTTCTGTGATCATGGTTACCTGGTCCGGCGGCGGACGACGATGCCAACGCCCAGGAAGGCGACGCCCAGGAAGGCCAGGCCGCCGACGATGACCGGCGCCGGCAGGTTGATGCCGGTACCGGGGGGCAGGCCGGTGACCCACTCTCTGTTGTTGGGGTCGAGGGGGCAGTTGCCGGCGTTGTCCAGGATCCGGATGCGGAACTTCCAGCCGCCGGCGCCGTCGCAGCACATTTCGTACAGGACGGCGGTCTCGCCGGCCGGCACCTTGCCGAGCAGCTCGTCCTTGCACAGCTCTTTCTCGACGTCGATCTGGCAGGCTTCACAGTCGGTGCACTCGGGGTGTTTCAGGATAAAGGGAGCGCAGCCGGTGCCGGTGCGGTTGGGGCACTCGACCTGGCGGTTGATGACGACGTAGTAGGGCGGCGTCTCCAGCAAGCACTCTTTCGACTTTTCGAGATCGTCGGGGCAAGGGCCGGTCAGGCTGATGCCGACGCAGGGGTCGCTGGGGCAGGGAGCGGGAGGCGGAGGGCAGCAGCCACAACAATCGGCATGGGCTGCAGCCGCCACCACCAGCAACACCGCCAGCGCGACCAGCAACGCTACAATTCGCACAACGGAACGCATAATGTACTCCTCCTTCCTCGTGTAGGATGGCCCGGTCTACGGGCCAGGTCAAGGGATCAACTGTTCATCTCTCGACGGTTAGATCACCCCCTCTCTCCCTGTCAGAAGCAACCCAGGTCGCTGGTACGAAATGGACAACGAAAAGCAGGTCTCATGGCGACGGCTCGCCGGTCAGCTCGGCCA
Source organism: Anaerolineae bacterium (assembly GCA_016926595.1). The sequence continues at coordinate 7,134 of JAFGOG010000279.1, forward strand.
GGTGACGGCGGATTTGGAGCCGCGTCGCCTCGTCCGGAGCGGTGATCAAGGCCTGCTCGAAGGCGGTCATGGCCTCGGCAGACCGGTTCAAGGTCTTGTAGGCCAGGCCCAGGAAAAAGTAGGCCGGGCTATAGTCCGGGTCTAATTGCAGGGCGTGGTAGAGCGGCGGCAGGGCCGCTTCCGGCTGGTGTGAGTTCAACGCTACCGCGCCCAGCACGGCATAGGCCGGGGCAAGATCGCCGCCAGCGGCGAGCGCCTGGCGGGCGGCGTCGGCGGCCTGGGCCATCTGTCCGGTTTCGTAATAGGCGATGGCCATGTTGGCCTGGGTGGTGGGCTGGTCGTCGCCCAGGGCCAGGGCGGTTTGGTAGTGGAGCAGGGCCTGGTCGTCGCGGTCGAGGGCCTGGAGGCTGAAAGCCAGGTTGCGCTCGGCGATGGCGTTGCCGGGCTCGAGCTCTAACGCCTTTTCGAAAGCGGCGACGGCGCGGTCGTAGGCTCCTTGATCGGCATAGACGACGCCCAGGTTGTTATAGACCTCGGGCAGGTCGGGCGCCAGGGCGAGCGCCGCCTGAAAGGTCTGCTCGGCGATGGCGATGTTGCCCCGCTGGTAGTAGAGGTTGCCCAGGGCCAGGCGGGGGTTGGCGTCGGATGGGGTCAGGCCGGCGGCCAGGGTCCAGGCGGCGTGGGCGCAGCCGGAGTGGTCGCCCTGCTGGCACCATTGGCCGATGGCCATCGGCCCGACGGCGAGGGCCTGGCGGGCAGCCGGCAGGGCCAGGACGAGCAGGCACAGGACAAGGATGAGCGCGGCGGCGAGGGGCAAGGCGACGCGGCGGCGAGGGGCAGGGTGGGGCGCTTGCTGGCGCGGCGCGGAGCGGTCCAAGGCAGCCGCCAGGTCGGCGCGGCGAAGGAACCAGACTTGACACGGGGTGAGGGCCTGGAGCAGGGCTTCGTTGGGCTGGCTGCGGAGGAGCATCGCCTCGCCGAAGGTATCGCCCGGCCGCAAGACGGCGTCGGGCGGGCGGCCAGGCTCGGCGCGGCCGTAGGCGGCGACCTGGCCGGCCACGATTAGCCCCAGGCTATCGGCGTGGGCGCGGCGCGGCAGGATGACCTGGCCGGGCTGGTAGGTGTAGCGCAGCGCCAGGCGGTGGATGTCGGCGGGCGGTAGGGGCTGGCCACCAAGCACCGCCTCCAGGCGCCGACCGATGAGGCGGCCAGCCTGGGACGGGCTCAACCGCGCTGTCGAGTCTGGAGCGCCGCCGGCGCGCGACGACGCCGACGGGATCGGATGGCTGGTGATGGCCATCGCTCTCCTTACACCTCCTGGTGACATAATTCTACCACATATCGCCACGAATGTCAATAACCATATGTTGACCATTTTTGGAGGAGAGGGCTGCTGACCCTGGCGCAGGCCTGGAACCTGCGGGAGGGTGAGGGTGGCTATAGGTTGACCGTTGGGGTTGGCGATTTCGGGGAAAGTGGGGTATAATGGCGGCATGGAGGCTGGCAAGGTTAGGGGCGAGGTTGGAACCGGGATCAGGCCACGACGCCGGGCCGGCCGGTGGGTGGGGAACGCGTTCCTGGCTGTGGGAGGGCTGTTGGTGGCCGCGGCGGCGCTGTATGGGGCGTATGCCGCGCTGACGAACTGGCTGATCGGACAGGATCGCTACCTGCTCGACGGCGGCGTGGCGCGGCTGTCGGTGCCGGCGCCGACGCTGACGCCCTCGCCGACGCCGACGGCCACCGCCCCACCGACGCCCACGCCCACGCCCACGCCCACGCCTCTGCCGGCGCCGCCGCCGGCGCCGGTGCAGATCCAGATCCCGGCCATCGGGGTGAAACGGTCGATCATCGCCCTGCCGCGGACGATCGACCGGGCGACCGGGGGCTGGACGTGGGACACGAAGAAGCTGTTTCGCTCAGGCCGGAGCGACCTGGTAGGCCACTGGCAGGGCTCGGCCTACCCCGGGCAGGAAGGGAATATGATCCTGGTCGGCCACAACTATGGCTATGGGTACAACGGGGTGTTTGTGTCGCTGGGCCGGCTGAGGGCGGGCAACGAGGTTATCGTGGTGAACAAGGCGGGGCAGACGTTCCGCTACCGGGTGACGAAGGTGCAGCGGGTCAAGTGGCGAACGAAGGATTTCACCGAGCTGACGCAACACCTGGCCTTTCTGACACCCGGCGGACCGGAACGGGTGACGCTGGTGAGCTGCGCCGGGGCGGACGTGGAACCGTTTCCGGAGCGGGTGTATGTAGTCGCAGAGCGGGCGCGATAGGTTACAGATTCCAGATAGCGAAGGAGCCAAAGATGATCGATCTCAAGGGGGTGCAAGTTCCAGATCATTACAACGGCATCGGGATGCACGATACGGCCGGTGCGGAGGTAGCAACCTTTTCTTACCAGGAAGCCAAGGCGCACGCCAAGGAGCTGCGCGATCACGGCATCACGTTGTACAAGCTGTTCGGGGGGACGACGAAGGTGACCCGGGCCAAGGCGTACGTCGATGCGGGGATCACGGTGGCGATGCGCTTTTGGGTGTATATACCGTGGGGCCGGCCGCCTGGTTCGTGGGTGACGCCCACGGACCAGATCAAGCAGTTCGTGGATGTGGGGGTGCAGATGTTCGAGCTGGGCTGGAACGAGTTCAATATCGCCGCCGAGTGGCCCAACGAGAATGTCCCCGGCGATCCGGCCAAGATCGCCCGCGCTGTGGTGGACGCCTGGGAGGTGGGGCTGGGCGCCTGCGTCGGCGCGCCCGGCGCCGTTCCCCTGTTTCCGAGTAATACGCCGGGCGGGAACGTGGATCACCGGCTGTGCTACCCGGCGATCGTGGACGAACTGACGAGGCGCGGGCTGCTGCACACGGTCCAGCACGTGTCCTGCCACCCGCGGCCGCACAACAACCCGCCCGATACGGTGTGGACGGCGACCAACACGGTCACGTTCGACGAGTGGCGCTGGATCCGAGATCAGTTCAACAACGGCTGCTATCTGTGGGCGATGGAGCATGGCTACAGCCTCAAGGACGACCAGAATCATAACTACCCACAGATCGACCTGAGCATGTGGACAGAGTATAACTGGAACCTGTTCACGCGGATGAATCCAGAACACGCGCAGGCGATCGAGCCGCAGCTCGCCGGGGTGATGTATTGGGTCGAACGGGGCTGGGGCCATTGGGGCGCCTGGGGTAAGGATGCGCTGGTCGATTCGCCGGTCCCGGAGATGCCGGCGCCATCGCCGCTGTGGATACGGATGGGCGAGCGGAAGGACGAGCTGGCGTTCAGCCGGTACGGTGAGCTGGTCGCCGAGCCGGTGGAGCCGCCGATCATCGATCTGACGGAGGCGCTGCCGTGGCGCCCGAATACGTCTCGCTGGCTCAAGCGCGACGGGTACGATTTCGTGGTGGTGCACCACACGGGGAACGATTACCAGGGCGAGACGCAGGAGGAGATGACGACGGTTATCGAAAAGATCAACACGTTCGTCACCCGCTATTGGAAGTGGCCGCGGATCGGCGATCACTATGTGATCGACCCGCAGGGACGGGCATACCAGGTGAACGATGTGCTGGACGTGGTCTTTCACGCCGGCAAGGGCAACGCGCGCGGGGTGGGCATCTGCCTGTTGGGGGCGCTGCACCGCCACCCGCCGACCGAGGAGCAGATGACAACGCTGCGCCGGCTGCGGCAGAAGCTGAATGTGCCAGCCCGGCCGCACTTTGACTTTGTCAATACGCAATGCCCGGGGCGGGCGTGGTGGGCGGAGAAGGCGGAGCTGGTGAACACGCCGATCGACGAGGCGCCGCCGGTGGAGCCGCCGGGGACGCTGTACGTGGTGGAGGTGACTTACCAGGCGGGCCTGCCGCTGATCGCCGGCAGTTATCCGGAGGCCAACAAGCAGTTGACGATCGAGGGGGCGCGCGGGAACAAGGTCACGGTCATAACCGGCAGCAAGGCGGAGTGGGGACCGGGCGGGTTTGAGGTGTACGCGATGCCGCCGGGGGCGGCGCACACGATCACGGTCGAGGAGGCGGAGTATGCGGTGCAGGCGGGCGACGGGCTGACGATCGTGGCGTGGAAAGAGGCGTAGGGGGCTAGATTCTTCGCTGCGCTCAGAATGAC
>JAFGOG010000280.1 GCA_016926595.1 Anaerolineae bacterium
GTGGAGCTGGAGCCGATGTGGATGCGCGACACGTAGGCACGGCCCGTGGCCGGGTCTATGTCAAGGTACCAGGGGCTGCGCTCGGTGTCGGTCAGGACCTTCTGATAGGTCACCGGCTCGTAGACATACAGGTAGGTGCCGCCGTTGGAGCCAGGGATGCCGTTATCGATGATGGCAAATAGCCGGCCGGTACCCGGATCGACGAAGGCGTCGACGGCGGTCGGGTTGGGCGACAAGCCGGAGGGATCGGGCAGGGTGTCAGAGATAGCGGCGGTGACGGTCATGGTCTCCAGGCTAGCCAGATAGACCCCTCTCTGCACCAAGTAGAGCCCGCCGCTGTGGGCGTCGGCGACGGGGATGGCCTCGGTGACGATCTCGCCGGTCTGGTGCAGGGTGCCGGCGTCGTAGATGCGCACCCGGCCAGCGCCCCGGCCGCCGGTGTACAGTTGTCCGTGCGGGCCGTCTACGGCGATACGGCCGCTGCCCGGCAATGCGACGATCTCTTGGCCAGTGTCACTGTCGAGGACATGGAGCCAGCCGGCGCTGTCGGTGACGTACAGGCGCCCACGCCCGGGATCGACCGCCAGGTCCTGGAGCTCGACGGCCAGCGGAAAAGCAGCGCTCACCCGCCCGGCACCCAGGTCGAGGGCGGCGATCTGGTTGCGGTAGGTGTGGCTGACGAACAAACGGCCGGTCCCTTCATCCCAGGCCACGCCGTTTGGCGCTGTGTCGAGCGGAATGTCGGCGATCTCCCGGCCGGTCGCCAAGTCGAGGACGGTCACCCCATAGCCGGTGTAGATGTCACGGGCCAGGAAAAGGCGGCCGCCAGCGGCGTCGACGGCCAGGAGCACCTTGAGCAGATAGTCACCCAGCCGCCGCGTCTCGAGCGCACGGCCCTCGCCATCGAGAGCCCAAAACAGGGCCTGGTCGCCGTCGTTCAAGCTGAGGGTGATGCGATCCCGGCCAGGCTCGACCAGCAGGCTGGCGGGCCGGCCGGGCAACAGGGTGACGCCGGCAAATGCCAGGCTGTTCGCGTCGTAGCGGTCGAGGTTGTAGCCGACGGCGGCCTGGCGGGCCAAGTAGACGCGCCCGGCGACCGGGTCCACTCCCAAAGCCAGCAGATCCTGACCAGAGGGCAGCGACACCTGGGCCAGGGGTTGGTATGCCTCGGCGTCAAGCACCCGCAAGCCAGCCGGACCGGCCACGTACAAGCGGCCGTTGGCCTCGTCGACGGCCAAGCGGGCCACGCCGTCGAGGGTCGCGACCAGATCGAGCGTGGCGGCGTCCAGGACCGCGGCGGTGTCGTCGCCGGGGTTGACGGCATAGAGGCGGCCGCGGACAGCGTCGACGGCCAGGTCGCCCTCACCCCAGGGGTCGGGGCCGGTCTCAGCCACGGCCAGCACCTGGCCCGTGGCAGCGTCGAGCATGGTTACCAGGCCCTGGGCAGGCTGGCTGAGGTCGGTGGTGCGGGCGTAGAGGCGGCCCAGGCCGGGGTGTACGACCAAGGCGCGCGGGTTGTAGCTATTGCCAGCCGGGATGCCGAAATCGAGGGCGCGGTGGAACGCCGGCAGGGGCGGTTCGGCGGGGGTGGCGGGCAGGCTGGTGGGTGGAATGGTGGACGAAAGGGTCACAAGAGGGGCCTCGGCGGCAGCAGGGGTGTCAGAGGCCTGTGGCACAATGGTAGGCGGAATTGGAGACACAGAGGCAGGCGCGGCGGTCTGCGTGGGCCTGGCAGTGCAGGCTGCAAGCAATAGGATCAGCATGGCTATGACAATATGGACCGCGCGCATGCTCACCTCCAAGGCTGTACGAGGTTCACGACAGGCACCTGGGCGATGTTGATGGCATTATAGCCTGGACCGGTCGTTTTGGCAAAAGGGGAACGGAGGGGCGGGATTGGGGGATTCTTTGACAGCGGGTGGGATGTGGGGTAGAATGATCTGACACCAGGCGCGGAGGGGCCGATGAATCCAGCAGAGATCCAGCAGTTTGCCCAGGCAGTCATCGACAATGTCGAGAAGGTCATCGTCGGCAAGCGGGAAGCGATCGACCTGTTGACGGTGGCGCTGTTGTGCGAGGGCCACGTGCTGATCGAGGATGTGCCGGGGGTGGGAAAGACGATGCTGGCCCGGGCGCTGGCGACCTCGCTGGGGCTGTCGTTCAAACGGCTGCAGTGCACGCCCGATCTGCTGCCCAACGATATCACCGGCGTGTCGGTGTTCAACCAGCGCAGCGGCGAGTTCGAGTTTCGCCCCGGCCCGGCCTTTAGCCACCTACTGCTGGCCGACGAGATCAACCGGGCCACGCCCCGCACCCAGAGCGCGCTGCTAGAAAGCATGGGCGAGGGCCAGGTGACGGCGGACGGCATCACCTATCCGCTGCCGCAGCCGTTCATGGTCATGGCGACGCAGAACCCGATCGAGTACGAAGGCACCTTTCCCCTGCCCGAGGCGCAGCTCGACCGCTTTTTGCTCAAGCTGGCGGTGGGCTATCCATCGCCGGTTGACGAAAACCAGATGGTTCTGAACTTGCAGCGGGAGCACCCGATCACGACGATCGGCCAGGTGGTGGACGGCGCGCGGGTGCTGGACCTGCGGCGGCAGGTGTGGGAGGTGCACGTGGACGATACGGTGCGCGATTACGCGGTGCGGCTGGTCCACGCCACCCGGTCGCATCCCGACCTGGCGCTGGGCGCCAGCCCGCGCGGCAGCCTGGCGCTGTTCAAGACGGCGCAAGCGCTGGCCGCTCTAGAGGGGCGCGATTATGTCATCCCGGACGACGTCAAACGGCTGGCGCTGCCGGTGCTGGCGCATCGCCTGATCGTCCGCCCGCAGAGCGCGCTGCGCGGCTATACCGCCGCCAGGGTGCTGACCGACCTATTGCAGGCAACGCCACTGGACATCGGCAGCCTGAAGTGACGGGCATGGGGCGCGATGGCTGTCCTGCTGCCGTTCCTCATCATCCTATTGATCATCGCCCTGTTCAGCCGGGTAGACCTGTTCTTCTACCTGCTGTACGCCCTGTTCGGCATCGTCGTGCTGGGGCGGTTGTGGGCCAGCCGGGCGCTGAAGGCGGTGACCGTCCGCCGGGTCCACGCCGACCGGGTGTTTCAAGGGGAGACGGTCGGGGTGCGGCTGGAGGTGAACAACCGTGGGTGGCTGCCGGTGCTGTGGATGCGGCTGCATGACATGGTGCCAGCCACATTGGGCACGCCAGGCCTGTTTCGCCAGGCGGTGTCGCTGGCGCCCTACAAGCGCCTGGAGCTGGCCTACACCCTATCGGCCAACCGGCGCGGCTATTACCAGCTCGGCCCGCTGGTGGCCCACAGCGGTGACCTGCTCGGTTCGGCCACCTGCCAAGCCGATCCGCTTCTGCTGGACAAGGATGGCGGCGGGTTCGTCATCGTCTACCCGCGGATCGTGCCGCTGCGCGATCTGGGCTTTCCGTCACAATCGCCCTTTGGCACGCTGCCCAGCCGCGAGCAGATCTTTGAGGACCCCACCCGCATCCGGGGCGTGCGCGATTACCAGCGCGGCGATTCGCTGCGGCGGATCGACTGGAAAACAAGCGCACGCACGGGGACGCTCCAGGTCAAACGTTACGAGCCGGCCATCGCCCTGGAAACGGCCATCTTTTTGAACCTCGACGCCAGCGACTATGCCATTGCCCGGCGGAGCACGGCGACGGAACTGGGCATCGTCGTCGCCGCCTCATTGGCGGCGCACCTGGTGGAAAAGCGGCAGGCTGTGGGGCTGATCACCAACGGCAGCGATCCGCTGGCCGGCGGCGCGCCCGTCACAGCGCTCACCCTGCCGCTGCGCAAGGGGCGCGACCACCTGATGCACCTGCTGGACCTTCTGGCCCGCGTCGAAGTGGCCGCCGAAGGCGAAGCGCTGCCTTTTCTGGAAACGATCAGCCGAGAAAGCATCGGCTTGCCGTGGGGCAGCACGGCGGTGTTGATCACTGCCCAGCCCGGCGAAGGGCTATTCGACTCACTGCTGGCGCTGCGCCGGCGGGGGTTGGGCGTCATCCTGGTCATGACCTGCACAGGGCGTGACGTGTCGCTGACGATCCGGCAGGCCGAGCAGATCGAGGTGCAGGCCTACTGCATCGAATCGGAACGGGACATGGATGGGTGGCGATGAGCGAGCAGGCGACGGGCGGCCGTTGGGTGGACACGGTGCTGCGGCCGGTGCTGGTGGCGGCGATGCTGACCTGCCTGGCCGCGCCGGGTGTGGGGCTGCTGGAGCAGTTGCTGCCGGGCTGGAACGGCGACTGTTTCCTGGTTTTCAGCTTTCTGGCCAACCTGGAAGGGATCCTGTCGGAGCGGCTGCTGCACCGGAGGCGGGTTTCGGGCTGGAGTTACGTGGCGTCGCGCGGGGCAGAGGCGCTGATCCTGCTGCTCCTGCTCAAGCTGGTCAGTTACCTGCCGTTGGGCTGGGGGCAGCTCAAGGCTGACGCGCTGCGGTGGGCGGTCGCACCTGGGGAATTCGTGTCGCCTGGGGATTTCTTTGTCGGCCTGCTGTTCATGGTGGTATGGATTGCGTCGATCTCCCTATCCCGGCTGTTGAGCGAATTGGACGTGATAGAGGACAAGCCGCCGCCGGACAAGAGCTCGACCGAATACTATTTGTGGCTGACCCAGCCGTCGCTGGCCGCCGACCGGTACCGGGCGCTCGAGCAGTTGGGCGA
>JAFGOG010000281.1 GCA_016926595.1 Anaerolineae bacterium
AGCAAGGTGTTGTTCTACAGCCTCTCCGTCGGCTCTGCGATGGGGGGGAATGGGTCGTTGATCGGGGCATCGGCAAATATGGTGACAGCGGGCATCGCCGAGCGGGCAGGTTATCCGATTACCTATGGCAAGTTTCTAAAAGTCGGCCTCCCTGCGATGTTGGTCACCGTGGCCGTGGGGACGTTGTGGATTTTCATCCATTTTTATTTCTAGGGAGGTCCATGGTGGGCAAGATTCTATGTCCAACGCGCGGCGGAGAAGCCAGTTACTGTACCCAAGACGCTGCGATTGCTCTGGCAAAGGAGCGGGACGACGAGCTGGTTTTCCTCTATATCGTCGACACCAGCTTTCTGAGGCATACCTCCCGCGCCGTCCGTCCCGACGTGGTGGCGGAAGAGATGGCGCGCATGGGCGCATTCCTCTTGGCCATGGCCCAGGAGCGGGCGGCAGCTCAAGGCGTGAAGGCAGAGACTTTGATTCGCCGGGGCAACTTTAAAGAAGAGCTGACCCGGGCAATCGAGGAGGAAGCAGCCGACGTCTTGATCTTGGGTAAGCCAGGCGGAGAGGAGAGCGCCTTCCGGCTGGACACCCTTCAGGAGTTGGCAGCCAAAGTGGTCGAGGGCACAACGTGCAGCGCCCGGATTGTCGAGTATCCGTAGCAGCCGGTCATGGGGATTGATCGGAAGCGCAGCGAAAGCCAAGTCCAACCGAGATTTCGTCGATCGGCCAACCAAAAACAGTAACCACACGACATACGGAGGTGACTCGTGGATCTCGCTTCCTTGCGCGCTGAATTCCCGGCTCTCCAACAAACCGATTCGACCGGCCGGCCCTACGTCTACTTTGACGGCCCCGGCGGCACCCAGGTCCCGCGCTCGGTCATTGCGGCGATGGAAGACTATTTGGTGCACGCCAACGCCAACACCCACGGCGCTTTCGTCACCAGCCGCCGCAGCGACGAGACCATCGCCCGCGCCCGCGAGGCCGGCGCCGACCTGCTCAACGCGCCATCCCCAGCCGAGGTCGTCTTTGGCCCCAACATGACCACGCTCACCTTCCACCTCAGCCGGGCCCTGGCCCGCAAGCTGGGCCCGGGGGACGAGGTCGTCGTCACCCGGCTGGACCACGACGCCAACATCGCCCCCTGGCTCCAACTGCAAGAGCGTGGGGTCACCGTGCGCTGGGCTGACCTGGCCCAAGATTGCACCCTCGACCTGGAAGGGCTACGGCGCCTGCTCAACGAGCGCACGCGCCTGGTAGCGGTGGGATACGCCTCCAACGCCGTCGGCACGATCAACGACGTGGCCTGCATCGCCGCCTGGGCGCACGAGGCCGGCGCCTGGATCTATGTCGACGCGGTCCACTATGCCCCCCACGGCCCAATCGACGTGCAGGCGCTGGGCTGCGACTGGCTCGTCTGCTCCATCTACAAGATGTTTGGCCCGCACCTCGGCATGCTCTGGGGGCGGCACGAGCTGCTGGCAGACCTGCAGCCCGACAAGGTCCGCCCTGCGCCGGACGCCGTGCCGGATCGCTTCGAGACTGGAACGCAGAACCACGAGGGCCTGGCCGGGCTCGTCGCGGCGGTCGACTACCTGGCCGGCCTGGGAGAGCAGTTTGGCGCGCCCTTTGCCGCGCAATACGACGCGTTTCACGACCGGCGCCGCAACCTCAAGACCGGCCTGGCAGCCATCCAGGCCTACGAGCGGGGCCTGGCCTGGCAGTTGATCGAGGGTCTGCAGCGGCTGCCAGGACTGCGCATCTGGGGCATCAGCGATCCCGGCCGCGCTGACTGGCGCGTGCCCACGGTCTCGTTCACCTGCGATGGACTCACGCCCGCCGAGATCGCCGGGCGGCTGGCAGAGCAGGGCATCTTTGTCTGGGATGGCAACTTTTACGCCCTGGCAGTGACCGAGCGGCTGGGGCTGGAGCAGCAGGGCGGGCTCCTGCGGGTCGGCCTGGTCCACTATAACACTGCCGCCGAAGTGGAGCGCTTCCTGGCGGCGATGCGGGCGATCCTGGCCAAAAGTTGATGTTCCCATGTCCAGATTGTACCTAACCCCGGCCTCAATCAGCTATCTGACCCAGTCCATCCTGGCACTGGCAATTACGGGCTACTTTATCTACCGGACCCAAGCCGCGCTGCGCACATCGCACTGGACACGCACCGCCTTCCTGGCTGGCTTCTTTGCCGCCATTACCATGTTCAGCCTGCTCCTCTTCCTCGAGACCTCGCTACCACGCGGGGAGGATCTCTACGTCCTGTTCCCCCAAAATACCATTGTCGCCTTGGGAATGGTTTTCCTGCTGCAATTCGCCTACCGCTTCCCCACCCTCTCCCCGCGCCGGAAATGGGAATCACGCGCGGTTCTTGTCCTGAGCCTCCTCTATGCCCTGTGGGAGTTCTTTTTCGCCGTTCACCGCTTTCGACTGCTGCAAGCCGGCCAGGTGATCTGGCGGCCAGAGCACGCCGACTATGCACTGGCGGCCGGGCTTTTGTGGGCGCCGGTGATGCTGCTGCGCCAGGCCGCATACGCTTCGGACCCATCAACAGGCGGGCTAAAATCCCTGCGCTACCTGCGGCGCCCTCAAGGGCGCGAAGCGCAGGCAGCCCGCGACCTGGCCCTGGTCTATATGATCCCCTTTGTGCTGAGCCTGGTCAACATTTTCGCCGCTTTCTACATCGTCTCCCGCGCTACGTATCACGTCAGTCTCTCGCTGGGAATTTTGATCTCGCTCGCCGCCTTTGCCGTGGCCTATCTCGACCATCTCCCCGAAACGACCTCCTTCATCGTCAAGCTGCTGGCATTCTTCCTCACCGTCCTGCTGGCCGTGCTGGGCACGGTCGGTTGGGCCATTGCCCCGGCCTATGCCGCGCATTACGAGCCCGACCTAGTCGGCCGGCGCACCATGCGCTTTACCCCCAACGCCCAGGGCAGCTACGACGTGACCGCCCTGCCCTTTCACTTTGAGCAGGAGTTGGGCGCGAGCCTGGGGCAAATAGAGACGTACGAACGCTGGGCTACCGCCGTCGATTTCACCTTCCCCTTCTATGGGCAGACCTATCACCAGGTCTATGTCTCGAACGACGGCGCAATTGGCATGGGGCAAAACATTCGCTATTCATACCTGCACTATCGCTACGGGGGGGGCATCCCCGTCATTTTTCCCCTGCTGATCGACCTTTCCCCCGAGGCCAGCCCGGACGGCGTGCGGGTATGCCAGGATGCCGGGCGCCTGGTCATCACCTGGGACCGCATGCCCTCCTTTTACCATCCGGAAGCAGTCTTTACTTTCCAGGCAGTCCTGTACTCTGACGGCGCTTTTGACATCACCTACGCCGACATACCGGACGAACTGGCCTACATACCCAACGACGAGTCGGGAGCAAATCCGTGGGTTGCCGGCGCCGTGCCGGGCGACCTGTCACGGCGGCCCCAGGAGGTCGATTTTTCCACCCTGCCCGTCACCGGTGACGGGCGCGGCATGGTGCAGGATTACCAGCTCGGTTTTCGCCGCTATCTCCACCAGGCGCTCGCCCCGCTGGCTTACCTGATCGTCGGCAGCAGCTTGCTGGCCATTGCCGGATTTCCCATTTTGCTCTACACCAGCCTGGTCAGGCCGCTCAACGCCCTCCTGCGCGGGGTGCAGCAGATGAACGCCGGGCACTATAACGTGGACGTCGATGTTCTCTATTCAGACGAGATCGGCTTCCTCACCCGCTCATTCAACACCATGGCAGCGGAACTGGGCGCGTTGATCTCCAGCCTGGAAGAGCGGGTCGAACAACGCTTGGTCGAGATCAAAAAGATCAACACCGAACTGGCCCGCGAGATCGCCGAGCACGAACAGACCGAGGCCAAGCTGCGCCGCTCGCACGAGCAGATCCAGATCCTGCACGCAATCGACCAGGCCATCCTGGGCGCACAGTCGCCGCAGACAATCGCCCAATCCATCCTGGGCCGCCTGCCGCAGCTGATCCCGTGCCAGCGCGTATCGGTGATCGAATTCGGCGCAGACACCGCCCGCGTGCTGGCCGTGGAAGCCAGTCACGGGTTCGCCGCCGACACTGCTGGCTGGCTGGATCAATTGCACGCTGCGGCAAGCGGAAAACCGCACATCCACGCCGTCGTCGACATCCGCGAACTGGCCGCGAGATCGCCGCTGCAAGACCGCCTGCTAGTCGAGGGCATCTGTGCTTACCTCGTCGTGCCGCTGCTGGCGCAGGAGCAAGTGATCGGGGCGCTGACGATCGAGCACGACCAGCCAGACGTGCTCACCGCCGAGCACATCGACCTGGCCGCGCAAATCGGCTCGATGCTGGCCGTGTCGATCCACCAGGCGCAGTTGCGCGTCTCGCTGCACCAGCGCACCCAGGAACTGGAGGCACAAAACGCAGAACTGGACGCCTACGCCCACACCGTCGCCCACGACCTCAAGAACCCCATCAGCATCGTTGCCAGCGGGGCACAACTCCTCGTCGGCCATGGAAACGAAATGTCACCAGAGAAGCGGCGGCAAGCCGCCTATGTCGTGGCAGAAGGCGCATTCAAGGCCGCGAGTATCGTGGATAACCTGCTGCTGCTCGCCAGCGCGCACAAGATAACAGTCGATTTGGAAGCGGTCGACATGGCCGCTGCCGTCGACGAGGCGCTGAAAAGGTTGAGCAACATGCTCCAAGAATATCAGGCAGAGGTCGCCTTGCCCAGCCGCTGGCCGCAGGCAGCCGGCTATGCCCCGTGGATCGAAGAAGTGTGGTTCAACTATCTCAGCAACGGGATGAAATACGGCGGCAGGCCGCCGCGCCTGGAGCTGGGGGCAACAGAGCAAGCGGATGGCACGATCCGTTTCTGGGTGCACGATAACGGCCACGGCCTCACCCCTGCAGAGCAATCCCGCTTGTTCACGCCATTCGAACGGCTGGCCCAGACGCACATCGAAGGACACGGGATCGGCCTGTCCATCGTCCGGCGGATCGTGGAAAAGCTGGGCGGGCAGGTGGGAGTGGAAAGCGCGCCCGGCCAGGGCAGCGTCTTTTTCTTCACCCTGCCAGCAGCGCCCACCCGCTCATCCAGTCCAGGTTCTTGAGCAAAGCAGATACCACCCTACACAGCTCCTTCATGGAACAGGTCCCCAGCAATCGACAGATTAGGGCGTATGTAAAACTTGGGGGAGCGTTAAAAATCAGCCACGAATTAACGCGAATTGAGGCAAAATTCGTGTCAATTCGTGTGAATTCGTGGCAGAAAATTGCCAACAACACTTAATCGGGGCACTATCGATATCCCTTACCAGGGAAAACTGGCGCTGAAGCGGTAGGGCTGGTCGGTGGTAAAGCCGCCGGCGGTATAGACGCGCAGCCAGTAGGTGCCCGTTTCCACCGTCACGGCGATGTAGCCGCCGTCCCCCAGGTCGTTGTCCCAGCCAGCGACGCCGCCCTGGTCGTCGTAGAGAATCATCTGCCCCAGGCTGCCGGGAACATAATCCCACAGCTCGACGACAACCTGCCCGGCAGCAGGAGTGAAGTAAAAGTAGTCGTCCGGGTCGTCAGGATAGGCCAGGTACTCGATGTCTGCACAGAGCGGCCCGTTGGCCTCGCCGAGGGTATCGTTCGGCTCCTCCTCCCACGGGCCGGGAAAACAGCTACTCCAGTCGCGGAGGAGGAGCGGCAGGTAGAGGTTTCCTTCTTCAATTGTGACAACCGTCGTGGCGGTGAGCAGGCTAACGCCGTTGCTGGCGGTGACCATCGCGGTATAAATGCCCGCACTGGGGTAAAAGTGGGCGGTAGCCGCCCCCCCACCCTGACTGCCATCGCCAAAGGCCCAGGCATATGCGGGGTTGCTGCCACTGGCGACGGTGGCGCTGAGCAACGTGGCGTTACCCAATTGGGTCGGGCTGTCGTTGGCGGCGCTGAGGCCGGAGAGGGGCTGTTCGACCCGGACGGTGGTGGTGGCGGTAAGCAGGCTGACCGGGTTGCTGGCTGTGACAAGGGCAGTGTAGGAACCGGGGGCGGGGTAGGTATGAGTGACGACCGGGCCGCTGATGACGGTTCCCCCGTCCACACGCC
>JAFGOG010000282.1 GCA_016926595.1 Anaerolineae bacterium
AATAACGAATAGATGTCAATAGAAAAAGAAACGACAAAACGGGATCGCCGCGATCAAAATAGAGGTTCGAGGGGTACCCCTCGAACCTCTAGCCTTGAGCCTTGAGCTTTCAGCCTACCTTCGGCAGGTGCTCCAGCGCCTCCTCGATCTCTTGCTGGGGATGCTCGTGATCGATCAACTGCCCGGCCAGGTAGCTGTCGTAGGCCGCCATGTCGAAATAGCCGTGCCCGCTCAGGTTGAACAGGATCACCCGCTTTTCGCCCGCTTCCTTGGCGGCCAGCGCCTCGTCGATCACCACCCGGACGGCGTGGGCCGTCTCGGGGGCCACGATCAGCCCTTCAGTCGCCGCGAACTGCATCGCCGCCTGGAACACCGGGTTCTGCGAGACGGCCCGCGCTTCGATGTAGCCGGCCTTGTGCAGGGCGGACATGCTGGGCGCCATGCCGTGGTAGCGCAGCCCGCCAGCATGGATGCCGGCCGGCATGAAGGTGTGGCCCAGGGTGAACATCTTGACCAGCGGCGTCAGGTGGGCCGTGTCGCCATAGTCGTAGGCGTACAGCCCCCGCGTCAGCGTCGGGCAGGCGGTCGGCTCGACCGCTATAAAGCGCGCGTCGCGCCCGTTGGCAAACTTTTCACGGAGGAAGGGATAGGCCAGCCCGGCAAAATTCGAGCCGCCCCCCACGCAGCCGATCACCATGTCGGGATACTCCCCGGCCAGCTCCATCTGCTCCAGCGCCTCCTGGCCGACGACCGTCTGGTGCATCAGCACGTGGTTGAGCACGCTGCCCAGGGAGTACTTGGTGTCGCCGCCGCTCTTGGCCGCTATCTCCACCGCCTCGCTGATGGCGATCCCCAGGCTGCCGTTCGAATCAGGATGCTCGGCCAGGATGCTGCGGCCCGACTCGGTCTCGTCGCTGGGGCTGGCCGACACCGTCGCCCCCCAGGTCTGCATCATCGACCGGCGGTACGGCTTTTGCTGGTAGCTGACCTTGACCATGAACACCTTGCACTCCAGGCCGAACAACATGCAGCCAAAGGCCAGGGCCGAGCCCCACTGCCCGGCGCCCGTCTCGGTGGTGATCCGCTTTACCCCCGCCTGCTTGTTGTAAAAGGCCTGGGCCACGGCGGTGTTGGGCTTGTGGCTGCCGGGAGGGCTGACCCCCTCGTGCTTGTAATAGATGTGGGCCGGCGTGTCCAGCAGCTTTTCCAGGCGGGAGGCCCGGATCAGCGGCGTGGGCCGCCACAGCTTGTACACCTCGCGCACCGGTCCCGGGATCTCGATGTACCGTTCGGCGCTTACCTCCTGGGCGATCAGCGACATCGGAAAGAGCGGCGCCAGGTCGTCGGGGCCGACCGGCTGGCGAGTGAGGGGGTGCAGCACCGGCGGAAAGGTCACCGGCGCATCGGCCGTGATGTTGTACCACGCCTTTGGGATACGATCTTCGGACAGCGTTATGCGGTTGTTGCCATTGAGACTCATCTTTGCTTTCTCCTTTTTCCACATGATTTTGTGTTATCAAATCTCAGCAGGCCGGACTCCGGTGTCCGGCGGCGTGGCGCCGCTTCTGCTGGCTTTGAACTGCTTTAACAATAGGCTCCAGCCCGCGCCTCGGTCGCCACCGGGGGCAGGGCATGGGCCTTGAGCATCTTGGGGCCGTACAGGCCCATCGCGTCGTGGACCATCTCCATCGTCTCCTGGGCGATAGCCCGGGCGCGGCGCGTGCCCTGCGCCAGCAGGTCCTCCACCAGCCCCGGCCTAGCCTCGTAGCGCGCCCGCTGCTCGCGATACGGGTCCAGGAAGCTGTTGATCGCCCGCGCCAGCTTGCGCTTGACCTCCACGTCACCCACCTTGCCCTGGAGGTAGCGCTCCTTCAGGTCGGTCACCTCGTCCACGTCCGGGTTAAAGGCGTCGTGGTAGATGAATACCGGGTTGCCCTCCACCCGGCCGGGGATGTCGGCCCGGATGCGCGCCGGATCGGTGTACATGCCCGAAACCTTGCGCCGGACCGTCTCGGCGTCGTCGGCCAGGTAGATGGCGTTGTCCAGGCTCTTGCTCATCTTGGCCTGGCCGTCGGTGCCGACCAGCGTTGGGACGTCGCCGATCATCGGATCGGGGATGGGGAACACCTCGCCGTACATCTGGTTAAAGCGGCGGGCTATCTCGCGGCTCAGTTCGACGTGCGCCTCGTTGTCCTTGCCCACCGGCACCAGGTGGGCCCGGGGCAGCAGGATGTCGGCGGCCTGCAGCACCGGGTAGCCGAGCAGCCCAAAGGGCATGGTGTCCAGGTCGGCGTCGCGGGCCATCTCCTTGAGGCTGGGCAGCCTTTCCAGGCGCGGCACGGTGACCAGCATCTCCAGCAGCAGGTTCAGCTCGTACGTCTCGGGCACCGCCGACTGGAGGAAGACGGTGCTCCGCTCCGGGTCGATGCCGACCGCCAAATAGTCCAGCACCATGCCGCGGATATTCTGGGCCGCCTGGTCGATCCGGTCCTTCTCCGGCCGCGTGGTCAGCATGTGCAGGTCGGCGATGATAAAGTAACATTCGTATTCGTCTTGCAACTGCACCCGGTTCTTCAAGCTGCCCACATAGTGGCCCAGGTGCAGCTTGCCGGTCGGCCGGTCCCCGGTCAATAACCTCTTACGTTCCATCTTGACCTCCTACTCATTACAAACAAAAAACGCTCACCCTCATCAGAGGGCGAGCGTCTCTATGCCATACGGCAGACACCCGTGGTGCCACCTCACTTAGGCCGGCTGCATTGCCCCACAAAAAAATCCGCCGGTGACGGCGGATTGGAACAGGGCCAGCCTCACTCTGTGCAGGTACAGCCTCCCCAAGGGAAAGCGATACCCTCAGCCCTGATAACGGTGGCGTCTCCGGCCCGGACTACTGGCCCCGGTGGGGTGTTCGGCGGGCGGCTCCTAGGCCCATTCACCGCCGGCGCCGGTATCGGGTTTCCACCACCCCCCGACTCTCTGGACCTCGCTTCGGCGACTACTATTCCTGATCGCAGCCGTTGTCCTATTCACTTGGCAGGCGAGAGAGTACCACAACTCGCCAATTTTGTCAAATCGGGGATCACCCCGTTATATCTCCGTCTGAGGCAAGGTGGGGTATGATCTTGGACAGCAGATCGGCCTTGCTTCGAAAGCCCACGATCCGCTCCACCGCCTCCCCACCCTTAAAGACCATCAGCGTCGGGATGCTCATCACGTTATATTCTATGGCCGTCTGGCTGTTTTTGTCCACGTCCAGCTTGGTCACCTGGAGCTTGTCAAGGTATTCCGCCGCGATCTCTTCTACGACTGGGGCGATCTTGATGCACGGCATGCACCATATCGCCCAAAAGTCCACCAGGGTTGGCAGGTCCGCCTTGAGCACTAGCTCTTCAAAGGTAGCATCGGTCACTTCGATCGGCTTGGTCATTGATTTGGATCCTCCTGCGTTGGTTCGAAATTCGCCTGGGGTGTATCCGCCGCCGTTGGCGGGAGTGAAAAGCGGGAAAAGACCAACTCTAGCATGCGGCCAATCCGCTCGCGGGCCAATTCGCCGTCGGCGGTCAGCACGCAGTCCTGGACAAAGCTGTCGGCGATGAGCAGGCCGACCCTGTCCAGGGCAGCGCGGACGGCCATCAGTTGGGTCAGGATCGCCTCGCAGTCGCGCTGCTCGTCGATCATCCGCTGCAAGCCGCGCACCTGGCCCTCGACCCGCCTCAAGCGGTTGGTGATCTCGCCGATCTCCATCCCTGCATCCTCTCCCTAGATACCCCCTATGGGTACGCGCCCAATCTTACCCGCTTTGCCCTGATTTGTCAAAGCAGAGGGGTTGGAAGGCAGCCATTAGCTTGCCGGGGCGTCTTGCTCGGTCGCCAGGCGCAGGCCCGGCACGACGTCCAGCTCCCAGCCGGACCGCTGGCCGGCCTGGAAGCGAAAGAACCCGGCGGTGGCGACGATGGCGGCGTTGTCGGTGCACAGCTCCGGCGGCGGACAGCACACCGGCGCCGGGCTGCTGCGCGCCATCTCGGCCCGCAATAGCTCGTTGGCTGCCACGCCGCCGGCCAGCAGCACCGTCTTGGCGTTCATCTCCTGTGCTGCCTGCGCCGTCTTGGTCACCAGGACGTCGATCACCGCCGCCTGGAAACTGGCCGCCAGGTCGGCCACCGGCAGCACTCGGATCAGCGGCGGCTGAGAGGTTGGCGCCCGCTTCTTGCCTGCCTGCGGGCCGTCGCCCTCCGGCTGGTATTTCTGCACGAGCTGCAGCATAGCCGTTTTGAGTCCCGAAAAGCTGAAATCGTAACTGCCCGGCAGCCAGGCGCGGGGCAGCTTGAACGCCTCGGGCGAGCCGCCCCGGGCCGCCCTCTGGATGCTTGGCCCGCCGGGATAGGGCAGGCCCAGCAGCCGCCCCACCTTGTCGAACGCCTCGCCCGCGGCGTCGTCCAGCGTGCCGCCCAGGCGGCGATACTGGCCGTGGCCGGTCATCCAGATCAGCTCGCTGTGCCCGCCAGACACCACCAGGCAGATCAATGGGAACTCGGGCGGCGGCCCACCGGCCAGCCAGTTGCCGTAAATGTGCGCCTCGATGTGGTTGACGCCCACCAGGGGCAGGCCGCGCCCCCAGGCCAGGCCCTTGGCGGCGTTGACCCCCACCAGCAGCGAGCCGGCCAGCCCCGGGCCGTGGGTCACCGCGACCGCGTCCAGGTCGTCCCAATCGGCCTCCGCCTCGGCCATGGCCTGGCCGATCACCGGCAGGATGCTCAGCACGTGCTGCCGCGAGGCCACCTCGGGAAAGACGCCGCCGTAGCGTTGGTGGATCTCGACCTGTGACTCGACGACGTTGCTGCGGATCTCCTGCCCGTCGGCGACCACCGCCGCGGCTGTTTCGTCACACGACGTTTCGATGCCCAGGATCAGGGTCATAACCGCCTCTCAAGAATCGCTCCCGCTGTGGCCAAGTCCCCGCCAGGGGGCTGACCGGGCCGCCTCCTCTACCTCTTTGCCTCTAGCTGCCAATCCAGGCGCGCCAGCCGCCGATCGCTCAGGGCGATCGCCTGTCCATTATAATAGACGGCTCCCCTGGCGTCAATTGGGGGCGAGACCGTGACGGGCCGATTGACGAAAGATCAAGCTCGTGATATGATACAGATATCTCGCGACTATCGTCGCCACCAAGTTTGCCATAGGCTGAGTGTGGAAGAGAGAATGAACGACGTTGTCTTGATCGTGACTGTTCTGGTTGTCGCCATCGGCGGCCTGGCAGGCGTCGCCTACCTGCTGGATAAGCGCCGGAAAACGCACGGTGCGATTGGACCTCAGCTTGAGCTGCCTCCGCTTGGGCCAGTTGGCCGTATGCTTTTGTGGGTCATCCGTGGACTCGTCGTCATGATGGCGCTGGTCATTAGGAGATAACTTTCCTGTGCCCCGACGGCGCCGTGCTGTTCAGGCTCACCGCCGAGCAGAGGCCAGGATAACATACAGGAGGAAGCGGTGACCTATTTGCCAGCCGATACTCGCTACGAGACGATGCGCTATAACCGCTGCGGCCGCAGCGGCCTGAAGCTGCCGGCCGTGTCGCTGGGGCTGTGGCACAACTTTGGCGGCGTCGACACCCTGGAGAACGCCCGGGCGATGATCTTTCGCGCTTTTGACCTGGGCATCACCCACTTTGACCTGGCTAACAACTATGGCCCCCCGCCCGGTTCGGCCGAGGAGAATTTCGGCCGGATCCTGCGCCAGGACCTGGCCCGCTACCGCGACGAGCTGATCATCTCAACGAAGGCCGGCTGGGGCATGTGGCCCGGCCCCTATGGCGACCTGGGCTCGCGCAAGTACCTGTTGGCCAGTCTCGACCAGAGCCTGAAGCGGATGGGGCTGGAGTACGTGGACATCTTTTACCACCACCGCCCCGACCCCGACACGCCGATGGAAGAGTCGCTGGGCGCCCTCGCCCACGCCGTGCGCCAGGGCAAGGCGCTGTACGCCGGCATCTCTTCCTATGACGCAGAGCAGACGCGCCGGGCGGCTGTGATCCTGCGCGAGCTGGGCACGCCGTGCCTGATCCACCAGCCTGTTTACAACATGCTCAATCGCTGGATCGAGGATGGGCTGCTCGACATGCTTGGCGAGGAGGGGATCGGCTGCATCGTCTTTTCCCCGCTGGCCCAGGGGCTGCTGACTGACAAGTACCTGGACGGCATCCCGGAGGGGTCGCGGGCGACCAAGCCGCACGGCTTTCTGCGGCCGGCCCAGATCACCGCGGACAAGCTGGCCAAGGTCCGCAAGCTGAACGAGGTGGCCCGGGGGCGCGGCCAGACGCTGGCCCAGATGGCCTTGGCCTGGGTGCTGCGGCACAGGGGCATGGCCTCGGTGCTGGTCGGCGCCAGCAGTGTGAGCCAGGTCGAGGAGAATGTGGCGGCCCTGGACAACCTTGCTTTCACCGACGAGGAGCTGGCCCAGATCGAAAAGATCCTGGCGATCTGACAATCCCGGGCGGGCTGGGCCCTGACCTGCTGTCGGGCGCCTGGAACCGGTGGCGCCTCTATCTTGGATGCCAGGGCAAAGCCCCTTGTCCGTCAGCCCGCCAATTCAAATTCCCCAACCCCGCCCTACAGCTTGCTCTTGGTCTGCCGGTCGCGCACCCGGTCCCAGGCGTCGCGGATCTGCTGCAGCTCTTCGGGGGTGTCGGGCAGCTTGCCATAGTGGGCGTTCACGTAGGCGTTGGTGATCAGCGCCGTCTCAGCCTCGCTGCCGGGCAGCGCCTGGCGCAGCGTGACCAGGTATTCGTAGGGCGTCTGGGCCGAGGCGCGTGGGTAGCCCTGTTCCGTCGCCAAGCGAACCAGGTTGGCATAGATGCGCCGGATCGAGATGGCCGATAGGAGCTGGATGCCCAGGATCCGCCCGGCCGCTTCCTCCAGCCGCTGGCGGCCGGACTGGAGCAGGTCGGCCAGGCTGCGGCCCACGGCGCCGGCTGACAACAGCGATTCGTGCGTTTCGTCGGCTCCTGCGGCGGCCCGGGCTCGCCGGCGGCGGTACCAGGTGAGCAGCAGGACGAGGGTGATCAGGACGGCGATGAGGCCGACTTTGCCGCCGAGCTGGAAGGATCGCTGGAGGGCAGGGCTGGCCTCGCCGGAAGGCTGCTCCAGGTCCGCGAGGGCGGTCCGAAGCTGAAGGGTCAGGCTGTAGATAACCCCCCGCAATGCCCCCCAATCGATCGGGAGCAGCGACAAAAGCCACCACACTGTCCCCGCCAGCCACAGCGCCAGCCGGTAGACCAGGATCAACAGCAGGCCAAAGATCGGCGACAGCCAGCCCAGGATCTGTTCCAGGCTGCCGCCGTAGAAAAAGAGGGCCACGGCCATGCCCACTGCCATCAGCAGCGCCACGGCCACGACCGACCATCCGACCCAGTAGCCGCTAAACTGGGCCTGGCTGCCTCCCGGAAGCCGGCTGGTTTCCTCGATCCGGGCCAGGGCGATGGCGGTCAGGGCAAAGAAAAAGTAGGAGACGACGAACGGCGTCACCTCCCGGCGGGCGAGCAGGGCCAGGCCCAGGCCGGCGCCGATGAGGATGACGATGCCAGCGCGAAAGCTATAGCCCGTACTGGCCACCGAGATGCTGCGCCGGGCCAGGTGGATGCCTCGCGCCCAGAGATAGATCAGGGCCAGGATGGCGAGTATCTCGGACAAAAAGACCGTATTGGAGGTCAGGCGCCCCCAGATATACCCGAACCATTCCGCGCCGCGATAGGTCAGGCCGGCATAGACGTGGTAGCGGACCACCAGGACGATGCTGAGCAGCAGGGCCAGCAGCAGCAGGCCCTGCTGAAGCGGAAGGGGCAGGTCGGCCCGGGCGAGCGCGCGGTAAAGGTAGAAAAAGCCGAGCAGCAGGCCCAGCATACCCAGCCATAACAGCAGCGGCTGGTGGCGGAGTGTCTCCTGGCTCAGAGCCGCAAAGATGGGGGCCGCCCAGCAGATCTCGGCGGCGGCCAGGGCGA
>JAFGOG010000283.1 GCA_016926595.1 Anaerolineae bacterium
ACGACCGCTACTTTGTGATCGAATGGCACGAGGTGGAGCACTATCCCGACGGCAATCCAGAGACCTTTGAGATCGTGCTCGACCTGGACACCAACAGGGTCACGATCCAGTACCAGACGGTCAGCTATGTAGGCGATGCCGTAGCTGGGGTGGAAAACTCGACCGGCACCGAGGCGACGCAGTATGCCGACTCTGACCCGGCGCTGATTGTCAGCGGCGCGGCCGTCGACTTTTATCCGACCTTTGGCACGCCGCCGCCGACCGGCGGGCTGGGCATCCTGCAGGGCACCGTGACCGACCTGAATACCGGCGCCCCGATCGAAGGCGCGACAGTGACCGCCCTATCGTTCACCGAGGGGACGATCGCGACCCTTACCACCGGCTCGAACGGCGTCTACTCGGGCACGCTGTGCGCCGACTGGTACGATCTGACCGCCGAAGCCACCGGCTACTACTCCAGCACGGTTGCGCAAGTGGCAGTACTGTACGGCGCCGAGACGGTGCAGGATTTCGCCCTGCAGCGACAGCAGATGAATACCTTCATCTACCTGCCGCTTGTGTTCAAGAGCTACTCACCCTAGTGTAGGGGCGTGGACATGACAGATGGGCGCAGGCGGAGGCCAGCCTTCCACCTGCGTCCATCGCTTTTTGTCCTGATCGCCTTCCCGCCCAGGCAACGAGGAGCTCAGCTTGAAAACCCGACCCATTCAGGCAAGCGATGAGCAACGGCTTGTCCAGCTTGTCGCCGAATTCCGCATGTCATTGGCCCAGCTACGAGGCCAGGGCCACAGAACGGATCTTGAGGCAGCAAGCGAAGAGCTGGCCGAGTATTGGCAGAAAGGTTTCCCGATCTATGCAGCAGAAAGTGAGACGGGAATCCTGGTTGGCTACTTGGTTTGTCGTGTGGATGGGGACATAGTCTGGGCCGAATCCCTTTATGTAGCAGCGGAATGCCGGCGGCAGGGCATCGGATCGGCTCTATATGCCGAGGCAGAACGCCTGGCCCAGGAACTAGGCGGCGATACCCTTTACAATTGGGTTGATCCGAACAATAACGAGATCATCCGTTTCCTGCGGAAGCGCGGGTACACGGTACTAAACCTGATCGAGCTGCGCCGTGCTTATCCCGGAGAAGAAATGGCGCAGAAAATCGGCGTGGGGACGAATGAATTTGATTGCCGTTAGGCAAAGGAGGAGATCTGCCAATGACGAAACGCACTTTTTCCCAAAGAAGCTGGATCGCCTGGCTGGCGATCATGATCCTGGCATTGAGCGCCACGGCGCCGGTCGCGCTGGGCGCCATATCGCCTCAAGCCGATTCGGATCCGCCAGACGGCCTGCACGCCAAGCCGGGCCAGTTCTCTTACCTGGTGTTCCTCAACGTCCAGGCCGACCTGTCGGGCGCCGAGGCGCTGCCCAGCCGGGCGGCGCGCGGCCAGTACGTCTACCAGGCGCTGCGGACGGTGGCCGAGCAGAGCCAAGCCGCACTCCGGGCCGACCTGGAGGCGTGGGGCGTGCCATACCGCCCGTTCTTCATCGTCAATGCCATCCGGGTGACCGGTGACGAGGTTCTAGCCCAACGGCTGGCTGCCCGCCCCGACGTAGCCCGCGTGGTAGCGGACCCAGAATTCGACGGGCTGGACGATCCACCGGCCGGCCCACCCGGCCCCGCGGCAGTGGACGCGGTAGAGTGGAACATCGCCCGGACCAATGCCGACGACGTGTGGGCGCTGGGCTACACCGGCCAGGGCATCGTCGTCGGGAGCTGCGATACCGGCGTCGAGTGGCAACACCCGGCGCTGGTCAACCAGTACCGGCCCTGGATCCCCGGCGCGCCCACCCGCCACGACTATAACTGGTACGACTCCTCTGGACAGTACAGCGAACCGACCGCTCTCGGCAGCCACGGCACCCACACCACCGGCACGATCGTCGGCGACGACAGCGCCGGCAACCAGATCGGCATGGCCCCCGGCGCCCAGTGGATCGCCTGCCTGGCCGATCCGGGTGGGGCCTGGAAGGCGTCCAATTACCTGGCGTGCTGGGAATGGTTCCTGGCCCCAACCAGGCTTGACGGCGCCGATCCACGACCGGACCTGGCACCGCATGTGATCAACAACTCCTGGTCCTGCCCCGCCGAAGAGGGCTGCGACCCAGACACGCTGCGCGACGGGGCCAGGGCCCTGTACGCAGCGGGTATCGCCATCGCCAAATCAGCCGGCAACAGCGGATCGGCGTGCGCGACCATCACCAACCCAGGCCACTACCCAGAGCTGTTGGCCACGGGCGCCTTTAACTCCAGCGACGCCATCGCCAGCTTCTCCAGCCGCGGCCCGGTGACCGTGGACGGTGAGACGCGGATCAAGCCCGACATCGCCGCGCCGGGCGTCGGCATCCGCTCGTCGGTGCCAGGGGGAGGCTATGGCTCCTCACAGGGCACGTCAATGGCTTCACCCCACACCGCCGGCCTGATCGCCCTCCTCTGGTCGGCTAATCCGGCCCTCATCGGCGACCTGGCCACCACCTACCAGATCGTCGAGTCCAGCGCCCAGCCCAAGATAGACCTGCAGTGCGCGCCAAACGCGCCTGGCGGCCGGCCCAACAATGTGTGGGGGTGGGGCATCATCGACGCGCTGGCCGCCGTGCAGGCGGCAAACGACACCGGCTTGGGCGCCCTCAGCGGCGTGGTAACCGACAGCAGCACCGGCCAGCCGCTCCCAGGCGTCGAGCTGGCCATCGTCCAGGCCGACAACAGCCTGGAACGGCAGGCTCTCACCGGCCCGGCCGGCGAATACCAGGCCACGCTCCTGGCGGCAACCTACGACGTGACCGCCACTCTGTACGGCTACCTGCCCGGGGCGGTCGCCGGGGTCGTCGTGCCCAGCGGCACGCTGACGACGCTCGACCTGGCGCTCGATCCGGCGCCGGTGTGGACCCTGTCAGGCCAGGTGACCGACCAGGGCAGCGGCGCACCCCTCATGGCGACCCTTGCCGTGTTGGGAACGCCGGTCACGGTCACCTCCGACCCGGCTAGTGGTGAGTACAACGCCCAGGTGGCCCAGGGCAGCTATACGCTGCGGGTCAGCAGCCCTGGTTACATATCCCAGGATCGGGCCATCGACATGCAGGCCAACCTGGTCGAGGATTTCGCCCTGGCGCCCCAGGCCACTTACCTGGTGCGCGACAGTGAGGGACCTTGTGGGCCGGTGTTTGACTGGATCGATGTCACAGGCACCGGCACGCCACGCAACCTGGCCGACGACGCCAATACTTACGTCGCCCTGCCAGCGGGCCAGCCATTCAGCTTCTACGGCACATCCTACACCGGGCTGTACATCGGCTCCAACGGCTATGTCACCTTTGGCGCCGGTTCCAGCTACTCGGGCGGCAACACTATCCCCTCCACCTTCCTGCCAAACAACGCGATCTATGCCTTCTGGGATGACCTGAACCCGGCCAGCGGCGCCCAGGGGACGATCTATACCCAGGTAGTGGACAACCACTTGTTCGTGGTCGAGTTCTACCAGGTGCAGCACTACCCCAACGGCGATCCGGAGACGTTCGAGATCGTCCTCGACCTGGACAGCGGCGCCATCCTGCTGCAATATCTGGCCGTGAGCGACACCCACTGGACCAGCGTGGGCGTCGAGAACAGCGCCGGCACGTCGGGCATCGGCTACAGCTTTCACGACCCGGCCGTCCCGGCCGATGGGCTGGCAGTGGCCTTTTACCCGGTGACCGGCGCGCACCCGGCGGAGCAGGGGCTGGGGACACTGGCGGGGACGGTGACGGCGCTGCCCGGCGGACAGGGGATCGACGGCGCGCAGGTGCTGGCCGAGGGGACGATCGAGGGCCAGGTAGCGGTCTTGATCGCCAATGCGGCCGGCGTCTACTCGGGCACGCTGTGCGCCGACGTGTTTAGCCTGACGGCCAGCGCCCCAGGCTATCACCCCGTAACCGTCGACGGCGTCACCGTCTTTAGCGGCACAAACACGGTCCAGGATTTCGCCCTGGAGCACACACAGGCCGATCTGTGGCTGACCAAGGTGGCGCCGGCATCGGCAGCGCCCGGGGACATGCTGACCTATACCCTGTCGTTCGGCTCGAACGGGCCGGACGAGGTGGCGAGCGGCCGGGTGTACGACGCGCTCCCCGCCGAGGTCACCTGGATCAGCGGCGGCACCTATGATCCAGGCATGCACGGCATATCGCTGGACTGGTTCAACGCGCTGCCTGGCTACTCGGCTACACTCGAGGTGGTCGTCCAGCTCTCACCTGACGTGACGGCTACGGAGGTGTGCAACACCGCCGGGATCGAGGCAACATGCGTGGACGCGCCGCTGGATCCGGCGGCGGAAAACAACACCGACACTGCCTGCACGGCCACTGGGCCAACATACCGGGTCTACCTGCCCATCGTCCTGAAGAACGCCCCTTGAGCACTGTGGAAGGCTGGAAGGTTGTTGCACAACCTTCCAGCCTTCCAACCTTCCACGCACCAATTGACAGTCACCCCAAGCTAGAGTAGAATAACCGACCAAGGGGGATAGACATGAAGGCGATGATCCTGCGGGCGCCCAGGCCTGCCGAGGAGAACCCACTGGAGCTGGCCGACCTGCCCGTGCCCGAGCCCGGGCCGGGCGAGGTGCGGCTGCGGGTGCTGGCCTGCGGGGTGTGCCATACCGACCTGCACCTGGTCGAAGGCGAGATACCCTTGCCCCGCCTGCCGGTGGTGCCGGGACATCAGATCGTGGGGTTGGTAGAGGCTGCGGGGCCTGACGTCACGCCCGGCTCAGCCGGGCGGCCCGGGGGCCTGGCTGGCGGGACCCGGGTAGGGGTGCCGTGGCTCTACTGGGCATGCGGCCGGTGCGACTATTGCCGCCACGGCCAGGAGAATCTGTGCCCCAATGCCCGCTTTACCGGGCAGCACGCCGACGGCGGCTTTGCCGAGACGATGATCGCCCCTGCCGAGTTCGTCTACCCGATCCCGGCCGGCTTTCCTGACGAACAGGCGGCCCCGCTGTTGTGCGCGGGAGTGATCGGCTACCGGTCGCTGCGGCTGAGTGAGATCGAGCCAGGCGGCAGGCTGGGGCTGTACGGCTTTGGAGCTTCGGCGCACGTCACCATCCAGGTGGCGCGCCACTGGGGCTGCCAGGTGTACGTTTTTACCCGGAGCGAAGAGCACCAGCGGCACGCTCTGGAACTGGGCGCAGCCTGGGCCGGGCAAGCACAGGACACGCCACCTGCCCTGCTGGACAGCGCCATCACCTTCGCACCGGCCGGTTGGCTGGTGCCCCACGCCCTGCGCGCCCTGCGCCCAGGCGGCACTTTGGCCATCAACGCCATCCACATGAGCCCGATCCCAGAGATGCCCTACGAC
>JAFGOG010000284.1 GCA_016926595.1 Anaerolineae bacterium
AGCTCTTTGGTCTTGGCCGGGAGGGCGCCGTCCTCGTAGGCCTTGGCGTCGAGGTTGAAAAAGCGCTTGATGCCCAGGTGTCCGGCGTCCAGGATGCGGCGGTTCATCCGCCTGCGGTAGGAGCGGAATTGGTCGAGCTTGGTTGTCATAATAGTCCTCTCATTCCACGGTGGCCACGACCTCTATGCCGTTCTCGGCCATATTGTACAGAAAGATGAGGTGCAGCAGGTCGGCGTGGTGGGGCATGATGCCCAGCTCTTCGGCTACCGGCGCCGGTATGTCAAAGGTGTCCACGCCGTCGACCGGCACGATGACCCGCACGCCGCGCAGGTTAAAGGCGTTGGCCCGCAGCCGCAGGTGCATGGCCAGTTGGTGGGTGCACAGGTCGGTGCAGTCGCCGGCGACGAGAAACGTTGTCACCTCGGGATGGGCGTCCAGCCAGGCGTCCATGCCGGTGCCGATCGAGACGCTGACCGAGTTCTTTTCGAGGATGGTGAACAGGTTGGAGAAGGGCAGGCTGGCAAGCTCGGGCACGGTCTGGGACTCTTGGCTGCCGCGGACGCAGTGGGCCGGATAGCTGCCAAACTCGACGGCGTCGGGGGAGTGGGTGTCCTGGGGCAGGACAAAGTGGCGCACCCCCAGGCTGTGGGCCAGCTTGAAGAGGCGGGCGACCGGCTGGACGATGCGGCCCACCCGCTCGCTCGCCAGCGCGCCCTGGCTGCAAAAGCCGGTGGTCACGTCCACGGCCATGACCGCGACCTTGTCGGGACCGCCGGCCTGGGCGATCAGGTTGGCCAGGCTCAGGGTGGGGCGGGTGTTGTACCAGGCGACGAGCCACTCTATGAATGGCCGGCTGTCCTTTATGAATTGTGCTGCGTTCATATGCTCCTCCTGTTTTCTCTCTTGGCCCGGGTTCCGGGTGAAACCCAGAATCGGGCCGAGAGAGATGATAACTCGTTATGGAAACAGGCGACGGGCTTTGATCTCGGCGGCGGCGTTGTCGCGATAGCGGTACAGGCGCGCCGGGCGGCCTTCGCCGAGGCGGTAGCCGCCCGCCGGCTCGATGACGCCGGCGCCCAGGATCTTGCGCCGAAAGTTTCGCTTGTCCAGCTTGACGTCCAGGACGATCTCGTAGGCGGCCTGCAACTGGGAGAGGGTGAACTGTTCTGGGAGCAGGTCAAAGCCTACGGCTGTGTATTCCAGCTTGTAACGGAGCCGGGTGAGGGCGTAGCGCAGGATCTGGTCGTGGTCAAAGGCCAGCGGCGGCAGGCGGTAGATCGACCACCAACTGGCCTCGGCGGCGTCGTCGCCGGCGCGAGGGTCCACGCTGCCGGCCGGCACGGCGCCAAAGTAGACGACGGTGATCGACCGGCCGCGGGGATCGCGGCCCGGATCGCCAAAGGTGTACAACTGCTCCAGGGCAACGCCTGCCAGCCCGGTCTCTTCCTGCAGCTCGCGCCGCGCCGCGGCTTCCAGCGTCTCGTCGATCTCGACAAAGCCGCCGGGGATGGCCCACGCCCCTTCGAACGGCGGGCGCCTGCGCTTGATCAGCAGCACTTGCAGGTCGTCGTCCCGCAGGGCAAAGACGATGGCGTCGACGGTGACCAGCGGGCAAGGGCGTTTGGTTTGGCTAGGCATCAACCCCGCTCCGGTTTGGGATTTCCCAAGGCTCCTTAGTGTGTTTGATACACTAATAATACTGCAGCATAGCGATTTTGTCAAGTTGAGGGCCGGTTTCGGCGCCCCTACCGGCCCAGCAGGCGGAGGATGGCGGCGGCGTTGAGGAGGGCCTTGGGGACCAGGGAGGAGGCGAGGACGTACTCTTGCTCTTTGCTGCCGTCGGCGCTGTGCTCCGAGCTGTGGGCGTTGGCTCCCACCGGTCCCAGCCCGTCGAGGACGGGAAATGCCGGCCACAGGGGATTGCCGTCGCTGAGACCGCCCCGCTCCTCGGGCGCGACCTGCTGGCCGAGCGCCGCGCCGGCCTGCTGCCATGTAGCCAGGAGGCGGTCGGTGGCCGGGTTGCGCGGCCAGGGCGCCGTCTGCTCGGCGATCTCGACCGTGATCCGGCAGGCAAAGCTGCCGTCGGCGCTGCGCACCGAGGGCTGGCTGGCCAGGGCCAGGGCGGCGGCCACCCCCTGGTCGAATATGTCGGGCGAAAAGGCGCGCATCTCGACCCAGGCCTCGGCATGGTGGGGTACCCGGTTGGTGACGGTGCCGCCGGTCACCCGGCCGACGTTGAAGGTCAGATCGCGGCGATAGTCGGTGAGGGCGGCGATGCGCTGGACGGTGTCGGCCAACTGGACGATGGCATTGGCTCCCTGGGCATGGGCGCTGCCGGCGTGGGCTGATTTGCCCTCGACGGTCACGCGGTAGATGGCCATGCCCTTGCGGGCGACCACGGCGGTAAAGGCGCCGTTTTCGACGTGGCCGCCTTCGTAGACCAGGCAGGCCAGGGTGTCGCCGGCCAGCCGCTCGCGGCACAGGTTGTGAAAGTCAAAGGCGTCCCGTTCTTCACAGGCGTCGATCAGCGCTACCCAGGTCACGCTGTCGCAAGCCTGCGGCGCTGCCGCCTGCAGGGCGGCCAGGGTCATGTACAGGACGACGGTGCCGCCTTTGCAGTCGACGGTGCCGGGGCCGTAGCAGCGGTCCCCTTCCTGGCGCCAGGCAAAGCCGTTGGCCGCCTCCTCTTCGGGGGAAAAGACGGTGTCGAGGTGGGAGACCAGGCCGATCTTGGCCTCGCCTGGCAGGGACCTGGCGGGCCGGGTGAGGACGAGGTGGCGGCCGTAGGCGGGGTTGGCGGACTGGACCTTCTCCGCGGTAAAGCCGAGGGCGGCAAAGGCGGCGGCGGTGAGGTCGCCCACGGCGTTGACGCCGACAGGGTTGGAAGTAAAGCTGTTGATCGAGACCATCTGGCGCAGGAGATCGAGGTAGAAGGGGAGGTTGGGGTGCAAGTAGCCGGAGAGCTGTCGGTGGAGGTCGTTTGTCAGTGTTGCCATGGGCGCTGCTCCTTGAAAATGGATCTCCCTCTCCCCCTACCTTCTCCCCGAGGGGAGAGGGAGAGAGGGACGTGACTTGTGACAGCAGGGGGAGTGTATCATGGAGGGCATGCCTTGTCAATTGGGCCTGGTGGTTGAGGGGATGGAG
>JAFGOG010000285.1 GCA_016926595.1 Anaerolineae bacterium
CGAGGCGGACGGTGAGGTCATAGTCGGCGCCAAGCTGAGCCTCGGGCAGCCAGTAGAGGGCAACGTCGAGATCCTGGCCGGGCGCCGGCCGGTCGGCGCCCAGGGCATAGCCGGCCAGCCGCAGGCTGTCGCCCAGCCGGGCGCCCTCCAGCGCCCGCTCGACGGCGGGGGGCTGCCCCGACAGGAGGACCGGCGAGCGGTAGACGCTGGCAAAGTCGACGCCGCCCAGCCGGGCGGTGTACTCGGGCCGTAGGCCGGAGAAAAAGTCGACCAGCCCGGCGGTGGGCAGCTTGCGCTGCACCTGGCTGACGTAGAACACGACATAATCGGCAAACTGCCAGGTCTTGTCCCAATCGCCGCGGCGCAGCGAGGTGGCGTTGCCGTCGAAATAGTAGCGGAACTCTTGGGGGTAAAAGCTGACGGCCAGCAGGTCGCGGCTGTCCTCCCTGCCGTTCAGGTAGCGGGCGGCCAGGTCCAGGCCTTCCCCCTGGCCAAAGGCAAAGGTCCGCACGGCGACCGGGCCGCCGCCCAGCAGCGGGTTAAAGTAGGCGCCATAGTAGGGCGCCAGGCGCAGCCAGAGGACGGAGGTGGCCAGGATGAGGGCCGCGCCGCCCGCCAACAGCCAGGACCTGGCCGGCCCTTTGCCCCAGCGCCGCGCCAGCGCTCGGGCACGCTCTATCAGCTCCACAAGCACCCACGCGGCCAGCACGTCGGCAGGGAGAAAGGCGGGCAGCAGGTAACGGTCGCCTTTTTTGGCAGCCAGCGAGACCATGATTGTAAAGAATACCACAAAGGCCAGGGCCACGACCGGCAGGCGGACGTCGCCCCCGTCCCCCTCGCAGGGGCCGCGGGGCGCGGCGGCGCGCCTCAAGGCGGCGCGCACGGCGAGGACGACCAGCGCCAGTCCAACCAGCAGTAGGATCAGCGCCAGGGGCGACAGGCGGAAGGGGAGGACGACCCAGTAGAAGAGCGGTCCTGGATCGTCGACCGGTTGGCCCAGGAAAAAGTTGCTGCCGTGCGATACGATCGTCCCCCAGCGGGAGGCGCGGTACAGCCGGTAGGTGAGGAACAGGGGGCGGAGCCAGGCGGCCGGCCACAGCGCCAGGAAGGTGGCGTACATCGTCGCCAGCCACAGGGCAAAGGCTACGGCGGCCTGCCGTAACCTTCCCCAGCCTCCCGCAGGTTTCTGCCGGCGCTGCCACAGCCACTGCACGCCCAGCGCCAGCAGGGTGAGCGGGATCAGGAAGAGCGACGGCGTCTTGGTCAGCATGGCCAGGCCGGCCATGACGCCGGAGAGGAAGAGGTAGCGCCGCCGGCCGGGGCGCTTGAGATAGACCAGCAGGCTGAGCATCGACAGGAGCATAAAGCTGGCCAGCAGGCCGTCGACGTGGACGATGCGCGATTGGGCCAGGAAAAAGGGGTCGAGGGCCAGGAACAGCCCGGCCAGGGCCGCCCCGCCGCGGCCCAGCAGGGGGACGAGCAGCAGGTAGGCGGCCACGACGGCCAGCGAAGTGACGGCGACGGTGAACCAGGCGGCGGTGGCCAACAGGGCCGGGATCTGGGCGGAGGGGATGTCGGGCGGCGCGTCGGCCTCGCGGGCGACGGCGGCCAGGGCGTCGAACGCGGCGCGGTCGCCGGTCAGGAGGGTGCGCAGGTAGAGCGCCCCGCCAAAGCCCCACATGGGGACAACGCCGGGGTGGTCGGTCAGGTAGGTATCGGGCAGGTCGCCCCGCTCCAGGGCGGTGACAAAGGCTGCGCCGCGCTGGAGCCAGGTGAGCTCGTCGGGCCAGGAGAAGGAGCCGAGGCCCACGGCCCGCGTGGCCAGGGCGACGACCAGCAGGGCCAGGGGGATGGCCCACGAGGCCGGGCGCCGCAACGAGCGGGCAGTTCTTGCCATGAAACGCGAAACCCTCACCATCTCCTGTCACCTGAGCGAAGCGAAGGGTCTAGATTCTTCGCTTCGCAGCCGCGAGCGGCCCTGCATGTCAGAATTGACAGGTTAAGAGCTACTTCCTCCGCCGCCGCAGCCACAGGCCGCCGATCCCGGCAAAGCCGACCAGGGCGATAGCGCCCACCACCAGCAGGGCGATGATGCCGACGACCAGGATCGTCTGCACCCGGCTCTTGCCGCCGCTTTCGGGCTGGGACTGGGCCGGGGTCTCCTCGGCGGCGGCCGGCGCTGCGCCGGCCGTTCCTTCCGGCGTGGGGGCGGCGGTCGCCAGGGCTACCGGCTCGGGCGTCGAGGTTGGGGCGGCTGTTTCGAGCGTGGGCGTCGGGCCGCCGTCCTCGGCGGTTGGCTCGAGTGTGGCGGTGGGTTGGTCGCCGCTGGCCGGCGTCTGGGTGGGGGCAGCCGTCGCGGTCTGGCCCGGCGCCTGGGTCGGGACCTGGGTCGGGGTGTCGCTCGGCTGTGGCGTGTCGGTCGGGGCGGGCGTATCGGTCGGGGCGGGCGTGTCGGTCGGGCCGGGCGTCGCGGTGTCGGCCGGCACGGGGGTGTTGGTGCGGGTGGGTATCGGCGTCTGCGTGGGGCGCGCCCCAATGCGGTATTCCAGGATGATGCCCTCGGAGGTGACGGCCCAACCGCTGGTGGCGCTGGCCATGGACAGGCCGGTGATCTTGGCCCAGGTGGGGCTGTTGCTGACCTGCCAGGAGCTGCCGTTCCAATCGAGGATGATCCCCTGCTCGCCGGCGGCCCAGCCGTGGGCGGCGTCGACCATGCTCACGTCCAGCAGGGTAATCTTGGTGGGGCTGGCCACCTTGGTCCAGGCCGCGCCGTCCCAGTGAAAGATCATGCCGCCCGAGCCGACGACCCAGGCGTCGGTTGGCGACAAGACGTCGATGGCCTGGAACACGCCATAGTCGTCCACGGGCAGGCGGAGCTGCTCGGTCCAAGTTGACCCATTCCAGTAGCTGATCGCGCCGGTGCCGACCGCCCAGCCTTGGCCAGCGCTGGCCATCTGCACGTCCTCGAGCCAGCCTACGGTGGGGCTGTTTACCTCTTGCCAGGCGCCGCCCGAACAGCGAAAGATCCGTCCGGCCTCGCCTACGGCCCAACCTTCGGTGGGGCTGAGCATGTCGATGCCGTCGAGGACGCCGTCCCAGGGCTGGGCGGCCACCTCCCAGGCGGCGCCGCTCAAGCGCAGGACCTGGCCGGTGTGGGTGACGGCGAAACCGCTGCCGGAGCCCAGTATGTCGATGGCCGTCACTGTGCCGTCTATGTCGAGCGCCTGGGGCTCCCACTCGGCGCCGTTGTAGTAGACCATGAGGCCCGGACTGCCGCCGATCCAGCCGTTCGCTTCGCTGGCCATGTCGACCGAGTACAAGAAGCCGAAAGGCACGGAAGTATAGATCTGCCAAGTCGGCTGGTCCTGGGCCTGGAGGTCGCTTCCCAAGGCGCCGCCTCCAACGATCAGGACCAGGCCCAAGATGGCGACCCCGGCCAGGCGGGCCAGGCGGTTGGCAATGCGACTAGGTATCACAGAGTTCCTCCTAACATTGTCATTCTGAGCGCAGCGAAGAGTCCCTACGGCGCCGGCAGGGGCCCTTCGCTCCGCTCAGGGTGACTGCTTGTCAAAGTTTGGGGCGTATCCTTGGGTAAGGATACGCCCCTTGGCTTGAGAAAGAGGTGGTCCCACCATCAGACGAAGGTCTCCGTCTGGCGCAGTGGGTCCGGCGCCTGCCTGCCGGGCGGCGGGACCGTCCCGATTACCGTGCTGCTACTACATCCACGGGCAGATGAATGGCCAGTCGGCCGGCCATTCCACCTCTAGGTCGCGGGTGGTCCAGTAGTAGCCTTCGATCTCGAACTCCCAGTAGGCGTTCTCGACCCAGACGCCGTTGCCCAGGAAAGCCCAGGCGGTCAGCGGGGCGACGGTGTCCATCGGATCGCCGGCCCACGGCCAGTAGAGCGGGTAGAGCAGGTACCAGAACGAGCCTACCGGCTGGCGGTAGACAAAGACCTGGACGAGCGGCGAGTGGTAGATTTCGATGCCCTGGATCGGATCCCAGAAGTTGCATTTCCACTTGCAGGGGTAGGAGCAGGGGTACCAGACTTCGTCGCGCGGCAGCATGAACTCGCTGTAGTAGTAGCCGACGCTGTCGGTCATCTGGTAGGTGGGCCAGGTCTGGCGGCGCACTTCAGAGGCGCCGATGGGCAGGAACCAGGTGCCTGCTGTTTGGGCCATGGCCAGGGGCCAGCCGCCTGTGGTCGACGGCGCCCACAGCCAGATGTCCACCGGGGTGAACGGGGCCAGGAAGCCTCCCGGGTCGGTCAGCCAGAACTCAAAGTCCCAGACACTGCCCAGGATGGTGTAGGCGGGATCGAACTCCCAGGGATCCCAGGCGGGCGCAAAGGCCTGCCAGCTCTGCTCCACCAGGCCGTCCGGCTTCTGGGGAGGAGTCGCGGCGAAGGCGGTGCTGGCAACCATGAGCATCACGAACACAACTGTGAAGACGGTAAACAGACGCTTCATTTTGTCATCTCCTTAATCAGCATAGTTTTGGGTAGTTTGGCAAACAACAGGATCTCGGGACAACTTTGGAGCTTTCCGATAGTTACCTCCTTTCTCGTCACTGCGCAAGACCAACTGAACAGCAGGCAGGTTATCCTATTCTACATCAAACAGCCGGTTTTGTCAATACCCCAGTTGCCGGTGGATCAATGTTAACCTTGGCCCGTTTTGCAGGCTTTCGATGTCTGCCAGGGGCAGACGTCGAAAGCTTTTCTAGTATTGGCGGTTGATGACCGGCAGGTAGACCGCAGAACAGGCGCCGACGTAGGTTGCTGTCGCGCGGGTCAAGTGGGCGCCGCCGGAGCCGATGTGGGCCGCGTTGTACACGGCCCAGCAGCCAGAGATGGGCCCTCCGACGGTTACCTGGAAGGTGATGGTCACCTCGGCGCCGGGCTGGATGTCGCCCACGGTCACGACGAGCGGATCGGGGCCGCCGATCACGCCCTGGGTGGTGTGGGCGCTGCCGGTCACGTACTGCGTGTCAGCCGGTATGGCGTCGGTGACCTGGACCGAGGGGGCTACCAGGTCGCCGCTGTTGGCCAGGTAGATGGTGTAGGTCAGGACGTCGCCCGGGGCGGCGTGGCGGTCGCTGGCCTGCTTGTACGAGGAGGACAGGTTGGCCGGCAGCGGTATGACGTCGTGGCTGGCCGTGGCCTCGAGCGCCTGGCTCTGCCAGTTCAGGTAGGCGGTATTGGTCATCACCGTGCCGGGGGCAGTCGCCGGGTCGATGATCACCGCCACCGTCGCCTGGATCTGGTCGCCCTGGCCCAGGGTCAGGTCGGGCCACGCCAGCTCGTGGGCGCCCGGGTTGTAGGCGGCCGGCGGGTTGGACGAGACGTACTGGACCTCGGCCGGCAGGGCATCGGTCACGTCTACGCCGCACGCCGTGGCGCCGTCGTTGCCAAAGAGGATGGTATAGGTCACCTGGCCGCCCCGGTACTGGTGCGCCGGGCTGGCCTGCTTGGAGAGGTACAGGCTGGTCGCCGGGGGCGGGTAGTAGCGGAGCATGACGCCGAGGTCGCCTGTGATCCAGCCGTCGCCAGCGCCGACCATGGCGATGCCATTCAAGGTCTTGGTGGTCGGGCTGGCGGCCTCGTGCCACGCGCCGCACACGTACTGGAGGATGGTGCCGTTGTCGCCGACGATCCAACCGGTGTTGGCGTCGACCATGTCGATCCCTCGCAGCCCGCGGGTGGTGGGGCTGTCGACCGCCGTCCAGCCGCCGCCGTCGTAATGGTAGATGGCGCCGCCTCCGCCCACGGCCCAGACGTCGTTCGCGCTGACCATGTCTACGTCGGTGAACACTGTCGGCCAGGCGCTGCCGACGACGCTCCAGCCCGAGCCCGCCCAGCGCAGGATGGTCTGCGCGCCCACGGCCCAGCCGTCGTTCGCGGCGAGCAGGTCGACCGCCTTGAGCCAGGAGCTGGTCGGGCTGCCGACCTCCGTCCAGGTGGAGCCGTTGTAACGGAGGATTTTGCCGCTGGAGCCGACGGCCCAGCCGTCAGAGGCGCCGACCATGGCCACGTCGTCGAGCCAGGCGTCTACCGTGCTGTGTATCTCCCAAGAGACGCCGTCGAATTTGAGTATCCTGCCGGCGCTGGTCACGGCCCAGACCGAATCCGCGGCGAGGGAGTCGATGGCGGTGATGGCGCTGTCGTGGGGCGAGGCGTTGGGCGACCAGTCGGCGCCATTCCATTGCAGAAAGGCGCCGGCCATGCCCCCCGCCCAGCCGCCGACGGCGCTGGACATACTGATGGCGTACATGGTGCCCGTGCCGGTGGGAACGGGGAAGATCTGCCATCCCGATTGGACTGCTGGCTGGCTGTCGGGCGCAGCCTGGCCCATGGCCAGAAGTGGAGAGCAGAGGAGGATCAGGATCACGAGCAGACCGCGGACGTTGCCCATCGCAGACTCTCGCTTTGTCATAGCTTATACCTCTTTTCCGGGCGAGTATTCGGTTTCACCTGCTATGCGCAAGTGGGGCGGATTATAGCATCAACGGAAGGGGCTGTCAAATGGGGCGCTGTTGAATTGACAAAAGCGGGCGATGGTACTAGAATAGGCAGACGTTTTTTAATCTGGAGCATAGGGAGTCTGTTGATGGTTGACAAGCGATGGTTACGGCTGGCGCTGTTGCTGGCCCTGGCGACGATGGTCCTGCTGGCGGCTGGCTGCGGCTCGACCCCAACGGCAACCCCCACGGGGGAGGCGCCCGCAGGCCCGGTGGTTCTGCCGACGGCCGGCACACCCCAGCCCAGGGTTGACGCCACCCTGGCGCTGAGCAAGATCGATCGCCTGGACGGCGCCACCCTGGCCCGGGTCAACGGCGAGGCGGTGACCTGGGCAGATTATGAGCCGGTGCTGAGGCAGGTTCTGTTCCAGGTGACCAAGCAGTACCAGATCGATTGGGGCGATCCGGCCATGGAGGTCAGGCTGAAGCAGTTTCAGCAGGATGTTCTGACACAGGCCGTGGATCGGCGGCTGCTGTGGCAGGTCGCCGCCGAGCAGGGGGTGACGGTCACCGACGCCGAGGTGCAGGCCCAGCTCGAGCAGGATAAGCAAAGGGTCTTGGCCACCGGAGCGAATGCCGACTGGGACAGCTACCTGGCGGCGAACGGGCTCGACGCCAACGGTTATGCCCGGCTGGTGAAGGACAATCTCCTGGTCAACAAGCTGGTCGCTATCCAGCAGGTGGAGGAGGAGGGGGAGCAGGTCCACCTGGCCTACATCGGCTTTACCGACGAGTCGCTGGGCAAGGCCATCGTGCAGGAGCTAAAAGCCGGGCGGGATTTCGCCGAGCTGGCCAAGCTGTACTCAGACGACCCGGACAGCAAGGAGAAAGGTGGGGACATTGGCTGGTTCGCCCAGGGGGGCATGCCGGCCGACATCGAACAGGTGGCCTGGTCGCTCGAATCCGGGCAGTACAGCGAGGTGATCAAGGGGCAGTCGAGCTATTTTATTATCAAGGTGATAGAGCGAGGCATGCAGCCGCTCGACGAGCAGGCGCTGCTGCTGCGGCAGCAGCAGGCGCTGGTGTCGGTCCTCGAGGAGGCAAAGGCCAGCGCGTCGATCGAGTACCTGGTCAATTTCATCGGGCAGTAGTCGCCGACGGCCAAAAGACGCCGACGGCCCAGACCTGACAGGCCCGCCCTGTCAGGTCTTTATTGTCGGCAGCCACACGGTAAAGGTGCTGCCGTGGCCCACCTGGCTTTCAACCTCGATCCGGCCGCCGTGGGCGGCGGCGATCCAGTGGGCGATTGACAGGCCCAGCCCGGCGTTCTCCCGCGCCCGCGAGCGGGCCTTGTCCACGCGGTAGAAACGCTCAAAGATGAGCGGCATGCCGTTGGGCCCTGGCTCCAAGGCCTCGGGCGGGATGCCGATGCCGGTGTCGGCCACGGCCACCCGCACCCAGTCGTCGTCGCGCTCCAACGACAGGGTGACGCGCCCGCCGCCAGTGGTGTATTTCAGGGCATTGTCCACCAGGTTCAGGAGGAGCTGCCGCAGCCGGTCCGGGTCGCCCATGACGACGGCCTGATCCTCATGCCCCAGGCCGATCTCGACGCTCCTGGCCATCAGCCGCGCCTGGCGGTAGACGTCGAGCAGCAGGGTGTCGAGCTCGACCGGCTCGGCCTTGAGCTGGACGCCGGCGTCGGCCTGGGCCAGCAGCAGCAGGTCGGACACCAGGCGCGACATGCGCGCCACCTCGCTCTCGATCGCGTCTACCGTCTCCTGGCGGCTGGCCGGATCGTCGGCGGCTCCCCGGCACAGCAGGCCGACGTTGCCCTGGATGGTGGTCAGGGGGGTGCGCAGCTCGTGCGACACGTCGGCGATAAAGCGGCGCTGGGTGTGAAAGAGCGATTCCAGGCGAGAGAGCATCTCGTTAAAGGTGGATGCCAGCCGGCTCACCTCGTCCTGGGGGCCGGGCCCTTCGGCCAGGCGGCGGCTGAGGTCCTCGGCGCGGGAGATGGCCAGCGCTGTGCGGGTGATGTCGTCGATCGGCGCCAGGGCAGTTCGGGCCAGCAGCGCGCCCAGGCCCGCCGACAGGGCGATGGCGATCAGGTTGCCCGCGATCAGGATGATCATCAGTTGTCGCTGCGTCTGATCTAACTGGGCCAGGGAGATGGCCGCCTGGATGATACCCACCACCCGCTCGTCGCGGACGAGGGGCGCGTTGTAGATCCGCACCCGCGAGTCGCCCAGCGTCCGGGTTTGGAAACCCGACGCCCCATTCCAGGCGGCGGTAGTGGCCGACGGGTCGAGGGGCAGGGAGGCCTCGCCCAGCAGTGGGGAGCGGTAGACGATCCTGGCCGCGTCGCGGCCATAGACCTGGATGTACAGGCCAGAGGTGCTGTATGCGTCCAGCCGCGGCACTTCGAGCGTTCTTTCCCAGAAGTTAAAGTCGGGCACCATCTGGGTCGATTGCGCCAGCCGCTCAGAGACCGTCTTGAGCTCGCGATCGATGCCGCTCAGGTTGGAGGAGATCAAGAGGTAGCGCAGCGCCGCGCTGAACAGGATCAGCGTCACGGCCAGGATGGTAGTGTACGACAGTGTGAGTCTAAGCCGGATCGACATGAGGATATGATGCCACAAGTTGGGGGTTTTGTAAAAACAGAGCCTCTCCCTCACCCCTGCCTCTCCTCCAACGGGCGAGGCGAGATAAAGTAGAAATCCGGCCTCCCCAAGCCGGATCTCTACTCAAAACTATGCTGTTTAAGGATAAGAGTCTCTCTCTGTTTGCCGAGGATAGTGTATCGCGCCTGGGTTAGAGGAAGGTTAAGGGAAGATTAGAATTAGATGAGAAAACTGGACCTGCCAAGTCTATTCTGGGCCGCGAAAAACGAGCATCTCCCGGTCGTGGGCCACCAGCTCCATGCCGTCGAGGACGGCCTGGACGAATTCCGGGCTGTAGCGCCGGCTGAAGCGGCCCTCGTCGACGACGAACCAGGCGCGCGGCGCGCCGGCCAGCGCCTGGCGGAGGGCGCCGGCCGAGTCGACGATCGGCACCTCGTCCCAGCCGCTGACCCACCGCCCGTCCTTCTCGAAGGCAAAGCCCTTATAGTCGGTAGGGATGGCCAGATAGTCGCAGCGGCCGAGGTGGAAGAAGGCGGCCTGGCACAGGAAGGTGACGACGGCGTCGCCCGGCTCTTCGTTGGCCCGGACATAGTCAAAGGCCCAGTCGTAGGCCGGGACCGTCTCGTGCACGGCGGCCATGGCCGGCGACCAGGAAGCGGCGGCGATCAGGA
>JAFGOG010000286.1 GCA_016926595.1 Anaerolineae bacterium
CAGGTAGGCGCCAAAGCCGTTGTTCAACTGGTGCAAAAAGGCGGCCAACAGGACGTTTCCCGTCTTGAGCACGGCGTACCCCAGGACGTAGGCCAACAGGGTCGAATAGACGGTCATCAAGACGATCCCCAGGACGGGACGCCCCGGGTAGTTGTGTCCCATGGCGATCGCCGGCGCGTGCCACAGGCCCCAGATCACGCCGAGCAAGAGAATGCCCTTGACCCGGCCCAGGCGGGTCAGCTCGCCCTGCAGGTAGCCCCGCCAGCCGTATTCCTCGCCCAAGGCGATGATCAGGCCCAGGAAAGGGTTGAACGTCAGCGTCTGCACGGTCACAATGGCCACAAAGGCGGCGGGTGACAGCCCTACTTGCCCGGCCAGTGCGGCCACATCCGCCGGCTGCCCCAGGCCAAACAGGTGGTTGATC
The DNA here is from genome assembly GCA_016926595.1 of Anaerolineae bacterium. Next base: position 425 of record JAFGOG010000286.1, read on the forward strand.
AGCATCTAGGCCGAGTAGAACAGGATCAGCGCCAGCCCGCCAAGCAGCCACCAGGTCCACCGGCCGCCGGCCAGCCCCAGGCGGGCCAACGGCTCCCGCCCGCCGGTGACGCGCAGCACGATGAGCGAGATCACCAGCAGCGCCGAGAGCCCGGTGCCGATCCGGTTCAGGGCCGGCGCCGACTCGGGGGAGAGGAGAGCCAATGCGGCCAGCACGACATAAACGCCGGCATAGCCCAGGAACCCATACAAGAACCAGCGAGGCCGCTCCCTGTACCGTGCAATGTGGATCGGGCTGTCCTTGAAAACAAACATGCCCAGCACGAGGGCGACAAAAGCGGGCAGCAGCATCTGCAGGCTGAGCACGATCGTGGTCGCCGGGCTGGCATAGTCCACCGTGCGCCACATGATCAGGTTCAGCAGTCAGGTCAGGCCAAAGGTCAGCCCCAGGAAAGCCCCGACTTGGCGCCAATTGACGTTTCTCGGCCTCGCTTCCTGCATTTCAAAACGATCGGGTTCTTGATTCATTTTCATTTGCTCTCCAGCAATTCGATGACCATATCGACCAACGCCCCGCTCTTGCCGCTGCCGCTCCCTGTTCCCACTTCCTCGCCGCTGGCAACGCGGGTGGCCTGCCGGTCCTCTTTGGACAGTGAGCTCATGCTTTCCGGCGTGACACCCGGTTCCGGCGTCTTGACCTCGGTCAAGCCGGCCTCGACATAGAATTCCTGCAGGAGCGCGTTGGTCAGGCGCATGCCGGCGATGGCGGCGACCTGCTCGCCGGTCATTGTCTCCACGATCTGGTTCTGCACGGACTCGATCTCTTCGGTGGCTGCCGTGCCGCTGGTCGTCAGCGCCGCATAGCCTTGCCAGAGCGGGAGCAGCGCCTGGGCCTGCGCGCTTGTGATCGCCTGGTCGGTGTCCTCCAGCCGCAACGTGCCCAGCAAGAGCTGGTTCTTGATCGTCAGCGCGTCTTCATAGCTCTCTGTCAGCTCGGTTGAATCGGCTACGACGCCCGGTTCGGCGCTTTGTCCCCCACAGGCCGCGAGCGACAGAGCCAGTACTGCCGCTACCACGACCAACAGCCAGTTGTTCCATTTTCGTCTCACCATTCGTCTCCTATTTTGCTCTCATTTCCAGCGTTTCGATCAATCTATCCAACAATGCCTCGCTCGTGCCGACCGAGCTGCTCGTTTCCCGCTCAGCCTGGCGGGTGGCACGTTCCTCGGCACTCAGGTTCTGCCCCTGTCCCCGCCCTCCAGCGGCACCCTCTCCGGTGCCGGTCAACAGGCCCATCGCTTGCGCCATCGCCTGGGTGTCGGCGCGGGTCAGCCTGAGCGCGGCAATCGCTTCAAGCTGCTCCGGCGTCATCGTCTCCTGGATCTGCTTGAGCACGGCGTCGGTCTCTTCTGTCGCGCCGGTGCCGCTGCGTGTCAGGCTGCGAGCCGCCTGCCACAAGGGAAGCAGGTCGGCGGCCTGCGCCGTTGTGACCGCCAAGCCGGTCTCTTCCAGCTTGAGCGTGCCCAGCACGAGCTGCGAACGGATCGACAGCGCGTCGGCATAGTCTTCGGTCAGGCTCGTCGCAGCCGTATCCGATGCCGTCTTGCCACTGCTTCCGCACCCTGCTATCGCCAGGGCCAGTATGAGAAATACGGGCGTCATCCATTTACGTATCATCGTTTTCCTCCCACACTCTTAACAGCGTTTCTCTTATGTCACGTGCCATGAAAGGTGTGTGCCCCATCACTCGTGCCGCAGCGCCTCGATGGGGTCGAGCTGCGCCGCCTTGTTGGCCGGAAAGAATCCGAAAAAGACGCCGACGATGGCCGCAGAACTGAAGGCCAGGGCGATCGAGCTGGGCACGATCACGGTGCGCATCTCGCTGATCCGGCCAAAGAACCACGATCCCCCCACCCCGGCAAACACGCCGATCAGGCCGCCGACCAGGCTGAGCATCAGCGCCTCGATCAGGAACTGCCAGCGAATGTCGGCGGGGTCCGCGCCCACCGCCTGGCGGATGCCGATCTCGCGCGTACGCTCGGTCACGCTGACCAGCATAATGTTCATGATCCCGATCCCGCCCACCAGGAGCGATACCCCCGCCACCCAGGCCAACAGGGCGCGGAACGCGGCCGTCGTCGCCTCTTGCGTGCTGATGATATCCTGCTGCGTCTGCACCGTAAAGTCAGGGTTCTCTGGCGCCACGTCGTGCCGGCGGGCCAACAGGCTCTGGATCTGCAGGATCGCGCTGTCCATCGTCTCACTGCTCTCCGCCTGGGTATAGATCGTGCGCACCCTGTCCTCCGCCAGCCTGGAGGGGGTGAATTTTTGAAAGACGACGGTGATCGGGATATAGATCCGCCCGTCATAGTCCACATCGGCGACGACGCCCTTTTCCTCCATCACGCCGATGACTGTGAACTTTTGTGTAGCAATGGTCACGCTCTGGCCGACGGGATAGTCATCCCCAAACAGATCCTTGGCGATGCCATAGCCCAGCACGGTGACCTTGACCGCGCGATCCAACTCGGCCTGGCTCAAGAACCGCCCATCCTCGACAGGCACATCGCGCACCGTCGGAAAGTCGGGCGTCGTTCCCAGCACGGTTGTCTCGATCGAATTCCTGCCCGCCTTGACCACCAGGGTCGAGGTCAACTGCTCGGCGGCGACGCCGGTGATGCCCTTGACCTGCTCGGCGATGGCCTCCGCGTCGTCATAGACCAGGGTCCTTGCGGCGCCCGGCGTTCCTCGCTTGGCGGTGATGATGATCAGGTTGGCGCCCAGGCTGTTGATCTGGTCGGCGATGGTCGCCTCGGCCCCGGCGCTGACCGCGATCATGACGATCACTGCCGCCACCCCGATAATGATCCCCAGCATCGTCAACATTGAACGCACTTTGTTGGCCGTAATGCCTTCCCACGCGATTCTCATCGGTTCGGCCAGGTTCATCTCACACCTCCTCTGCGCCTTGCACGCAGCCCCCGGCTCCATCCCGGCCATCAGAGATCACCTGGCCATCGCGGACGCAGATCGTGCGCTGCGTGTGGGCGGCCATGTCCGGCTCGTGGGTGACCATCACGATGGTCCGTCCACGATCGTGCAGACCGTGCAGGATGTCCATAATCTCATAGCTGGAGCGGGTATCCAGGTTGCCGGTCGGCTCGTCGGCCAGGATCAGCACCGGGTCGTTGACCAGTGCACGGGCGATCGCCACCCGCTGCTGCTGTCCCCCGGAAAGCTCGTTGGGGCGATGGTACGCCCGATCGGCCAACCCTACGGCGTCCAGGGCCTCCATGGCCCGCGATTCCCGTTCCTCCACCGTGTAAACGTTTTCCTTGTCATAGATCAAGGGCAGCATCACGTTTTTGAGCGCCGTCGTTCGGGACAACAGATTGAAAGACTGAAAGATGAACCCCAGCTTGCGCCCACGGGTGGCCGCCAACCGCTTTTTGTCAAGCCGGCTGACGTCCTGCCCGTCGAGCAGATAGCTACCCGAGGTCGGCCGGTCCAGGCAGCCCAAGATGTTCATCAGCGTGCTCTTGCCCGACCCCGATGGGCCCATCACCGCTACGAACTCGCCCGGGTCGATGCGCAAGTCCACCCCGCCCAGGGCCCGCACCGCGATCTCGCCCTCGCCATAGACCTTGACCAGGTCCTTGGTTTCAATGATCGGTTGTTCTTGCATCATTCCGTCTCCACCACGCCGGTGCTGACCAGGTCGCCCAGCGCCAGGCCGCCCAGGATCTCGGCGCTGGTATAGTCCATCAGGCCCACCTCGACAACGCGCATGACCGGCTTGCCGGCTTCCATCACAAAGACCGCGTACTGGCCAGGCGACAACTCGCGCAGCGCCTCGACCGGCACGAGCAGCGCGTCTTCGGCCCGCCCGCCGATCACGTCGACGGCGGCGCTCAACCCGGCGGGCAGCGTCTGCGGCTTGCCGAACGAGGTTTCGTCCAGCCGCACGCGCCCCCGGATAACCGGCACGCCATCGACCGTCACCAGGGCCGGGTCCACCCGCTCGACACGGCCGACGAACGTCTCTTCCGGCAGCGCGTCAAAGATGACTTGGACCTCGTAGCCGACCGCGATTTTGTCCAGCTCGGTCTGATCCAAATAGACCACCAACTCGGGCCAGCTCAGATCGGACAGGGTGACGACCGGAGCGGCGCCTACGTTTTCACCGGCCCATGCGTACACAGCCGAAACGATGCCGTCAAAGGGTGCGATAAGCGCGGCCTGCGTCAGCGCTTGCTGCGCGGCTTCCAGGTTGAGCCGCGCCTGTGCCACTGTGACCTCGGCCTGCGTCGTGTCCGCCCCTTCCTCGGCCAACTGGGCCGCTTCGAGGTTGAGTTGAGCCTGGGTCATGGCGAGCCTGGCTTGTTCTACCTGGAGGCGCGCCCCTTGGATGTCGGCTGTAGAGGGGCCGGTTTGCGCGTTGGTCAGCGCGACCTGGGCATTCAGCACCTTGGCGCTGGCATCCAGCAGATCGCCGTTGTTCGCGCCGATGACTGCCAGGTCATAGTTGGCCTGCGCCACCTCCAGATCGTAGGTGGCCTTGGACAAGGCCTTGGCCGCCGCCTCACGCGTGAGGTCAATGTTCTTTTCCCAGTCACGAGCGCCATCCATCGCATCCCGGTAAAACGCCTGCGCCTCGGCAAGCGTGTCCACAGCCTGCTGCAGGTTGACGCGCGCCGGAGTGAGCAGATCGTCCTGGTTTTCGTACCGTGCGGCGACCGTTCTATAGCCGGCCTGCGCCGCCGCCAGGTTGGCCTGCGCCAGCTTGACCGCGCTCTCGTCCGCCTGCCAGTCGAGCAGTTCGTCCAGCTTGAGCTGTGCCACTTGCAGATTGGTCTCGGCTTGCGCGACCTGGATCTCGGCCAGCTTGACGGCGCGTTCGGCCGCAGCCGTATCCAACTGGGCAGTCAAGGCAGCTTGGGCCTGTGTGAGCTGCAGCTCGGCGATCGCCACGGCCTTGCGCGCCTCGGCGTCGTCCAGCAGGGCCAGCGTGTCGCCTGCACGCACCTTGTCGCCCACCTCTACAGACACCTCGGCCAGCAAGCCGCCGCTGCGAAACCCGAGATCGACTTCTGCCCGTGAGACGAGCTCACCGGCCCCACTGGCCGAGACGATCAAGTCGCCTTTGCGTACTTTGGCCGTCTTGATCGTCGGCTCGGACGGCTGCTGAGCGGCCAGGTAGAACTTGTAAGCATAGTAGCCGCCGCCGGCAGCCGCAAGCAAGACGATAACGAGTACAATCCAAAAGCCTTTTCTGCGAAACATAGTCTCTCCCTCACTTTGAACAGATCTTTCACGCTTACTGAGACCATCATACCACAAACGGACGCGCCTGTGGTTAAGCCTTTCTCAAGGCTACCTCAAATCCAGGTCAAATCCTGTCCAACAAAAAAAGCGCCCTGTGCGGGCGCTTGTCGATTTGCCTTGCATGAGGCGGACTCTGCGCGAAAGGGATGCTCGCTCAGGGCATCGGAGGGTTCAAGGGCAGCGTAAAATGGACGGTGGTCCCCCGGCCTGTCTCGCTCTCGGCCCAGACACGACCGCCGTGTTGGGATTCGACAATGTACCTGACGATGGCCAGGCCCAGGCCGGCGCCCTTTTCGCCGCCAGATCGGGCCTCCGCGCCCCGGTAAAAGCGCTCAAAAATGTGTGGCATATCCTGCTCAGGAATGCCCGGGCCGGAATCGGACACCGAGACCCGAACCCACATCGGCCGGGCGGATGCCGAACCGCCAACCCGCTGTTCATCGCCGCTGTGCCGGTCCACCACCACGCGGATCTGACCGCCCGGAGGGGTGTATTTTGACGCATTGTCCAGCAGGTTGATCAGCGCTTGCCGGATTTGATCGGGATCCAGGGGGACGCTGGGCAGGGAATCATGGATCTCCAACTGCACGACGTGGTTTTTCTGCTCGAACAGCGGCGCGAGCTCGGCCACCACGCCACGGACGAATCCCGGCAAGGGCGTGGGAGCGCGCTCTGTGGACACCAGGCCCGACTCGAGGCGAGAGAGGTTGAGCAACTGCTCGACCATGTGCGAGAGACGTTGGATCTGCCGGGCGATCTCGCCCAGGAAGCGGGCAGCCGTTTCAGGGTCGTCCTTGGCGCCGCCCAGGAGCGCCTCGAGCCAGAGTTGTATGCTGGTCAACGGAGTGCGCAGTTCGTGGGAGGCATTGGCCACAAAGACACGCTGCTGGGCCAACATCCCCGTCACCCGGTCGGCCATCCAGTTAAAGGCGCGCCCCATATCACCCAATTCATCCGCCGAATCGACGGCGATGCGCCGGTCCAGGGCTCCCCCGGCCATCTCTTGTGCAGTCTGGGTCAAGGCGCGCACAGGTTCCAATATCCGGTTCGCCAGCCACAGGCCGACCGCCCCCGTCGCCAGGGCGACCAGCAAGCCAGGGCCTACCAGGAGAAGCCATTGACGATACACGCGCGATTGCAATTCACTCACGGGCATAGCCAGGTAGACTGTTCCCAACGCCTGGTTCCCCTGGTCGATCGGCGCACTCGCATAAAGACCCTCGGAGCGCAAAACAGCCGCGATCTCGGCATCACTGATGCGAACGAGCGGGGCCAGCTCGCCGGCCGAATCGGCCAGCACATGTCCACGATCGTCCACCACCACCAGCCGTCGCTTGACCTGTCCCCCCAGAGAGGCCGCGATGTCCTGAAGGCGCGGGGGCGCCCAGTCGGCGGTCGTCTCGCCGGCCGTGGTTTCGGCCAGGACGCCGGCGATAAACAGGACCTCGACCTCCAGCTCCTGCCGGCGGTGCTCGATGCGACTGTTTTGCACGACCAACCCTGCCCAGGCGATCACCAGGGCCAGGACCAGGACGATCAGAACGGCATAGGTGCGCATCAGGCGTTGGCGCAAGCTGCGGGCCCGTCTCACGTCTCCACCTCTTCCGGCGTCGCGAACCGGTAACCAACCCCCCGAACGGTCTGGATGTACCGGGGGCGGCCGGGCTCGGGCTCGATCTTTTGGCGAAGCCAGCGGATGTGGACGTCCAGGGTGTGGGTGTCCCCGATCCAATCGATCCCCCATACCCGATCCATCAGGTCGTTCCGGCGAACGACGTGCCCGGATCGTTCCATCAGGGTCTGAAGCAGCTTGTACTCCATCTGCGTCATCTGCAGCGTCTCCCCCTCCAGGCTGACCCGATGCGCCTGCGTATCGAGGGCAACGGCTCCGATGCGGATCACGGCTTCGCCAGGGGTTGTTCTCTCGTAGGCCACACGGCGCAGCAGCGCCCGAACGCGGGCCAGCAGTTCCTGAAAGCTGAACGGCTTGGTGAGATAGTCGTCGGCGCCCAGGTTCAAACCGAGCACCTTGCTTGATTCCTCATCGCGGGCCGTGAGCATGATGATCGGAGTGGTGCTTTCCTGGCGCAGGATACGACAGACCTCCCACCCATCGAGTTTGGGCAGCATGAGGTCCAGCACGATCAGGTCCGGATCGTCCGCCCTGGCCCGGCTCAAGGCTGCTTCTCCATCGTGGGCCACGATCACGGCATAGCCCTCTCGCTCCAGGTGATAGCGCAAAGGCTCAACGATGGCCTGTTCGTCGTCGACCAAGAGGATCGTCTCGTTGGCGCGAGGTCGTTTTCCGGTCTGCTCATTCATGGGGAAGGCATCTTGGCAGGGAGATGCTCCGTTGCGGGTTCCCTATCCCCAGCGCAAAGTGCTTTTTCATCCACAACATCATGCTTGACTTGTCCTCGCAACGCTGGACCATAGGGGGCATCTGGACCCGCACACGAGGATTATATGATCTTTTTGGGCTTGCTGCAAGTGTCTGTATGGGCGGGGTGTCTCTAACGCGAACGGGCTCAGCCGTCAAGCAGACTGGCCCATACCTTGACGATCGAGTTCTGGGCCGAGGCTGAATCTCTCAACCTCGGCCCAGACACTGGGAGCTATTGTCCTGAAACCTGTCGGCCAAACCCGCCACGTCCGGCCCTTTGTGTCTGCTGTCCATCGTCATCGGCCAAACCATAGCGGTTTCCGCGACCGTAGGCATTCCCGCTGCCGGTGCCCTCTCCACGGCGATAGCCTTCCCCCTGCCCCTCACCCTCGCCGGGCAGGCCGCCGCAGACGTCGCACAAACCGTCGCCGTCCTCGTCCACAAACGCACAATCGGACCCATTGCGGTCGTTGACGCCGTCGCCGTCCTCGTCCACAAAGCCATAGCTGTGCCCGCGCCCCTGGCCGACCAGGTCCCGCACGCCATCGCCGTCGTCAACCGGTCCCTGCGCGAACACGACGCCGGC
>JAFGOG010000287.1 GCA_016926595.1 Anaerolineae bacterium
ATGGTGTGCGTAGCGGGTCGAACCTGCCGCCACAGCGGCCGGCCCCTGGCGTCGATCTTGACGAGCGTGATGTCGCTCTCCCAGGTAATCCTGTCTGCGGTGCGTTCTCCTACGACGATGTACCCACCATCCGCCGTGCGGGACAGCGCCACGCCATAGTCGATCACATCCGGTTCACCCAAGGTGCTCCGCCACATCTCGTGCCCGTCTGCATCGGCCTGGATGAACAGGAAGTCTTCTTTCGCATCGGCAGTGGCATCCGGAGTGGCGGTCGACCCGGCGATCAAATAGCCGCCGCCTGTCGCTTCGGCGAGTGCGTGCGCCGTGAGAACGCCCTCTTCCCAGGTGCGTGACCAGACCTCGTCCCCGTCGGCGTCGAGCCGGATCAGTAGGATGTCGTCATCTGGCTCTGGGAAGTCTGTGATCGTCGCGAGCACGACTACGCCGCCGTCCGCCGTTTGGACCGCGCCCGCCGCGAGCACGTTCTCCTCGCTGTCGTACGCCCGCGACCAGAGCTCGTTGCCCTCGCCGTCCACCTTGAGCAGGTAGAGGTTGCTGCGCCCGGCAAATCCACCATAGCCTGCCGCGCCAGGGTCGGCGATCACGTCGTTGGGATCCACGATGTTGCCACCCAGGAGGTAGCCGCCGTCCACCGTAGCCACAGCGCCGGTCATTTCGTCCAGTGGGCCGCCGTACGTCCTGGCCCACATCTCGTTGCCCTCTCGGTCTACCTTGAGCAGGTAGGCGTCGATGCCCTCGGTGTCGAACGAGCTGGTTACTCCGGTGATCAACAATTTGCCGTCGCCGGCCTCGGCGATCGACTGCCCGCCGTCGTACCCTTCGCCGCCATAGGTCTTTTCCCACACGATTTCACCGGCCGCGTCTGTCCGCAGCAGGTAGACATCCCCCGCCTCTTCGGGCTCGAATTGTAGATTTGTGGTGCCGACGACGAAAAAGCCGCCATCGCCGGCGGGCAGGAGATCGCCGACCACCGTGTTGCTGGTTCCCCCATAGGTTTTGAGCCACTGTTCGCTGCTGGTATCCGGTTCATCCGCCTGGACCGGCTCCGGCACGTCAGCCGCCGGAGTGGGGGTGGACGCCGGCGCCTGTGTCGCCGCAGCAGGGAGTGACGCGGCGCCGCCCACTGCCTGGCCCTGCTCGGCCGCGATCCAGTCGTCCACCACCCGCTCCAGCACTTCCAGGGGCATGGCCCCATTGCCCAGCACGACGTTGTGAAACGCTTTCAGGTCAAACCGGTCGCCCAGGGCGTCCATCGCCCGCTGGCGCAGTTCCAGGATCTGGATCATGCCGATCTTGTAGGCAGTGGCCTGCCCGGGCCACACGATGTAGCGCGCCACCTCGGTTTCGACCATGTCACGCGGCAGGCCGGTGTTTTCGATCATGAACTCGACCGCCTGGTCATAACTCCACTTCTGATCGTGGAGGCCGGTGTCGACCACCAGGCGGGCGGCGCGAAACGCCTCGGCCTGCAGGCGGCCAATGTCCCCGTACGGATCGTCCTCGTAGAAGCCGAGCTCGTAGGCCAACTGCTCGGCGTACAACGCCCACCCTTCGGTATAGGCCATGAACGACAGATCCTTGCGCAGGAGGGGCAGGGGCAACTGCTGGGCGATGGCGATCTGGAAATGGTGCCCGGGCACGGCTTCGTGGTAGGCCAGCGTGGGCATGGCGAACTTTTCGGTGGAGCCGGTCACCCGTGCATAAAAGACGCCCGGCCGCGAGCCGTCGACGGCCGGCGGGTTATAGTAGTCGCCGGCCGGCCCTGCCTGGACGACCACGTTGGCCGTGGGACGCAGATCGAACGCGGCACCCAGGTTTTCCCACGCTTCCGCGATGAGCGCTTCGTAGGCGTCCGCCACAGCGCTGCCGGACAGGGTGCCGCTGTCCTGCACCACGCGCCCGATCAGCGCCGGCAGGCCCGCACCCTGCGGGTAGCCCAGCTCGTCGAACCGGGCGCGCATCTCGGCGTGGATGCGCTCCAGCTCGTCCAGGCCGAGCTGGTGGATCTTGGCCGCGGTCAGGTCGGTGGTCGTGTGGTGGCGCAGTGCGTAGGCGTAATAATTTTCTCCGTCGGGCAGCTTCCACACCCCGGCGTCGTCGGCCGCGATGCGCTGCTGGCGCTCCAGCTCCGCGGCCAGTGCTTGAAAGCCGGGCAGGACCGAGTCGTCAATCTCTCCTTCAGCCGCTTGCAGCAGCGCTTCCTTTTCGTCCGCGCTCAGCCCGGGCAGTGCCTCGACCTTGGCCTTGAACGCGGTGTAAAAGGGCGTCGCTTGAGCATCGCTGCGTGCGATGTTGCCCACGCCGTAGAGCACCCAGGGGACGAGGAAGCGGGGCATGACCACGCCGGCTTGCTCCCGCAGCTTGAGCCCGGCGATGAGCTGCTCCAGCTTGGTGTCCACCTGCGACAGGCGCGTGACATAATCCTCGGCGTCCTGCTTGTCCGTCACGGGGTGGATGTCGGTGAAGAACTGGAGCAACTGCTCGTTGATGCCGGTCGTGATCAAAAAGCTGGCCGGATAGTCGTGGTACATGAAGGGGTAGCTGGCTGCCCGGTCCTCCAGATGCCATTGGTAGACGTCGTAGGTCACCTGCTGCTCGGGGGTGAGCGCTGCCCGGTCATAGCTCCGCAGTAGCGTGAGGATGGCTGCCTCCAACTGCTGGGTCTCACGCACGTGTTCGTCCGAGATGTCGGTCAGTCCGTCGTTGGGCACGCCCCACGCCTCGTTCAGCCCGATCTGGGTGATCATCTCGGGGTCGCGCAGCAGCAGTTTTTTGTAGGAGGCCTCAAAGAAGGTGTCGATGTCGAGGCTCTGCAGGTCGGCGGCAATGGCCGGCACGTCGGGCTGGGGCGCAGGGGCTGCCGGCTGTGTGGCAGGGGCTGATGGCTGCCCGGTGGGCATGGCCGATGCCACAGCGGCGGCGGCCGTCGGCAGCTCACTGGTGGCGGGCGGCGTGGGTGTGGCGCACGCGCTGACCAGGATCAGGATGATCAAGATCGTGGCGATAACCGTGTAGCGATGCGACATGTTGCTCCTCCTTCCTCCGCGTATGCTCGACGCGGGTCACAATCTAGAGGCATTAGCCCAAGCCTCTCCGAGCAAGTGATACTGCCGGATTGTGTATTCCCTTGATCCGCGGTACTCTTGCCGCACGAGCATCTCCCGACCAGTGATCGCGATGCTTGTCAAAGCCGCAGGATCGCAAGCTCAGGCCTCTGTTACCACCGGTTGGGTGTCTATCAACCCACTGGCTCACGCCATCTCCTCGGCGAGCTTTTCGCCAAACAGGGGGGCATCTACCGGCTCGGGCGCCGCCTCGGCCGGCGCGGGTGCCTGCTCGTGGTCGGGCAGCAGGTCTTCCACGTTGCGCACCACCGGGATCAGGCTGGCCACGGCAATGATCCCGATCCAGAGCACGCCCGAGACGAGGAATTGGAGCGACATCCCCGAGCCCGGCCCTGTGCCCACCAGCCAGCCGAAGGTGTCCGACAACCAGGACTGGGACTGCATCGCCGGCTCGGTGACATAGTCGGCCAGGGTGCCGGCCATGATGGGCGCGATCGGATCGACGAACCAGGCGATAAAGCGCCGTGCGGAAAAGACGCGGCCCTGCACGTCGGGCGCGACCTTGGCCTGCCAGATGGCGTTGCTGCACCCCTGGCTGACGGGAAAGGACATGGCGGCAATCACTGCGACAGGGATCCACACGGCCATGCTCCGGCCCAGGCCAAAGAGGATCTGCCCGAACAGGGTAAAGACCATCCAGCCCAGCAACATGCCCCGGATGCGGCGTTTGGGACCACCCCAGGCGCTCATGAGCAGGCCGCCGACCACGCCGCCGACCGCCCAGGCCGATTCCACGGAGCCCAGGGCCACGCTGTTGTCGCCGGTGCGCGACAGGATCATGGGCGCAAAGAGCGCGCCGCCAGAGATGCCCTGCACCAGGTTGAGGAGCAGGATGGTCGACAGCAGGGCGAGCAGGGGGCGCCGGGCAAAAATGTACTTGAAGCCATAGACCGCTTCGTGCCACAGGCTGCCCTTGCCCGCCTCTCCTTCGGCGGTGGCCTCGGGCTGCGGGACGGTTACCACCAGCAGGGTACCGATGGCCAGGAAGAAGGTGACCACGTCGATGACCAGGATGCCGGTCAGGCCGAGAAAGGGCAGCAGCGCGCCGGCCAGGATGGGGCTAAAGACCCCAGGGCCCGAGTCGACCAGCGACATCATGCCGTTGGCGCGGCCGTACTGCTCTTTGGGCACCATGACGCTGATCGCGGCCAGGTAGGCCGGCCACTGGAACGAGGCACCCAGGCCCTGGATCACGACGGTGACGTAGAGGTGCCAATACTCCAGATGGCCGGTCGCCTGCAGGATCAGGATGGCGGCGGTGGCGGTGACTGCCACCAGGTCGCTGACCATCATCATCAGCTTGCGGTTGTAGCGGTCGACCATGGCGCCAGCAAAGGGGGAGATCAGGAGAAAGGGCGCCAGGAAGCAGACCGACATGATGCCCATGGCGGTGGCGCTACGGGTCTGCTGGAACATCCAGATGGTCAGGGCAAAGCCAGTCATGTTGCTGGCCAGGACGGAGACGAGCTGCCCGGTCCAGACCAGGGTAAAGCCGGCCATGCCGGATGGGCGCTTGACAGCTTGTTTGCGGGTTGGTCTTGCCATGTTGCCTCTCACCGGCCGGCGATCGCCGGCCCACTGCTTCTATAAACTCCGGCAGGGCCGGGTCTGTGCGCGGCTGCGCCGCCATCCGGTCCATCTCCGGGCACGAGCGTTCGAACTGGCGCCCGCGACGCGGAGACCACCTTATGGAGTATAACAGAAAGAGTAGCCGGGAGGCATTGGCCGGATGGGCAATCTTGGATTGGCCACCTGCCCAATCCTGTGTGCTCGGGCTGTGGGCGCATTTCAGATTCGTCGGCTCAAGGCCCCGGGGCCGTTCTCGCCGTGGGCAGCAAGTTACCGACGCAACTGAAATACACCCTTTCATCCTGGAAAAACAAGCCGATATGCCAGGCGGCGGCCAAAGCCACGGCCAGTTTGACGCCGCTGCCCTGTTCGTCGATGTCTTGGGCTTTGGCACTGTCCCGCATGCCCTGAGCCAGCACGGCAGCGAAGCCGCCGAGGCGATGGCCGGCATCAATGGATCAGGGTGAGTAGGACGTTTCTCATCTATCTGGTGGTGGAGATAGCAAGATGCCACCCTCACGGCTGTTGCATTGTACCTTGACAGTGGCTGTCATTGCGAGCGGAGTAATCTCCCCTTGCCGAGATGGGGATTGCTTGCTGGCGCTCGCAATGACATACTTTGCAACAGCCCTGATGCCACCCTGATTGGATGTTGCACCGCAGTATCATCTGTGCTAGAATAGAGAGTGCTCGGGCGCAGTCCGACCAAGTTCGTCATTCACCGTAGCAAGATAGGAAGGAACACACAAGTGCTCTTGTACGATCTGAGAATCGAGTTGGAAGAACTAAAAGACGGTGGTGATTACCGCTACATGGCCACGAGTCCCGATCTGCCCGGACTGCTCGTCGCTGGCGAGACAACGGAGGAAGTCCTGGCTCTGGCGCCGCAGGTCGCAGCAGCGCTTATTGCTTCGATGAAGGAGGCTGGCGACCCTCTACCTGACACGGTGCGGACAGTCACCTCTTTGCCCTTTCGCTCCCGCTTGGCCGTCCCTGCATGAAGTATGACGAGTTGACGCGCAAGCTGAGACGATTGGGGTGTCAGTTTACCCGCCATGGAGCCGGTAGCCACGAGATATGGCGTAACCCTTCCACCGGCCAGCAGACCTCTATTCCCTACCATCGCAGCAAGGACATTGGTCCCCAATTGCTTGCTCGCATCCTGCACCAGTTGGGGATCGACCGTCAAGACTTTGATCGGGCTTGATTGCTGTCACGATATCACGTTTCACATCTCTGGGCCGTAGCGTTATCACCAACCGACCAGCTTTTTGATTACGTCCGTACTGGCCCAATAGAGGTCAGATCGATCCGTCTCCCTGTCATACTTTTCAAAGAAGAGGTACTTGCCATCAGGCGAGATGCGGGGGGCACCATAGACGTCGGCCTCGGTGGCGTTCAGGGCATCGTGCAGGCTCACCGCCTGGGTCCATGCCCCGTCCGGGCTTCTGAAGCTGACATACAGAGAACCGCGTAGGCGCCCGCCCTGCTCGTAGGCGGAATCCACGACGAGGTAGCTTTCATCCGGGGCGATGGCGGGGTGGGCTACTTCTCGCACATGGTTGACCTCGTCCGGGAGCCGGTGCGCCTCCCGGTATTCCCCTGCCTCGGGTTCGGCATAGTAGATCCCGCGCGGGCTCGATCGGGTGAAGTAGAGCGTGCCATCGTTCGCGAAGGAAAAGTACACCGGTTGATAGTCGTTGAGGGGGGAGCCGGCGAAGTGCGGCTCGCTCCACCCTGTCGCGGTCCTGTCCACAAACCAGACGTTGGGCAGGCGGCTCGGCGCTTCCGCGCTGGGCAGAGGCCGGGCAGACTTGAAGTAGAGCCGGTTCCCGTCCGGGGTGAAGCAGGCATCCGTCTCGAACGCATCGTAGGTGAAGGGGGCGAGTTCGGGTATCGTCAGCTTGCCGTTTTCGAGGCGGCTGACCCAGAGGCGGTCGTCCCGGCCGCCGGGCGTCCGGCGCGTGAACAAGATCTCTTGCAGGTCGGGCGAGATGGTAATCTTGTACTCCTTTCCCTCCTCGATGGACACGATCCCCGGGGCAAATATCTCCACGTCCAGGCCGGGCGGAGTTTGACCCAGGTAGAGATCACCCCCGGGCGTGGAGATCCAGGAGGGCCACATATCCGCTGCACTGTTCTCTGTCAGCCGCCTGGGGCCCGAGCCCTCCTTGCCCTGAAGGGCATCTTCAACCTGGATGGCATAGATCTCGAACGTGCCCTCACTGTCCGACTGAAAGACGACCTCGGTCCCGTCTGGCAACCATGACGGATTTTCGGCATGTTGCTGCCGGGTGAGTTGCTGCTCGTCACTGCCGTCCATGTCCATGACGTGGATCTGCTTTGTCTCTAACCTGGCGAACGCGATTCTGCGCCCATCCGGCGACCAGGCAGGGAAGTAGTCGAGGTCTCTGTTGTCGGTCAAGCGCCTCTGGTTGCTGCCGTCGGCGTCGGCCAGGTAGAGCTCGACGTTGCCATCTCGCCGGGAGGCAAAGACGATCTGCGTGCCATCGGGCGACCAATCGGCCCAGAAGCCGTCTTCAATCAGCCTGCGCAGGCCACTGCCGTCGGCATTGACGACATAAATGTCTCCCTCCAGGTTGAATTCGGTATCAAAGCTCAAGCGTGAGCCATCGGGGTGCCAGTCAGGGTGGAGGCAACGAAATTCGGTGTCCAGCAGCTTGTGTTCCCCACTGCCGTCGGTGTGGATCAAGTAGATCTGGTACGCGCAGTCTGGGAAGCAGTGTCCAGCCTGCGGGTCATCCCGGTCCGAGATGAAGGCGATTTGGCGGCCATCCGGCGACCAATCGGGTGAGCTGTCTTCGAATGCGTTGAACGTCAGGCGGCGTGGGGCGCTGCCATCGGGGTTCATGACGTATATCTCGGGGTTGCCATCGCGGTCGGAGTAGAAGGCGATCAGGCCGGTGCCCTGAGGAGCAGAGGGCGAGGGCGCCCGGTTGAGCCAGACCTCGGCCTGGCCCCCAAAGCCAGCCTCGATGAGGTCCAGGTCGCCATCGCCGTCGAGATCGCCCAGGGAGGGCCAGGTCGCCAGGTGCCCGCTGGGGCTCTCCAGGCGCAGGCCACTGTCTACCAGACGGCCCGCGCCGTCGTTCAGCCAGGCCTCGCTGGGCAGGCGATCCATGTTGGCGACGAACACGTCGAGGCTGCCGTCCCCATCCAGGTCACCCACGGCGAACCTGGCGCCCATCGTCTTGTTCAACTGCTGGCCGCTGTCCGTAAACCGGCCGCCGTCATTCCAGAGCAGCCGGGTCGGAAAGCTGCCTTCGGAGCGAAAACCGCTGGCGATCAGGGCGTCGAGGTCGCCGTCGCCGTCCAGGTCGGCCAGGGCCAGGTCACCGTACATGGCCTGGCTATCCTCCATCTGCCAGCCGGGGACGAACTGACCTGCGCCGTCGTTCAGATAGACCCGGTAGCCCTGCCCGTAGGCCTTGGCCAGCATGTCCACGTCGCCGTCGCCATCCAGGTCGCCCCAGGCGATCTCTTCTTCCTCCAGGGCCAGGCCACTGTCGCTGAACCGGCCAATCGTCCCTCCCTGAACGCCGCCGTCGTTCAGATAGACCCGGTCGGGCATGCCGGCCACCTCGTAGTAGACCACGTGGGCATCGAGGTCGCCGTCGCCGTCCAGGTCGATCAGGTTCACGCCGTTGCCACTCAGCTCGGTATCCCCGAGATCCTGCCCCGAGTCGTGGAATACCCCCTGGCCGTCGTTCAGGTACACTTGGCTCGGCACCTTGCGCCAGCCGCCGCCGCTGCGAAAGTGGGCACACGTCATCAAGATGTCCAGGTCGCCGTCGCCGTCCAGGTCGCCCAGGCCCAGGCCATGCCCCTGTTGGGTCAGCTTCTGGCCGGAATCGTGGAAGGTGCCCAGGCCATCGTTGAACCAGACCCCGGAATTGTTGGCTGCCATGTTGGCGAAGACAGCATCGAGGTCGCCGTCGCCGTCCAGGTCGCCGAGGCCGGCCTGAAAGGTCTCGCTGCGCCCGAACAACTGGGGGCTGTTCTCAAACGACAGCAGCGGGGCCGGCGTGGGCGCCGCCGGTGGGACCGCTGTGGGCGGCACAGGCGTGGCCGTGGGCAGAGGCAGCGGCGTGCGGGTCGGGGATGGTGGGGCAGCCGTCGCGGTCGGCGGGATGGTATCTACTATTTCGGCCAGCAGGCCGTCGTCCATGCCCTGTTCGTCCGGAGCAGCGGTGGGCCAGTACGAAAATGCCGCCTTCTCTGGAATTAGGCAGCGGAACCCGATCAAATGGTTATAGTCCCGTGGCTCGAACGGATGGCGATTGTCCGCCCGAAGTGCCCCGTATTCGTTGTTCTCGTACCAGCTCCCGCCCCGGATCAGTTTTTCACTGCCACTCTCCGGGCCGGTGGGATTCGTCTGCCGCGTGAAGGGATACGGCCCGTGCCAGTCGGCGACCCACTCCCAGACGTTGCCGACCATATCCAGCGCGCCGCACCAACTGGCCCCGCCGGGATAGCTGCCCACCGGGGCAGTCAGGGCGTGGCCGTCGTCCAAGTCCGTGGCGCGCTGGTCCTCGTGAGGGCAGTT
This sequence comes from Anaerolineae bacterium, assembly GCA_016926595.1. The sequence continues at coordinate 9,283 of JAFGOG010000287.1, forward strand.
GACGTCACACGAATTCAGCAGCGTCCCGTCGAGATCGTCTCCCCAGGGATAAGTGGTCGCCCGTGGCCCGCGCGCTGCGTATTCCCACTCGGCCTCTGTGGGCAGCCGGCCTCCGGCCCAACGGCAGTAGTCGCTGGCCGCCTGCCAGGTGACGCAGATCACCGGATGATCGGTTTTCAACGTATCCTCATAGGTTGGTTCGCCCCAGTTGCAGGTCGTCGGTGCCCGGCAGGCACCGGCCTCCACGCAGTGGCGGTAGTGGGCGTTCGTCACCTCCGTCTGGTCAATCCAGAAGCTATCGAGTTCCACGGTATGCACGCGATCCTGCAGGCTCCAGGTCTGGCCCATTCTGAACTCGCCGCCGGGCACGTAGACCATGGTCATGCCATCCACAGGGCGCGCCCTGGTGTCTTCTGTGGGGGTGGCCGGCGTGGGGCGCTCGGCCCGGCCGCAACTGGCGAGCAGTGTGCTGAGAACGATCACCACGGTTGTCAGCGAGGAAAGTCTCTTGGGCATACTCCTCCTCCTCATCGGTAGCGCCCGGAACCATCTTGCTTGGAGTGACGGTTCTCAACCGTCTTTCGAGTCAATCCAGTCGTGGGTGACCTGCTCCAGGACTTCTAGTGGCATCGAGCCATGGCCCAGGATCAGGCTGTGGAACGCCTGGATGTCGAATTGGTCGCCGAGCTGATCCATCGCCCGCCGGCGCAGCGCCAGGATCGTCGTCATGCCCACGGTGTAGCTGCACCCCTGCCCGGGCAGAATGACATAGCGGTCCATAGCGGCGGGGCCGGCGGGTACGCCCGTCGCTTCCTGATGGTAGGCCGCCGCCTCCTCGCGACTCCAGCCGCGGGCGTGGAGGCCAGTGTCGATCACCAGCCGCACAGCGCGCGACAGCTCGAATTGCAGCCGGCCCAGGTTGCCCAGGGGATCGTCCTCGTAGAGCCCCATCTCCCATGCCAGCCGCTCGGCATAGACGGCCCAGCTTTCGGCATAGCCGTCCAACTGGAGCACGCGGCTGAACGTGGGCAGGTCCAGCTCTCTGGCGAGGGCCGTCTGAAGATGGTGCCCGGGGATCGTCTCGTGGAAGAGATAGCTGGGGATGAGGTGGCGCGCGATGGGCAGATCGGGGTTGGTGTAGAACACGCCGGGGCGCGAGCCGTCCAGCGCCGGGGGAATGTAGTAGCCAATGCCCGAGTCGAAGGGCTCGCGCTCGACGACCAGCCCTGTGGACGGCAGCCGGTCAAAGAAGGGCTCGGACGCCAGCCTGGCTGCGGCGAGGAGCCGGTCGTATTCGGCCAGCAGGGCCGGCCCTTGCAGCGAGTCAACCTGCGCCGACAGGCGCTCGTCCAGCTCGGCCAGACTGATGTCGTGCCCATAGCCCAGCCCGGCGGCAGAGTCACGGATCTCGGCTTGCAGGCGCGCCACCTCGGCCAACCCCAGCTCGTGGATCTGGTCGGCGGTCAGGTTGGTGCCGGTCTCGTGGCGCAGCAGGTAGGCATAGTAGGCCGCTCCGTTGGGCAGCCGCCACACCCCCGGCTCGTCACCGGCAACGGCCCGCAGATGGACCAGGTAGTCCCTCAGCGCCAGAAAGGCCGGCACAAAGGTCCTTTCGACCTCGGCCAGGGCAGCATCCAGGAGGCGCTGCTTTTCGCGCGCGCCGAGGCCGTCGACCCCGTCCAGCTTGTCGCGAAAGGAGGTGTAGAGCGCGATGGCTTCCACGTCGAACGAGCCGGTCTCCTGCGGGTGCAGGTGGCCCTCCACCTGGTCGATCGCGGGCTCCAGGATATGCCGGGGTGGAATGATGCCGGCCTGCTCGCGCCGCTCCATGCCCTCGAGCAGCTGCGCCATCCACGTGTCGATCTGGGATAGGCGGGCGAGGTAATCCTCTGCGTCCTGCCTGTCGGTGATCGGCTGGTAGTTCACCATGAAATCGACGAGCCAGTTCTGCTTTCCGAAGATGGTCAGCCCATTGACGGGATAGTCATAGTAGGCGAACTCGTGGCCCCGCACCCGGTTGTCGAGAACCCACTCGTAGACGTCGTACGACACCTGCTGGCCTGGGGTCAGCGCCTCGCGGTCGTAGCTGCGCAGCAGGTCGAGAATGCCTGCTTCCAGTTCCCGGGTCTGCTGCAAGTAGCCCTCTGACATGTCGGTGAACCGGTCGTTGGGCACGCCATACTCACTGGCCAGGCCGTCCACAAAGAGCGTATCGGGATCGCGCAGTTGCAGCACACGGTAGGATGCCTCAAAGAACTCGTCAATGGTCAGGCCTTCCAGTTGTGCCAGGATCTCGTTGGTCGCAGCCTGGGCCAGCTTTTCCTCGATCCAGCCATCGACGACCTCTTCCAGGACCCCGATGGGCACGATGCCGTGGCCCAATACCGTATTGTGAAACTCTTTGAGGTCAAACCGATCCCCAAGCTTCTCCCTGGCCCGCTGGCGCAGCTCCAGGATTTTCAGCCCGCCCACGTTATAGCCGCAGGCGTAACCGGGGTTGACGAGGTAGCGCGCCAGGCCGGCACGGCCCTGCGACATGCCCGTCGTTTCTTCGAGATATGCCGCCGCCTCGTCCAGGGGCCACCCCTCCGCGTGCAGGCCGGTGTCCACCACCATGCGCACGGTCCGGAGCAAGCGGAGCCTGAGCCGCCACAGGTTGGCCAACGGATCGCCGTCGTAAAGTCCCACCTCCCAGGCCAGGACTTCGGCATACAACGCCCAGCCCTCGACGTAGGCCTCGAAATCGTACGTTTGCAGGTAAGGATTGACGCTGTAGAAGCGTTGATAGCCGGGCAGGTCCAGCTCCTGCGCCAGGGCGAGCTGGGTGTGGTGCCCGGGGATCGTCTCGTGGTGGACCAGGACGTGCTCGTTGTAATTGACGTAGCGCGGGCTGACCTCCAGGTTGACGCGCATCTCGCCTGGCCCCTCGCTGCCGGGCGGTGGGGAGGCATAGTAGGCGGGTGGACCTTCCGGATCGGTGCGCAGCACGACGTCGGCACTCGTCTGCAAGTCAAAGGCTTCTTCGGCCGCCTGGCCGGCTGCGGCCAGAAGCTGCTCGTATTCCTGGCGCAGCGCCTCCCCGGTGATCACCTCGCTCTCTTCGACCAGGCGCTGGTTCAGCTCGGCCATGGTGATCTGCGCGGGATGGCCCAGCTCCGCTGCTGCGGCCCGGATGTCTGCCTGGATGCGCGCCACCTCGGCTAACCCCAGCTCGTGGATCTCGTCGGCACTCATATCCGTGCCGGTATAGTACGCCAATAGGTAGGCATAGTACTCCTGGCCGCCGGGCAGCCTCCACTCGTCCGGATCCTCGATCGCCACGGCCGCCAGGGCCGACAGGCGGTTGCGCAGAGCCCGGTAGGCCGGCAGGAGCGTCGCTTCGATCTCGGCCAGCGCGGTCTCACGCAGGGCATCTTTTTGTGCCTGGTCGAGATCGGCAACCTGGCGCACTCGCTGGCTGAAATCAGAGTAGAGATCTGTCTGCGCCGGGTATTGGGCCAGGATGGCGTCCATTTGGGTGATCGTATCTCCGAGGACGTAGCGGGGCGGGAGGGTCCCGGCCTGCTCGTTGCGCTCCAGCCCGGCCATCACCTGGGCGACCCACGTGTCCGAGCTGGCGAGGCGGGCGATGTAGCCTTCCGCATCCTGTTTGCTCTCCAACGGGGATTCGAGCAGGAAGTCGATCGGCCAGTTCTGGAGTCCCCACACCGGATTGACCAGGAATTTGTGGTCGGCGAACGCCTGCCCGCGTACCTGCGTGGTCAGGTACCACTCCAGGGCATCATACGAGATCCCCTGCTCGGCAGATAGGGCCGTGCGCTCGTATGCTTGGAGCAAAGCCAGTATTTCACGCTCCAGCCGCTGCGTGTCCCCGAGGTAGTCCGCAGACAGGTCCGTGAACCGGTCGCCGGGCGCCACCCCGTAGACGTCGGCGAATCCGTTGGCCAAGAGGATGTCGGGATCTCGAACCTGTAACTGGCGCCATGATTCGGCCAGGAACTCGTCGATGGGCAGGCCACCCAGGCCGGACAGGATCTCGTCGACGGCGAGTTGATCCGGTGTTGGCTCGGGGGATGGTTTGGGCACCTCTGTCGGCGGGAACTCTGTGGGCGTCCAAGACGGCGTAGCAATGGGTGGCCCGGCTGTAGCCGAAGGCGGAACCGGCGACCCTGTCGCAGATGCCGCCGGCGACGCCGGGGTAGTAGGCGAGGCCGGCGGTGTATCGGTGGCGCGTGCTGCAACCTGGGTTGCAGTAGCCAGCACAGGCGCGGCGGTGGGCTCGGCAGAGCGGCAACCCGTGACCAGAAGCGATATCAGCAAAATCAGGACGGGCGCTCCACGATGACCGGTCATCGTACTCCTCTCTTCATACCAAGTCGGTTCCACCGGCATCTACCTGTCACCCCTGGCACGGCGAGCTGGCTCTCGACATGGCTGCCACCGAACAAGAGGGCACACAGGACAATGGCCACCCCAAACACGCCCTGCGTGGGACGGCCGTCGCTATCCTTACTGATGAGACTGCCCAACCACACGAACACGGACATAAGCAAAAGGCGCATCCAGATCTCTTCCGTCACGCCGGCCTTGATCGAAGCCAGGATCAGTTGCCAGATCGCCGGATATCGTTCCGGGTCCGCGTCCAAGCTCATCGACAGGACGATCAGACTGCCGACGATGGCAGCCAGCAGAGCCCAGGCCAAGACGCTGCGTGCCCAATTCCCGATCTCGCTTTTGTCGAGTAGCCCCTCGATCAACGGTGCCCCCAGCCCGGTGCGGCCGGCGAGGTAGAGGCCGATGGCGATCAGGATGGTCATGATCGCGGTATACGTCCCCCACAGCCATACGGGTTCTACCGGTGCATTGGTCGCCTGCAGCAAGGGAATCGCCGCCAGGTTTGCCAGAAACCAGAGGACAATCAATATCCAGAGTGCCCGCCAACGAAAGCGACGTTTTATGGGCAGCGAGATTGTGTACAAGGACGGTCTCCGCCCTGCTTGACCGAATCGGATGGAGCATCAGACAGTTCTCGATCGCCCTTCCGGTCCATCCAATCATAGGACATATTGCACCTCATTCCGGATACAGGTGATCCAGCCAGTCGGAGAGCGCCTCCCGATAACCCGCCGTCGTTAGTCCGATCGCGTGCCCCACGCCGGGGATGACCACGATCTGATAGTCTTTGTTTCCGGCTTCTGTGAGGTATTGTTCATAGAGAGCAGCGCTCCGCTCGGTCGGCTGGAGCAGATCGTCCTCGCCAAAGAAGGCCAGCAGTGGGCAGCGCACCCGGGTCAGGTAGCCCTTGGGATCGTTCAGCAGGCTCTGCCCCGCGGCCACCTTGACAGCCGCCACCTGCTCGGGCGGGATGCGCTCCAACTGCGGAAGGTACAGTTCTTTGACGTACAAGAACCGGGCCCACGGCTCATCCTGGATCGAGCGCAAGATTTCGATCCCTTGCTCGAGCCCTTCGGCCGGACTGATCTCGCCCGGCTCGTAGACCAGGCTCGAGAAGCGAACCCAGGGGCCGTCACCCAGGGCCAACGCATCCGCCTCGTTAACCTGGCGGTAGATCGGATCGACGAGCTGCCAGTCGATCAGCAGACGGCCCAAGAGGACGGCCCGGGCGACGTCCTGCTCCGGCAGACCCGCAGCCTGGCTCTGGGCCTGGATGCTGTAGACCTGCTGCTCGGCCACCGACACCCCGGAGCCGGAGACGGCCACGAGGAATGCCACGTCTTCCGGGAAGGCAGCGGCGGCCATGGTTATGACCCAGGCCCCCTGGCTGCCGCCCCACAGGCCAATCCGGTCCGGCCGGATGTCCGCTCGCGACTGGAGGAAGTGCAGCGCGGCAAGTGCTTCCTCGGTCCGGCCGTCCAGCGACTCAAAGCCAAGCTCACCCGTTGATTGCCCCACGCCGGGGGGATCGTACCGCAGCACGGCAAAGCCATTGCGTACCATCTGGCGAGCATGGTCGATGTGGTACCGGGCGGATGCTCCGCTGCGGGTGCCCGTCGAGGTACTGGCCGAGCCGGAGATGAGCACAATGGCCGGGTAGGGTCCTTCATTGCCAGGCAAGGTCAAGATGCCAAATAGCTCGTTCGAGCCAAAGGCAAAGGTGACCTCCTCCTCGGTCCAGGGTTGGGAGCTGGCAGGAGACGGCGGTTGCTGCGTCTGGGTCGCCCGCGGCGACGCGGCGGGAACGGTCGGCGGCAGCGGAGTGTTCGTTGTCCCCTGTGCGCTCCGAGCAGCCGCGGCCGGCGGAGGCGTGGCTGTCGGCTCACTTCTCCCACAGCCGGCCATCAGAAGCGATGCGAGCACGATCATCGCAAACGTTCCAGAGTCGACGAACAGGCCTTGCCTCCTTGCGACCATTGGACTTCCCTCCGTCTTGCTTCACGCATCGTCGGGCAGGTGGACGGCGAACTGGCACACGTCGTCGCCGTTGAGGATCGATTTCACAATCTCGGTCGTCACGGGCTTGCCGGTGGCGCCTTCCCACTGGCGGCGGTACCAGCCGGCGCCGCAGTAGCAGAACGTGCGCGGCATGCCCTGGTCCAGGTGGTTGCGGATGATGGGGCAGAAGCAGTAGGCGCGCCTCTTTTCGGCATCGGTCTGCGCCTGTGCGTAGGCCGCCGGATCGCGCGGTTTCTTGGCGGCGTACACGATCCGCCCCTCTCGCCGCGAGCCCTCTACCCACCCCGGATCGCGATCCATGAAGGCGATCACCTCATCGACCGCCTGCAGCGCGTCGCCGGTGCGCGCCCGCGCCTCCTGGTACACGACGCGTAGCTTGTCGACCTGTTCGGCGGGAAAGACGTGGGCGCAGCTCGAGAGCACGTCGTACTTTTGGCCCTCGCTGGCCAGGCCGTCCAGCCGCGCCAATGCCCCCCTGACCCACCGGAAGCGCTCGTCGAGGGGGGTCTCGAGGTCGACTGTTTCGCCATCCTGCATCACGGCCTCTTTGCCGGCCGCGCCCACCACGCGCTCCAGGTGCCGCGCCAGCAGCGCATTCCAGTTGTGCACGACGAATTGGAGCTCGACCTCACAATCCGCATGGCCAGCGGCGGCATCGCCCAGATCGAGATAGACCTCGCGGCCGCACTCGTCCGAGACCAAGCCATGGGTCGAGGTGTAGCCGTACAGCTTGGCGTAACTTTCGCGTACCCTGTCCAGCGCTCCCCGGTGGCGCAGGGAGAGGACCTCCATGGCCGGGATCAGGCGGGTGCGGAGTTGCGGCGTCTCGACCGGCCGGGTCACGGGAAAGCACACTTCGACGTCAAAGCCACTGTCGATGCTGCTGATAAAGTGATAAATGACCAGGGCCGGGCCGGCGATGGCCTCGCCCGGCACCTCCCGGACTAACTGCTCGATCACCGGCGGCAGCTCGGCCCGCTTTTGGATCGTCAAGCGCCTGGTGGCGGCGAGTGTCTCGCCGTACTGTCTGTGCTCGATCCCTGCTTCCTTGAGTGACATCTCCTGACCTCCTCAATGATTCCACTCGCTGCGCAACAGCGAAAAAGCAACCTGGTCGGTGTAGGCGCTGCCGCGGCGATAGTACGCGCGCAGCACCCCTTCCCGCTGAAACCCGAGCTTGTCCAACACCCGCTGCGACTGCCGGTTTTCCGTGTGCGTCGTCGCTTCGACGCGGTTCAACCCCATCTCCTGGAAGCCGTACCGGAGCAGGGCGCTCAGCGCCTCGGGCATCAGCGCCTGGCCCCAATAGTCGGGCCACAGGTCGTAGCCCATCTCGGCACGGTGGTGCTGCCGGTCCCAGCGGCAATAGCCGCAGGTGCCGATCAACCGGCCTTCGGCCTTGAGCTCGATCCCCCACCACTTGAAATCGGGCATGACGTCCGGCGTCTGAAGCGGCCGGAGCATCTCTTCGGCCTGCTCCCGCGTTTCCAACGGATCCTCGTCCCACATATAGTAGGTGACCACCGGGTCGCCCCATTCCTGGAAGACAAAGTCGGTGTCTTCCAAGGTCAGTGCCCGCAGCACCAGCCTCTCTGTTTCCAGGCGTGGATAGGCGTCGTCAGCGCTCTGTGTGCTCATCTATGGCTCCTTTCTCGCACCTTGTACATCCCTCCTCAGTGCCCCATGCCCGGCAGCCTGAAGTGCTCCCCCCCTGTTCTGGCATGATCGCCTCCTCTCGGACGCTGTCCCTCTCTCGCTGCAGATCGCACGGCGGCCCGGCGGGTGAGTTGTCATCTGCCCGGTGGCTCACCCGGTGGCTGGCCCGGCTGGTGAAAGCTCGGGGCTCGCGACGGCGTCTGGCACCTCTGCCTCTAACTGGCGCAGGCGTGGATAGAGGTAGGCCAGTGCGCTGACGGCAATGATCACTACGCCCGACAAGACATAGATCAAGCCGATGCCGCGGCCCGGGCCGGTGCCCAGGGCGCTGCCGATGAAGGTACTCGCGAGCGCGCCGCCCTCCGCCATCAGCGGCTCAAAGACCCCGTCGGCCAGCGGACCCGCAGCCAGGTAGGCGAGGGGCGTGATGATCGTGGCCAGCATGATGCGCAGAGAAAAGACGCGCCCCTGCACCTCCGGGGCGACTTGTAGCTGCCAGACCGTGTTGCTCATGCTCTGCACGATGGTCACCACGAACACGTTGAACCCCAGCCCAAAGGCCACGAACTCGGCCGCGGGGCGCAGCCCGGCGACGATGATGCCGATCATGTAGAGCGCAATGCCGCCGATGATAGCCCGGACGATCTGCTTCTTGGGGCCACCCCACGCCGTGGCAAAGAGGCCGCCGACCAGCCCGCAGATGCCGATCACCATCTGCACCAGGCCGTAGGCACGGGCGTCGTGCTGCGAGAGCACCAGCGGGCCGTTCAGGACAAAGACGGTGCTGAGAAAAAAGTTGACGATCGCATAGTACACCAGCAACCCGAGCAAGCCGGGCCGCGCGCGCAGGTAGCGCCAGCCAAAGCGCACATCCTCGGCGACCTGGCCCTTCTGCCTCGCCGTGGATGGCTCCACGGCCGGCTGCGGGATGCGCACCGCCAGCAGGG
>JAFGOG010000288.1 GCA_016926595.1 Anaerolineae bacterium
GGCAGTACGGCAATGTTGACCGGTTTGGAGGTCTTGGTCGGCGTCGGCGTTACGCGGTCGGCTTCCGATGACAGGCAACCTGTGAGGTAGAAACCTGACAGGACAAGGGCCACCACCACTGCCAGAATATGAGCTCTTGCCCGCCAGCCGTTTCCCCTAACGACCGAAGGTCGGCTTTCTGTCATCATGCACATTCCTCCAAAGCCCCTCCCTCAGAAGGGCGGATCTCGACTAGCCTGGTCGTCGCCGTCTTCCCCTTTGGAAGGGGAGGATCGCCGCAACTTGGGCGTTGCCCATTATAACATACCTGCCCATCTTTGTTCAAGTTGCAGGCAGCGGTCAGCGCCCGGAGTTGACCCTCGATGGCTGAATTCTTGTCGTTGCAAACATGCGCCAGAGCAGTTGACTAATACATCAAGAAAGGGTATAATGGGCCAGGTGTTGCCGGAGCCAGCTCGACGCGAGTCTCGAAAGAGTCTTGCCCGGTAATGAGCCCATTCCCGACAGCTCAGTAAAGGATAGGTTGCAATGGCGCTTAAGGGGAACCTAAAGGACTTTAGCACGACCCAACTGTTGAATCTGATCCATCTGGCCCGGAAGACCGGTGCTCTTTCTATCCAGGTGCAGCCAGGTGCAAGCCGGTTGTTCTTCAAAGAGGGCAAACTGGTACACGTGACGACAAGTGGGCGGGACGCGCATCTGGCCTCTGTGCTTGCTCGCGCTGGCAAGCTGACCGAAGAACAGGCCCGGGTTATCCGTAATCGCGCTGAGAACCAGACGGACAAGGAACTGGGCATGCTGTTAATCAGCGCCGGATACATTACGCAGCAAGAGATCGTGGCGGCGATCCGGGCTGAGACGCTGGAAGTTGTCTACGGGCTTTTCACTTGGTCCGATGGGCTTTTCCACTTTGAGCCAAATCAACTACCTTCTGATGGCGCTATCAGCGTGGCAGTTGACCTGGAGAACCTGATCCTGGAAGGCAGCCGCCGGGTGAAGGAATGGGAGCAGCTCCAGGATGAGCTGCCGGATCTCAACATGGCCCTCAGGTTCACAGATCGCCCCCAAGCCCAGTTGCGCAACATCAATCTCAGTGTGGACGAGTGGCGTGTGATTTCCTATATCAACCCGCGTAACTCGATCAAGCGGATCGCGCAGCGGATCGGGATGGACGATTTCCAAATCCGAAGGATCATCTACGGTCTGCTGCAAGCAGGGCTGGTCGAGGTGATCACGCCTGAAGGGGCACCGCCGACGCCGACAGCGCCTGCGGCAGTTGCCATGGAGGAAGCGGTCTCTCGGCCGCCGGCTGTCAAGCGTTCTGTGATACAAAAGCTCATAGACCGGATCAGGCGGTTGTAGAGATGCAAACAGTCAAGATGGTCATCACCGGACCATTCAATGCCGGCAAGACGGAGTTTATCCGAGCGATCAGCGAGATTGACGTCGTTTCAACTGAGCGCAAGATCAGCGATCCGACATCGCGGATAAAAAAAGAGACAACGGTGGCCATGGACTTTGGCCGGATTACAGTTGATAACGACTTGGTGCTCTATCTTTTCGGAACGCCGGGACAGAAACGATTCGACTTTATGTGGGAGATCCTGTCAGAAGGAATGCTGGGCTTTGTCGTGTTGGTAGACAGTGTCCGCCCGGAGACTTTTCGCGAAGCGCGCCGTATTCTGGACGTGTTCCGGAGTTATGCCAAGACACCCTACGTCGTTGCGGCCAACAAACAGGATATGGAAGACGCCTGGCCGGCTGATGACCTGCGCATCGCATTGAAAGTGGATCCAAACGTCAAGCTCTTGCCGTGTGTGGCGACTGACAAAGAAAGCGTCAAGCAGGTATTGCTGGAACTGCTTTACACCATTCTAGAGACTGCGTCAGAGTAAGAGGCGGCCAAGTCCGCCAGCCACATAGCTACTGCAAGCATGCCGCAAACGATTGTTGTGACTGGCACCTGGAAAGGAATGGGATAGATGGCTCGTTCGCGAACGGAATTGATGATCGCCCGTCTGAAGGACCTGCAGATGGGCACTCCAGATATCGAGGCTTCAGCCGTGGTCAGTGTCGATGGACTGATCATGGCCTCGGCATTGCCTCCTGATGTAGAAGAGGACCGCGTCTCGGCGATGAGTGCGGCCATGCTCAGCCTGGGCGAGCGGATTGCTAGCGAGCTTGGCCGGGGCATGCTTGATCAGGTATATGTACGCGGGGCTAATGGCTATGTCATTCTGGCCTCGGTCGGCGAGGAGGCGGTGCTCACGGTGTTGGCCCGCAAGGATGCCAAATTGGGCCTGGTTTTTCTTGACATGCGGCGGGCAACCGAAGATCTGGGAAGACTGATATAGGGGTGGTCAAAGAGGACCCCTAACACAGGGCTGCCAGAGACATGCGGCACAGGGCTGCCAGAGACATGCGGCACAGGGCCGCCAGAGACATGCGGCACAGGGAGATGCGGTGAGCTCTATCGTTACCAACCAGGGCGTAGTGCATTATGAAATAGTTGGACGAGGTAAGCCGGTTATTCTGCTGCATGGGTGGCTCGGGTCATGGGGTTGCTGGCTGGGGACGATGGAGGCTTTATCTAGCCGCTATCGGACCTATGCGCTCGACTTTTGGGGCTTTGGCGAATCGGACAAGCGCCGGGAAAGCTACAATGTCGTCGACTTTGTGGCATTGGCCGACCAGTTTATGGAGAGATTGGGCATTCACAACGCACCGGTCATCGGCCATTCGATGGGTGGAACGGTAGCTCTCAACCTGGCCTTGGACCGGCCGAACCGTGTTGAGAAGGCAGCCGTCGTAGGCTCACCAATTGACGGTAATTCGCTGAGCCCTTTTTTGAAACTGGCAGGTTATCCGTGGATCGCCTTTCTAGTTTGGAATTCGCCGGCGTTGCTGCGCATGGGCATCAAGCTATTTGCGCCCTGGATCGCCGCTAACTGGAGTGAATGGTACCAGCTTCTGATGCACGACCTGTCCAAGATGACGCTAGAATCGTTCCTGTGGAGCATCAATTCGCTGCACCACACAAACCTGCAGCCACGGCTGGGAACGCTTCGCGTACCGTTGTTAGGCGTATATGGTCGGGGTGACAAGATCGTGGACCCACGCCAGGCAGATCTGTTGCGTTCCGTCCCTGTGGCGCGGGTTGAGACATTGACCGGGTCCCGGCACTTCCCGATGCTGGACGAACCGGACAAGTTCAACTCCGTTCTGCTGAGCTATCTGGCATCTTGAACGACGAATCGGTCCCTCCAGAGCCTGAAAAGCGATACTACTGGCCCAACAAGATGGGCCGGATGTTCTTGCTTGCGCTAGAAGATGTGATGGGCAAGAATGGGGTAAATGCAGTTTTGAACCTGGCCAGGCTGCGCCATCTGATCAACAACTATCCACCCAACAACCTGGACCTTGGCTGGAGTTTTGACGAGATGGGCGCCCTTAACCAGGCACTCGAGGACATGTACGGTCCCCGAGGTGGCAGGGGGCTGGCGACGCGTGCCGGACGAGCAGGGCTCTACTATGCGTTGAAGGACTTTGCCGCCGTTCTTGGTATCGCCGATCTCGCTTTCCGACTACTGCCGATGGGCATGAAGATCAAAATCGGCCTGAACGCGATGGCTGAGACTTTTAACAAAACGAGCGATCAGGTGGTGCGGGTAGAAGAAGAGCTGGACCACTTTTTGTACTACATAGATCGCTGCCCCGTGTGTTGGGGCCGTCAGGCTCAGACACCGATCTGTTATGCGGCTCTGGGTCTGCTTCAGGAAGGTTTGCACTGGGTTACGGGCGGAAAAAACGTCCGTGTTGAAGAGATTGAGTGTATCGCTATGGGTCATCCGAGTTGTGTGTTCATTGTGGAAAAGCGGCCGCTGGGTTAAATGAGAAAAGCAAAAAAGTTCATTATCTGCGACAAGAGGAAACTACCACCCTTCAATGAGTTGGCGCGCGATCTCAGGGTGCTGAACAAGCCGCTGTGGCTTTATCAAAAAGACATTCTGGAGCCCTACTGCGACTCTGAGACCGAAGTAGAATTCTTTGAGCAGATCCCAACCGATTGCCACGATGAGATGCTCGTCTATCGCGACAACCTGTTCTTCGACCATGCCTTTATCGATGCCTTCCTTTCAAAGGCCCGTTTGCTGGGCAAGGCTTGTCGCGCTGCCTTTGCCCTGGACGACAAGGTCATCGTCAACCATGCTCTCCCGCTTCAAAGCAGCATCCGGCGCGAGGGGGATGTATATGTAGCGCCGATGTGGTACTATCCACACGGGTTAGAAGAATTCACCCGGCCTTTGGTGATAGATACTGGCGCCTATGAATTCGGTTCCTATCATGTACCAACGCACATGTCTACGGACAGGGGTGATCTAGTCTATCAGATCCCGCTCCGCGCCTTTTGTTCCCTGGAAAACTGGGTGCACCTGTTCGTAGTGAATTGCCTGTTTGGCGTCTTGGCCGAAGGGGCGCGGATGGAACGCAGCCTTGGCAAGTTGAGTGTGCAGCTCAAGATATTCTGGCGCGCCCTTCTGGAACGCAAGCAGATCCTATCATGCTCCCATTTGGTCAAGATCGGTCGGAATACACAGATCGATCCGACGGCGATCATCCAGGGGCCAACGGTTATCGGCGATAACTGCTACATCGGGGCAGGCTGCGTTATTTCATGCTGCATTATCGGCAATAACGTCAACCTTCTGCAGGGAAATCAGCTCATGATCAGCGTCGTGGGCGACCGCTGCTACTTGCCATTCCGTGCCTCGCTATTCATGACAACATTGATGGAGGACACGATGGTCGCCCAAAATGCCTGTTTGCAGTGCTGCGTTGTCGGGCGCGATTCATTCGTCGGCGCTGGTACGACGTTCACCGACTTTAATCTGCTGCCCGTACCGATGCGAACACTTCATCGAGGACAGTTAGAAGAGGTAGGTATGACCGTTCTGGGTGGATGCGTCGGTCATCATTGTCGGATTGGTGCTGATTTGACCATCTACCCAGGACGGATGGTAGAATCGGACGTGATCTTGTTCCATCGAGAAGGCCATTCGGTGATTTCCCGGAATGTCTCGTACGAGGAAAGTGATCATCTTGACCGGCGCGGCGCGGAGCTTCATGAGAGGCTCTATCCGCGCTAGCACAGTCCGCGCTAGAGACCGCGCAAGAGAAAGTAATTAGCTTTTGGGAGGGACAACAGGATGAGCAAAGGACGCCTACTTGTCGTTGAGGACGATTTTGACATTTCCAACATGCTGCGCATCTACTTCGACTCGCAAGGCTATGAGACAATCGTGGCGCCACGAGGGGAGGAAGCGCTGGAGGTATGTCGCCGTAGTATGCCCAACCTTGTGATCCTCGACATTATGCTGCCCGATATCAATGGCTACGAGGTCTGTCGCCGCTTGCGTGGTAACCTGCGCACCAGTCACATCCCAATCATCTTCCTGACGCAGCGGGACGAACGAAGCGATCAGATCGCAGGCCTGGAGCTGGGAGCGGATGACTATGTCACCAAGCCATTCGATCTTCAACTCCTGTTGCTGCGGGTGCAGGGAGCTTTGCGGCGAGCGGGCTGGCTTAACCTGACCAGCCCGGTTACCGGGCTGCCCAGCAGTAAACTGATCGAGGAGCAGTTGCGGCAGATCATACGCCGTAAGGGCTGGTCCGTCCTCTATGTAGGGATCAATGGCATCAAGGATTTTAACGACGTGTATGGTTTTGTGGCCGGTGATGATGTGCTGCGGTTCACCGCTATGCTGCTTAACGAAGTAGTCGACGAGCTAGGCACCGGTGCTGATTTCGTCGGCCATATTGGGGGTGACGACTTTATGATCACCACCACACCGGATGTTTCCTCCCAGATTCAGACCCGCTTGATCCAGCGCTTTGGCGACGAAGTGCTCACTTTTTACTCTTTCAAAGACCGCGAGCGGGGATATGTCGAGGTAGTTGATGGGCAAGGCAAGGTGCAGCGAGCCCCGCTGATGGCTTTGGCGGTCGGACTGATCCACGATACGACCGCCGATTTTGCTGATATTCGTGAGATCACCGAAATCGCGGCTGAAGCTCGCCGCCAGTCCATCTCTCGGAAGGGTTCTTCTTAAGGGACTGATAAACAGGGTTCAATCTGGTAGTGTAGGGGCAAACCAAGCAGTTGCCCATACGCACCAAGGGCTGTTGAACGATGGCATCTGTTGATAGGTTCGAGAGCCGCATAGAACAGGCGTTTGTCTGGTTCCAGCGTATCATCCTGTCTTTCCTTGCGATTTTGGCGTTAGTGGGCAGGCACTGGGGACAGGCGCTGGCGCTCGCTGCCGTCGTGGCGCTCCACTTTGGTGTGTACTTGATTGCGTCAGCCGGAAAACGCCCCTCTCGTTTGCCGGGAGGAGATGGCCTCGAAGGCGATCCTCGTTGGCGACACATGCAGGGTCGCTGGCGGCCATGGGGCCTTACCTTCGCGGATGTTGTCCTTGGCGGCCTGGCCTTTTTGCTATCAGGTGGTGTGGCTGGGCAAGGTGGTCTGCTCGGATTCTGTGTGGCGGGGACTGTGGCTGCCCGGCTGGGCGTGTGGTGGGCGTTGGCGATCAACGGTGTTGTCTGGTTCGTCTTTGTGTCGCCGTTCATCTTCCCTTGGATGCCTGCCTTACCTGCGCTATCTGTGACTGGTTGGCCAGGGAGCAGTTTGCCCACAACATCACAGGCCCCGGCTGGGGCGAACGGGTGGATCACGCCGGTGGCGGGGACTCTGGTCGCTTATGCAATCCTCACAGTGATCATTAATTATCTTGTCGCCATGGAAACTCGTCAAGCGCGTATCAGCCGGGATACCTCGACGCGCCTGCGGCGACTGAGCACAGTCCACGAGGTCAGCCGGACCATTACCTCAACCCTGGATATGGAGGCCGTGCTCAACTTGGTGGTGAGCAAGGCGGTCGAGATCCTGGATGCCGAGGCCGGGTCACTCTTGTTGTTGGAGGAATCGCCACTTTCACCACTTGCCGAAGGCATCTTGACGGCCGATGTCGAGGAAATTGTAAGAGGCGATCTAGTCTTTCGCGTCGTATACGGACCTGTTGCCAAGTCATTGTTGGGCAAGCGGGTGCCGGCGAGTGCCGGTATAGCCGGCGCGGTGCTCAAGGCTGGAGAAGGGCAGTTCGTCAATCATGTCCAGGACGAACCGCGCTGGAATGCGGTTCCAGACGTCGCTACCGGTTTTCAGACACGCTCGTTGGTGTGCGTGCCTTTGCTCGGCCGTGGTCGCCCCATCGGTGTTCTGGAGGTCCTGAACAAGAGAGAAGGTCTTACCTTTGACGAATACGACCTGGAGCTGCTCTCGGCCTTTGCCTCGCAGGCTGCTATTGCCCTGGAAAATGCCCGTCTCTATGAGAAGACGGACGAAGCGTTGGGCAAGCGACTGCGAGAGATGGCGGCTATTGAGGAGGTAGATCATCTACTAGGTGCCAGCCTTGATTACCAGCAAATACCCCGCTTGATTTTGCAGCGTGCTGTCGAAGTCTGCAATGCCGATTTCGGAGCTATTGGCATCATCCGGCCGTCCTGGAAGAGGATGAGCGTGAGCTATTGGCCGAGCGAGGCAACGCCTGCGGTGTCCGGCGACCTCACCTCTTCGGATGCTGGCGAGGGTCTCCGTGAGTGGCCAATGGATCGTGGCATCGTCGGCCGGGTGGCGACTACCGGGCAGCCGGTCCTGGTTCCCGACGTATCTACTGATCCTGACTATGCAGCCGTTGCGCACAAGACACAGTCCGAGGTGGCGGTGCCGATCAGGTCTCCTAAGGAGTCCAGGCTGCCAACAGTGGGAGGCGCAGCGGATCTAGGTGACTCTAGTGATCAAGGCCGGGTGATTGGCGTACTCAACTTGGAGAGCGATCGGCTTGGTGCTTTTACTGAGGATCACCTTCACTTCTTGGAGCATTTGGCCGATCACGCCGGTTTCGCCATCGAAAAGGCCCGTGCTTTTGAGGAGGAGCGGCGGCGAGTTGAAGTGCTGTCTACCGTCAGCGACATCAACAAAGAAATCAGCAGCAGCCTGGATCTGGAACGGATATTGACGCTGATCCTAGCTCACGTCAAAAAGCTGGTGGACTATTATATCGCCGAGATCTGCTTGTGGGATGAAGCCCAGCAGGTGATGGTCACCTGGGCCAGCGCTGGCGATGCGCGTTATACGGCTCGCACCGGTGGCATCTATCATCTGAACGAAGGATATACCGGCTGGATCGCCCGGAATCGGCAGGAGCTGCTGGTCTCTGACACGAGTTTACGGCAGGACGTGCATCCCAAGATCGTGGCTGAGGATATGCCGGTTGGTGCGTATGTGGGCCTGCCGCTCAAGACAGGTGAAACATTTGTCGGCTCGTTGGAGCTGGCCAGTGACCGTCCAGGCGTTTATGATCAAAACAGCCTGGAGTTTCTGCGCATCATCGCTGACCAAGCCGCAGTCGCCATCCACAACGCCCGGCTGTATGGGGATGCGCAACGCCGCTTTGAGCAGACCCAGCTTGTGTTGCGGGTGACCGAGTCATTAAGCTCGATCGTCGACGTGGCAGAGGCGATGCGCCGCGTTGCCCGTGAGCTGTGCCGTGCCTTGCAGGCAGACATGGCTGGCGTATACTTGCCTGATGAGACGGGTACCCACCTACGGACGGTAGCAGGTTACCATGTCCCCAAAGACAAGCTTGACGTATACCGGGAGTTCAAGGTTCCTATCCAGGATCACCCTTTCATTGAAGAGGTGTGGAGGACCCGGCAGGCCATATATAGCACCGACCCAAGGCACGATCCGCGCATTCACCCACTGGTTCGCGATACCTTTCCTCATCAGACTACGTTGCTTGCACCGATGGTTGCCCGCGACAAGGTGATCGGCGGTGTATATCTCTCTTGGGTAGCTGAGAAGAAAGAGCTGGCCGCAGAAGAGCTTCAGTTGGCGAATGCTCTAGGCCAACAGGCGGGCGCTATGGTAGAAAACGCCCAACTGTTTGAGGCTCAGCAGAGCCGGCTTAAAGAATTGGGCATCCTATTCGAGACTAGCGCGGCCATCTCGTCCAGTCTGGAGCTGCATGAGGTTTTGCAGGCGGTGGCTCGGCAGATGGCCAATGCCATTGGTGTGTCGAGTTGTGCCATTTCCGATTGGGACCCGGACAGGAATGTAGTGGTGACCCTGATCGACGAGTCTCCAATCGGCGAATCCGGCGATGTTGGCTCTACCTTTAGCTTGGCCGATTACCAACCCACCAAGCAGGTGCTGCTCACGCGCCAGCCATACACCATCCACGCCTCGGATCCGGGGGCTGACCCGGTCGAGCGGGCGCTCTTGGAGAAAGGAGGACAAAAGTCATGCTTGATGCTGCCTCTTGTCAGCCGTGATCAGGTGATGGGCTTGGTTGAACTGTTCGAGAGCCGCCACGAGCATCGGTTCTCACCGGATGAGGTCCGGCTGAGCCAGGCCCTAGCCAATCAGGCAGCCGTGGCCATTGAAAACGCCCGACTATATGCCCGGACTGACAGGCGGTTGCAAGCCCGAGTGGAGGAACTGACGGCTTTGCAGCGCACAACCCAGGAGCTGAATGCCACACTGGACCTAGATACCGTCGTGTCTACTATCCTCGAATCGGCGGTCCATACCACGGGTGCAACGCATGGCAATATCATGCTGCGGGACTTGGAGACCGGACAACTGGCACTGAGGAGCGCACAGGGCTACTCGGAAGAGGAGCAAGAGATTATTGCCCAGAGGCTTCTCAACGAAAGCAGCGCCAGCATATCCTATTTGGCGGCTGAGAAGGGCGAGCCACGGATCGTTTACGATGCTCAGCAGGACGAGACGGCAGTCTTTGTCAAGCCCACCACCCGTTCAGCCCTGGTCGTTCCGATCTTCCAGGCTGGCATGGTCGTGGGGCTGATCAATCTGCGACACACTGAGGTGCGGGCTTTTGACGACCAAGACCTGACATTTGTCCAGGCGCTTGCCGAGCAGGCTTCCGCGGCCATTGGCAATGCGCTGCGCTTTGAGGAACAAGCCAGCGTTAGCATGGCTCTGACCCGCCGCACGGAGCAAATGGATAGTTTGTTAGCGATCAGCCAAAAGCTCCGCGCCGATGTACCGCTGGCCGATGTTCTGGAAGAGATCGCCTATGGCATTCAGGAAACAGTTGGGTTTAATGCGGTCTTGGTCAGCGTCGCCGAGGGGAGGCCGCCGGTACTGCGCCGGGTGGCAGCGGCCGGGCTGCCGGTGGATGTCTTTGAGGAGATGAAGCGAGTCCTGCAACCGCTGAGCCGGTATGAGCGGATCTTGACCGAGGAGTACCGGCAAGGGGCATGTTACTTTTTCCCATTCCAAAAGCGGGGTGATTGGGCCACTGACGTGCATACGTATGTCCCCTTGCCCGGAGTAGTGGAATGGCAGGAAGGGCAGTGGCATCCCAACGACATGCTCCTGGCCCCATTACGCGGCACGACCGGCCAGCTCTTGGGGGTCATTTCGGTCGATGATCCGATCAATGGGCAACGGCCGTCACAGTCAACCTTGGAGGCGTTGGCTATCTTTGCCAACCAGGCGTCCCTGGCTGTGGAGAATGCTGCCCTATACGCTGACGTTCAGCGTCGGGCCGACAATCTGGCCCAGATCAACAGGATGGGGCGGGTCCTGACTCAGGCACTGGAGCCGGGCCAGGTAGTAAATACTGTCGTCAAGGCTGTGACAGATCTGCTTCGTTGTGAGTTAAGCGCCGTCTTTTTGACCGACCCGCTCGACAGTCTTCTCGGCCCCGTGGCCAGCCAGGGGGTCAGGCTGGCCGATATGTCCGGGCTGCGCTTTGCTCCGGGCGAGGGGCTGGTGGGTCAAGTTGCTGCTGCCGGCGCTCCGTTGGCGATCCCAGATACTGACCAGGAACCGCGATTTGTGCCGGGGCCGGCGCCCATCGGATCGATGTTGCTGGCGCCTATGATGGTTGGCAAGCGGGTGCTCGGTGTTTTGACCGCAGGCTCGGCCGAAAAGCACCGATTTGGCGCTGCCGAGCAGGTGCTGTTGGCAACACTGGCCGACCAGGCTACAGTGGCTTTGGAAAGCGCCCACCTTTTTGAGGGTACACAGCAAGCTGCCCTACGTCTCTCGCTGCTGAATGAGATCGGTCGCCGGGCTGCCTCCCAGCTTGAGTTGCAGGAGATGCTGGATACAGCAGTCGATGCTCTGCATCAGAACCTCGGCTATTTCCGAGTAGCAGTCCTGTTGCGTGGATCCCCGTCGGGGGAGAAGAAAAATGCTGGTGACCTATATGTAGCGGCCGCTAACAAAGAGTTCTGGGAGGTGATCCCACCTGATTATCGTCAGAAGATAGGAGATGGCCTGATCGGTGCAGCGGCAGCGAGCGGCGATACGATTTTGTGCAACGACACGGCTGCGGACAAGCGGTATTACCGCCTGGGCGAGTGGGATTCACCGGCCAGCTTGTCGGTGCCAATCCGGGTGGGTGACCGGGTGTTGGGTGTGCTCGAAGCCGAGGCGGACAGGCCGGGGGTATTTGCCGATGACGATGCAGCGGCCCTAGAGATCGCTGCTGACCAGTTGGCCGTAGCTATCCAAAATGCTGCTCTATTCCAAGAGCGTGAACGCCGCATTGCCGAACTGGCCGTTCTGAACGACATGAGCCGGGCGATTAGCTCGGCGCTCGATCTGGATGCTCTGTTAGAAACGGTCGAACAACAGGTCAGACGCCTGTTTGACACGACCAGCTTTTACATCGCGACCTACTTGGAGGGGAGCGATGAGTGGACTCTGGCCTTTGCCTTGGAGCATGGACAACGCTTTCCCCCTAACCGCTACGACGCCAAGGCGGGCATCACCGGCTATGTTTTGCGCACTCGACAACCGCTGTTGCTGTCCACTTTGGCCGAACTGCAGGCTTTTCACGACGAACATGGGATCGCTACGGTGGGTGAGGTGGCCAAGTCGTGGATGGGAGTCCCGCTTCTCGTCGCCAACCAAGTCGTGGGTGTCATGGGTATCCAGAGTTATGAACAGGAGTATCTGTACAGCCCGCAAGATATGGCTCTCTTTTCCACGATCGCGGCCCAGACCGCAGTAGCGATCGCCAATGCCAGGCTTTACCAGGAAATCGTCCACCTCAGCAGCGAACTGGAAAAGATGGTCGAGGCCCGCACTCAGGATCTGGAGAACGCCTTGGGCGAATTGACCAAGCAGCGTGACCGAGCAGAGATACTGTACCGTATCACCAGTGAATTGGGTACCACCCTCGACCTGGAACGTGTTCTGGAGCGTGCCCTGTTCCTCTTTGCCGATGCGCTCAAGGTCGAGCACGGGACGATCATGCTGCTAGAACAGGAAACCGGGGATCTGTATCTGAAGGCGACCCTGGAGCGGGGTAGACAACTGCCCAGGGAGGGCGAACGTACTCTTTTGAAGAGGGGTGTTGGTCTTGCGGGCTGGGTTCTGGAAAGCCGCCAACCGGCGCTTGTCCCGGACGTAACCCAGGATGATCGCTGGCTGACCCGTTCGGACAAGCCGTTCGATTTCCACTCAGTAGTATGTGTTCCCCTGTCGTTAGGCGGTGGTGATGTCTTGGGGGTGCTCACCCTCGGTCATTCTGACGTGGGTTACTTTGGACAGGAACACCTGGAGCTGGTCACGGCTGCCGCGGCTCAGATGGCTATTGCCGTCAACAACTCGGATCTGTATGCTTATATCACCGAGCAGGCCGATCAGCTTGGTGTGATGTTGCAGACACAACGGGCAGAATCGGCCAAGAGCCAGGCAATCCTAGAGTCGATCGCTGACGGCGTGATCGTGCTCGACGACAATGGGCGGGTGTTACTGGTCAACCCAGCCGCCGAAGAAATGCTTGGCATCTCGAGTATGGTGCTGCAGGGGGAGCATTTCCGCCACATGCTCGGTATTGGGGAAACTGCTGTGCACCGAGAACTGGCCGACAAGCTGTATGCCGAGCTGAAGAAAAAGCTGGAGGCTGGGGAAACAGAGCTGCGGCCAAGTGTCGTGCGAATGGAAGCCGGCACGCGTGTATTTGCAGTTGGCATGAGCCCGCTTATCACTGGAGTAGGCCAGATGCCTGGCTTGGTTGCTGCCATGCGCGATATCAGCCGGGAAGCCGAGGTGGAGCGGCTGAAAAACGAATTCATTTCCACGGTGTCACATGAGCTGCGTACGCCCATGACCTCGATCAAGGGCTTTACCGACCTGCTGTTCTTGGGGATGGCCGGTGGTCTGACCGATACGCAGCGCAGCTTTTTGCAGATCATCAAGTCGAACGTGGACCGACTGACGGCACTGGTGAACGACATCCTGGACATCTCCCGGATCGAGACGGGCAGGTTGCGCTTGACAATCGAGGCGCTAGATCTGGGCCGGATAGTTTCCCAGGTAGTGACCACCTTCCAGGCTCAGTACGACAACCGGAATCTGGCATTGTTCTGGGATGAGCCTCAAGGGCTGCCACGGGTGCGCGGTGACGAGGGGCGCATTACTCAGATTCTGACGAACCTGATTGCCAACGCCTGGCAGTACACGCCCAGCGGCGGGCAGGTGACGGTCACTCTGGGCCCGGCAAAGGACGTGGAAGGGTATCTGCAAGTTGACGTGGCGGATACCGGGATTGGCATTGCCTCCGACGACCTTGCTCGAATTTTCGACCGTTTTTACCGGGTTGACAGCCCGGCGGTTCAAGAGGTAGGCGGCAGTGGGCTGGGCCTGTCGATTGTCAAGATGTTCGTAGAGATGCTAGGTGGCAAGATCTGGGTCGAGAGTGAGCCCGGCAAGGGATCCACTTTCTCCTTTACAATGCCAGAAGTAACGGCTGAAATGCCCGAAGAGGTGACCTCGGCCGACCTGCTGACTAGTGAGGCAACAGTTCTCGCCGCCCGTCGGCCCAAGATCTTGGTGGTCGAGGATGATCGCGAGGTCGCATTGTTGTTACGGCGCCAGCTCGAAGTAGAAGGGTACAACGTGCTGCTGGCCGGGAGTGGGCAGGATGCGCTGTGGCTGGCCCGGGAGGAACAGCCGCAGTTGATCACATTGGACATCATGCTGCCCGATCTCGACGGATTCGTGGTGCTGGAGCAGCTAAAAGATCACCCGGTTACTGCTCCGATTCCGGTGATCATCGTTTCTATGTTGGGGGAGGTGGATAAGGGATATGCCCTGGGGGCGGTCGATTATGTTGTGAAGCCGTTCGATGAGGAGCAGTTGCTGGCCAGCATACGGCAGGTCTTGGATCCGGCTCGGAAGGAGGATGGAGCTGAGCCGGCCCGAAACGATCTATTGGTGGTAGACGACGAACCGGACATAATCGCCTTTCTCGAACAAGCCTTGTCGGCGCACGGTTACCAGGTCAGATCGGCGTCGAACGGCCACGAGGCGTTGGAACGCGTCAGGGAGTCGATGCCTGATCTGATTCTGCTGGACCTGAGGATGCCGGTTATGGACGGCTATGAAGTGATCCGCCAGCTCAAAGGTGATGAGGCCACCATAGGTATCCCAATCATTGTCATCACGGCCAGTCCGGTGGACAAGGAACGGGACAGGGTGCAGGTATTGGGTATGGGTGTGACTCAGTACATGGCCAAGCCTCTATCGGTTGAGACGATCGTCGCCGAAATCAAGAGGGCGACGATGGAGCGGTAGCCTTGATGGCGATGGTAGGGACAGGGGCAGCCACACAGGGCCGCCTTGGCAGAAACCGGCTGATTGTGATCATACTGGCCGCCATGTGCCTGGTGGTGCAGGTGTGGACCGTTGCAGACGACGTCTTGCGGCGCGAACTGGGCCTTCCGATCAACAAGGATCTCAAGATTTATGAATATGTTCCTCGACTCGATGAGGTTGGCCTCGAGGTTGGTGATCTAGTGTTGGCAGTTAATGGCAGGGAACTGCGGGGTATGCTTGACTACTTTGAAGCCTATCAGCCGCTCGATGTGGGCAGCGAGGTCATTCTAAGGGTCCAACGTGGCAACCAGCTTCTGGAAAGGAGTGTACAGGTTGGTCGCAAACCGCTGGATCTCACTCTCTTTATCCGCAGCACGGTTGCACTGGCTTTCCTGGTGATAGGCACCTTGGTCGGTTGGCAACGACCGGACAGCAAGGTGGCGCGCCTGTTCTTCCTGACTGCCATTGATCTTGCGCTTTATTTCGCCCTTGTGCCTGCGACAGAGACAGCCCTATTCTACCTGTATGTGGTTGTCCTGGCGTTGGCATCTGGCCTAACGCTTCACTTTTTCCTGACATTCCCCGAGGAATCGTTCGTGGCCAAGACCCGCTGGTGGTTTGCCTTGTACCTGCCCAGCCTGATGCTAATGGCAATCACCATCGTAGCTTTCTACCGAGCGGTCCAGGACCGTCAAAGCCTTTTTTACGCCCCGGTATTTTGGTCATGGATGAACTGGGCTTTTCTGTATCTGGCGTTGTGCGCGATGTTGGGCTTGGTCCGGCTGGTCTACCTCTATGTTACGACCCGTGAACCGGTCGTTAAGCGTCAGGCTCAGTGGCTGATTTGGGGCCTGGCTTGTGCGATTGCGACCAGCATTGTTGACCTGATTTTGACCTGGGCGAATATGCATACTCCCGAGCGTTCCGCTGTGCTGCTGCTGGGCACGATCCCGTTGCCGGTTGGGTTTGCGTTCGCCATTCTGCGGTACCATTTGCTAGATGTCGAACTGGTCATCAACCGCAGCGTAGTCTATGCCGTGCTTACCGGGAGCCTTGCGGCCCTTTATCTGCTTGTGATCAGCGTGCTATCGAATGCTCTAGGCTTTGCCGCCGGCACTCGGGGCTATGCTCTGGTGCTGTTTCTGTCAGCCCTGCTCATTGGCATTCTGACCAACCCGGCGAGGGCGCGACTTCAAGATCTCATCGATCGGACCTTTTTTCGGCAGCATCTCGATAACGAGCGCACGCTGAGCCAGTGGAGCGAGGAACTGAGTACGAGTATTCAGTTTACCGACCTGTCACGGTTGCTGTTGGATAAGGTACCGCAGCAGTTGGCGATATCGCGCGCTTGGCTGCTGGTGCTCAACAAGGAGGCATCACGCTTGGAGCTTCTGGCTGCCGGAGGAGTGGCCGAGGAACGCAGTTCGCTATCAGAAGTTCATCAGGATGCTACGGCGATCCCCAAAACGCAGCGGAGCGGGATGGGTCTGGCCGCCGATAGCGACTTGGCCACCCGTCTCTTTTCCAAAAAGGTGGTCGTGCTGGACGACCATGATCCGACTGCCTGGCGCCAGGCCGGCGTCCGGGTCATCTTGCCCTTGGTGAGTGGCAAACAGTTGCTGGGAATCTATCTATTGGGCGAGAAACTGTCGGGCGACCTATATCGCCGCCAGGAATTGGACTTGCTGCGGACCTTTGCCAACCAGGCGGCGGTTGCCATCGCCAATGCCCGCTTGTATGAGCAGGTGCGCGCTTTCAGCCAAGGGCTGGAAAAGAAGGTCGAGGAACGCACCCGTGAGTTGAGGGAATCGCTATCTGCGGTATACCATGAATTACGTACACCGATTACAGCCATCCAAGGCTACTCTGAATTGGTGTTGGACGGCGGAGCCGGACCGGTGAGTGACAAACAGGTACGGTATATGACCATCGTCCAAAACAATGTACACCGGTTGGCCGATTTGGTGACCGATCTGGCCGAAGTGTCTCAGATCGAGGCCGGCCGGCTCAAGATCCACCCTGGACCACTCGACCTGAGGACCGCGGCTGAGGATACATTGGCCTCGCTGGCAGGCTTGATCGGCGAGAAGGAGCTCAAAGTCGAGATCGCGCCAGTCTCTGTGACGCCTGTAGTCCAAGGTGATTACAGACGGGTGGTGCAGATATTGACTAACTTGATCGGCAATGCGTGCCGGTACACACCAGTCGGCGGGCAGATTAACGTCTCTTTCCAGCAGGTGGATGGTATGATGCTGACAACGGTCAGGGATACGGGTATCGGCGTTCACCCGGATGAGGTTGAGCGCATCTTTGAACGCTTTTACCGAAGTGATGATCCGCTGGTCCGCGAGCAACGAGGTACAGGCTTGGGCCTGTCGATTGCCAAGTCGTTGGTGGAGCTGCATGGGGGCCGGATTTGGGTTGAGAGTGAAGTGGGCAAAGGCAGCGCCTTTGGATTTACGCTGCCCGTGGTCAAGTCGACGTAACAGCCATGATCACTAGCTGTTCTGAGGGAAGCGAGGGATTGGGCCTGAGTTTGGGGTGGGCATGACTGTGATGGTGAGCAAGTGGTCGCTCGAGAAAAGTCAGCAAGCCTGGGTGGGTAGATTCATAATCGAAAGCGTCATCGATATCTGGAGAGGCGTTGGGGATGGTAGTGTCGATTGAGGTGCAAGGCAAGAAGGTTCTGGTTGCTGAGGATGAGCCGGATATCCGGGGTCTCATCGTCTTTAGCCTGGAATTCGCCGGCTACAAGGTTATCCAAGCGGCCAATGGTGAAGATGCCATCGACAAGGCTGAACGGGAACAACCCGACCTGATCCTGTTGGATGTACGAATGCCCAAGATGACCGGCTACGAGGCGTGCCAACGTCTAAAGGCCAGAGAGACGACCAGGCATATTCCGGTGGTTTTCTTGTCGGCGCTCAGTCAGGATGCTGAGATCAAGTATGGGCTGGGGCTCGGAGGAGAGGAGTATATCATCAAGCCGTTTGCGCCCGATGAGCTTTATCGCCGCGTGACGGTGATCCTGGAACGCCTTAGCCGGCAAAGGGCCAAGTAGCGTTTGCGAGTTATGGTGCTGAAAGACGAGTAGCTGATGAGTGGCGTCCTGATCCAAGGCAGCCTGGTCCATTACGAAAGCTTCGGCCGAGGCAAGCCGATCATTTTCTTGCATGGCTGGCTTGGCTCGTGGCGTTATTGGGTGCCGGTCATGGACGAGATTTCGACCGAACGTCGAACCTATGCGCTGGATCTATGGGGATTTGGCGATTCTGACAAGGCGCAAGAGCACTATGACGTTGATGCTTATGTAGAAATGTTTGCCGAGTTTTTGGATGAATTGGGCATGTTGCGTGTTCCAGTGGTCGGGCATACCCTGGGCGCTGCCGTTGCCTTGAAGTTGGCGCAAAAGTACCCAGATCGCGTGGACAAGGTGATGGCCGTCAGTTTGCCGTTGGATGCAAGCGCTATCAATCACAAGCTGCTGAGCGCTGGCCCGAACGACACTTTGGCTCGCTTGTTTTGGCACCGGCAGCGTCCTTACCCGGAAGTGGAAGTGGGGTTATCCAAGACGGCGCAGAATGTGATCGCCTTGACGATCCAGTCGGTGGCCCGGCTCAACCTGCGGGAAGTAGTTGAGGATATCGACGTGCCGCTGTTGACCGTTTATGGCGACAAGGACGTGGTGATCAGCTCCGTCCAAGCTGATGAGTTGGAGAACGATCACTATGCAGCCCGGGCCATCATCTTGCCCGGAACCTATCATTTCCCTATGCTGGATGCTACTGGCAAGTTCAATCGTCTGCTTCGTGATTTCATGGACGTGAGCGACTCGGAGGATCTGCGACAGCTAACGATCAAAGAAGAATGGCGACGCCGCACGCACTAGACTTGAGATCTGACAGGCTTTCTCAGACCTGCCAGGTCTCGTATTTGACCGTCTAGCTGAAAGCAAGTACACTATGGTCCTTGTGGGGGTGGTTGAGTCCCGGTGGGCTCCGCGGTCTTCAAAATCGTCTGGAGGGCGCTGCAGAAGTGTCCTTGGTGGGTTCGACTCCCATCCACTCCCGCTCTATGCAACAGATCCTGCTCGAAAACGATCGGCGTTTTTCCTTTGTCGTGACCATTGCCTTGTGCGTGGCGGCAGGGCTGGTGGCTGGGGCATATGTCGCTATTCTGTCGCCTCTCTATGCCGTCGCTGGTGTATTGGTCATTGCGGCTGGCCTGTTGATGCTGCGCGATATCCGGTGGGGTCTGGTTGCGCTCATCGGGCTGATCACCCTTCTGCCCTTTGGAGCATTGCCTTTCAAACTCGGTTTCACACCAACCTTCCTTGACTTGGTTCTCGTCGCCATCTACTTTGTCTGGATTGCCCGGATCGCGCGGGGTAAAGCTGGCAGCTTCATCGGCACTGCGCTAAACCTACCCGTTGCCGTGTTTTTATTGCTGGCATGTGCGTCGTTCATCGCCGGGCTGGGTCACTCCTACCTCAATCAATATGTTCTGCGTCATTTTGTCGAGATCCTGCTCTGCATTTCTCTCTTTTTTGTGGTTGTCAACAGTGTGCGCACCTGGTCATCGCTGAAGGGTCTGGTGATAGTCTTGATCGTAGCAGGGTCTGGCACTGCGATCATTGGCATTGTGCTCTATTTCTTACCTGCGGAGTGGAGCATCCGGCTACTATCAACGTTGGGCCGTTTGGGTTATCCTACCGGTTCGGGAGTACTGCGCTACGTCGAGGATGATCCGAATCTGCCCCTTCGCGCCATCTCGACCTCAACCGATCCCAATATCTTGGGGGGATTGCTTATCCTGATCACAACGCTGACGGTGGCCCAGCTTTTCAGCCGCGAGCCGCTGCTCAGGCGCCCGCTGCTGGCAGGTATGGCCTTGTTGGATGCAGTATGCCTGTACCTGACCTACTCCCGAGGCTCGCTACTGGGCTTGGTAGTGGGCCTGGGGGTATTGGCTGCAGTCAAGTACAGGCGGCTGATCCCGCTGATGATGTTGGCTGCCATGCTGTCTCTGCTGCTGCCGCAGGCTCAGGCATACATCCAACACTTGGTGGAGGGCCTCCAGGCCCAGGATCTCGCGACCCAGATGCGTCTGGGTGAGTACAAAGACGCCTTTCTATTGATCAGTCGCCACCCGTGGATCGGGGTCGGATTTGTCGGTACGCCAGAGACCAGTCTGTACATTGGCGTGTCGAGTGTCTATCTGTTGATAGCAGAGGAAATGGGCTTGATCGGGTTGGCTGTTTTTCTGTTTATCATTGCCCTCTTTTTCCAGCAGGTGTGGCGAGCTTGGCCGAGCATCGCCCACTCTTCACAAGGGGATCTCCGTGAAGACGGGGCGGTGGTTCTGGGGCTGGTTGCCTCCGTAGCTGGTATCTTGGTGGGCGGCATTCTTGATCACTATTTCTTCAACCTGAATTTTCCTCATTCGGTTGCGGTTTTCTGGCTGTACCTGGGATTGACAATGGCTGCGCTGCGAATAGCCGGCAGCCGGTTTCCGAGGACCGAGATTCAGCTTGTAGCTGGATAGCTGACCATCTGACTTGCTATGTGTGGGCAATTGTGGTAGAATAGGCCGCATGTCAGAGCTAGGCATGCTGACCAAAGCAGAGTGAGGAGGCGAGATGAACATCATCACCCAGGAAATGAAAAGATGTGATCTGGTCGCAGTGTCGGGCCGCATAGACAGTGCAACTGCACCGGAACTCGAAAAGGTCTTGATGGATCTGGTCGAGCAGGGTAAGAAGAACATTGTCGTCAATCTGCGCGGTACCGACTATATCAGCAGTGCGGGGATGAAGGCGCTCCTGTGGGCGCTTATGAAAGTGCGCCGCATGATCCCCGCTGGAGACGTTGTCATCTCTGAGATTCAGCCCAAGCTGAAGGAGACCTTTGAACTGATCGGGTTTACCCATCTATTCAAATTCTACGATGAGGATGTCGAGGCTGTCGGAAGCTTTTAGGGCAGGCATTCAGCCGGCAGCCGCCGGTGTTTTCCCAGAGGGGATGTTTGAAAGCTGACCGCTGACGATTGGCGTGTGTGGGACTGTCACAAGACCGCTCTATGGCGGTCTTGATTTTGTTGACAGAGATCTCCCTTAGGGGAAAGGTGGTATCTCTAGAACCTGATGCGAAAAGTACTGGAATTGAGACTACCGGCTATTCTCGAAAACGTCCCGGTGGTCATGGATCGCGTTGTCGAGGCGGCTATAAGGGTAGGTCTGGATGAGACCACGTTACAGCAGATCCGATTAGTAGTTGATGAGGCTTGTGCGAATGTTGTTACCCATGCCTACAAAGGCATGGAACCGGGCGATATGGAGATCATCTGCTCCCATAGCAGCCAAGCTTGTGTAATACGAGTGCGGGATTGGGGTCAGGGCTTTGCCCTCGAATGTGTGCCCGCCCCCGACTTGGATTGTCCTCTTGACGGGCGAAGCCTCGGCGGCCTGGGTCTCTTTCTCATCCAGCACTTCATGGACCGGGTTGAGTATTCGCGTGACGACAGGACTGGCAATGTGTTGACAATGACCAAGAGGTTGCCTATCCAGTGAAGCCCGATTCAAGAAGGTCGGCTTTGAGGTTGGTGCCGTCAACTGTGATCGTTTTGCTGGTCGGCCTGGTTGGGTTGGGCGTCCTGGGTTGCTTGATGATCGTTTCGCCTCCTTCCCCCTCCGAGGGCAGGCTGTACGGATGGCTGAACATTGGGCTGGCAGCCCTGGCTATCGTCGCCGCCGCCATCCTGGCCAGGCGCTGGGCTGATACTCGCAGAGATCTGATGCGGCGGGTGGCCGAGTTGTCCACGGTGGACGAGGTGGGGAAGGCCATTGTCCAGGCCCAGCTGGATGTGGACGAGCTGTGCAAGTTGATGTATGAACACGCCAGCCGGATCGTGGATACGACGATCTTTCACTTGGGCTTGTTTGACGGCGATGCATATCAGATCAAGCTCTGGATGCGAGAAGGCAAACTGCAGCCGTCACGGACATTCCAGTTGATGCCCGGCCTTGGGCTGGTCGGTTGGCTTAGAGAATCGAAACAGCCGATCCTTGTCACGGATTTTGAGCAAGAGATCGATTCGCTGCCAGCACAGCCGGTGTATGTGTCCGATACGCCGCCCCGTTCGGCTATCTTTGTGCCTCTTTTGGCCGGCGACACCGTCATCGGCACCTTGTCCATCCAGTCATTCCGGCCCTACGCTTATGGCCAGAATGATCTGCGGGTGCTGTCGGCGATGGCTAATCAGGCGGCTGTTGCCATGCAAAAGGCTCAGCTCTATGCCCAAGAGGTCAGGCGCGTGCGAGAACTGGAGACCATCGGCCAAGTTGCGCGCCAGGTTACCGCTACGCTAGAGTTGGACGAGTTATTCAAGCGAGTGGTACATCTCATCCGCACCAATTTCGGTTACTACCACGTCGCGATCCATACTGCAGACGTAGAACGGCAGGTGGTGATCTTTCAGGCAAGCTCAAGCGCGTCGGGGCATGATACCCAGGTTGAAGTAGCTTGGGGCCAAGGGCTGATCGGTTGGGTTGCTGAGAACCGCAAGCCGGCTATTGTCAACGACGTAGCGAATGATCCCCGCTACTGTTGCATTGACGCACTGGAAGAAACCCAGTCAGAATTGACCGTGCCGCTTTTGTTGGAGGACGACTTGGTTGGAGTTCTCGACGTCCAGAGCTCCAGTTCCAACGCTTTTGGCCCTGATGATTTGTTCATCCTCGAGACCCTGAGCGACCAGATCGCCATTGCTATCCAGGAAGCGCGCCTGTATGAGGCCGAACGGCAACAGGCATGGTTTTCCACGGCGTTGTTGCAAGTAGCTGATGCTATGAGCCGTCTTTCGGACATGGACGCGGTGTTGACCAATATCGTGCGTCTGACGCCGTTACTGGCTGGCGTGGACCGCTGCGCTATCCTGCTATGGGATGCCAGCGAAGAGGCTTTTGTGCCGGCCCAAACGTATGGACTGGTGCCAGAGCTACGCGAGACGTGGGATCACATGTTTTTCCGATTGGGGACAATGCCCGCCCTGGATTTGATGCGCATGGATAAACAGCCAGTGCTGGCTTCTGCCTCCAATGAACTGCTGATCCCTGCTCATCTGGCTGAGACATTGGACATTTGGGAAATGTTGTTGCTGCCGCTCCTCGCTCAAGGTGAGCTCCTGGGTGCGATGATGGTGGATTATGCTGGCACAGCACACATCTTCGAGCGGCGGATGATCAATATGCTGGCTGGCATCGCCAACCAAGCGGCGATGGTCATTCACAGCGCTCGGCTCGTGCAGGCTCAACAGGAGGAGGCGTACGTCTCAGCAGTACTTCTGCAGGTAGCAGAAGCGGTCAGCGGATCGCTGGATCTGTCCGAGACCTTGGCGGCTGTCGTTCGCATAGCGCCGATGTTGGTAGGCGTAGAGGTATGCGCCATCTTTTTACGGGATCAAGCCAGCGGCGTTTTCGCACCCAGCCAGCAATATGGATTGAGGCGGGAAGCGCAGGCTGGCTTTGCGGATATCCGCCTGGGGGAAGATACTGCCGTCGTGCGCGGCTTGCTTGCCGGCGAGCAGTTTGTCACCGTGCCGGGCCTATCCTCTTCCTCTGATGTCGATGTCGACGATCAGTCGGCGGTTCTGCTATCGTTGGTCGGCGCTGATGGGCTATTGGCTCTGCCGCTGACGGTCATGGGCGAGGTGATCGGGTTCATGGCTGTCAATTACGGTGGTTTACGTGCCGTGGCCGGACCATCGTACAGTGCAGCGTCGTACGCTACAGGGAGTGCCGAGCGATGGGTTAGCATCCTGACCGGTATCGCCTCCCAGACTTCTATTGCTATAGAGAACAACCGTCTGCTCAAAGAGACTGCCGAGCAGGAACGGCTGAAACAAGAGCTGGACGTTGCCCGGCGCATCCAGGCTAGTTTTCTGCCACCGTGCTGCCCTGAGATCCCCGGTTGGGAGGTTGCAGCTTTGTGGCGTTCGGCCAGGCAGGTGGGTGGTGACTTTTACGATTTTATCCCCCTACCACCTGTGCCTGATGCTTCTGCAGGCCCTGTGTCACACATCTCTGGCGTCCCGAATTCAGAATCCAGAATCGAAAGTCCAAAATCGGCTGACCGGCTAGGCTTGGTCATCGCTGACGTGGCCGACAAAGGGGTGCCTGCTGCGCTGTTCATGGCTTTATCCAGGACGTTGATCCGCACCGTTGCCATCGACGGGCGATCGCCAAGTCAGGCGATCGCCCGAGCCAACGACCTGATCCTGGCCGACGCACGCTCTGGCCTTTTTGTGACAGCGATCTATGCCATTCTCGAACCTTCCCCAAGTGGGGATCCTGCCGAGATCCCCTCCACAGGGCGTGAGCCGGGTCAAGTGACCTTTGTCAACGCCGGGCACATGCCTCTTCTGTTGGTACGGACTGCCGATGGCGCGGCGACGCTGTTAAGGACGCACGGAATGGCGATGGGCATTCTGTCGGGCGGTGAGTTCCCGGAGGAGGCGATCAGTCTTGAGCCCGGCGACATATTGGTCTTGTACACCGACGGTATTATTGAAGCAACCAACAGCAAACTGGAGATGTTCGGTCGGGAGCAACTGATCGAGGTAGTGCAGGAGCACCGGGATCAGTCTGCTGTCCAACTGGTGGAGACGATCAGCGATGCCATCGGCGCCTTTACCGGCGATGCGCCGCAGTTTGATGACTTGACCCTGCTGGTGGCCAAGCGAACCCTCTAGACTCGGTATAGCCAGGCGACCAGCCACGCCATCCCCAGGACGGCGACGAGAGCCAGGAGAACAGTCCAGGCAAACGAGAAATGCAATGGGATGAGCATGGCGGCGGTGGTCAGCAGCAGCCCCACACCTGCTGTAAGGCCCAGCCATACCAAGTGATGACGTTTGATGGCAGATACATCGTCGCTTGCAGCGGCGAGGCGCAGGCGTTGGTTCAGATCGGCCAAATCCCAGGCCAGCAGCCCGCCCAACGCGCTGGCGACCAGAACAATCCTCAAACCGCTCGGCGCTCCCCACATCAACCCGGTAGCAGCGGCAGCGGTCGTGACTATCATTACCACCGCTGTGATCATCGCCTGACTCTCCTGCTCCACTCCGCTTGCGCTGCGGCAGGCTGCGTCCCATTCCCCTTCGAGTTGGTCCCTTCCTTTGTCCCCCGAAGGGGATCTAGGTGAGGAGGCGGATTTTGGGGAAGGCTTCTTCCGGTCGCCCGTAGATAGGCCAGAGGCCGGCTCAGTTGGCTGTTCACCGTCTGTTCAAACGATTTGGAGACATCCCAGTTGATCACCTGGATGCCGGCCCGCTGCAAGCGCTGTAGCAGCAGGCCGCGCTCAACCCGGGCCACACGTGCTGCCAGTTCGACGTCTGTCGGACTGACTTTCTGAAGAGGATTTGCGCGGATTGCCGATTCTTCAAAGGCCACTGGGTCCGGGCTGATAACCATGATCTGGTAACCGCGCGCTCGCAGCCTGATCAGCACGTCCACGTCGTCGGTTCCTTCCCTCAGAAGGGGGGAATCCCCATGAACCAACGGACTGATCAGTACCACCTGCGAATGGGCTGGGAACAGCCGGGTGGGGATGTTATCCAGGTCGGCGAAAGCCTGGCTGTCGCCCATCTCGGCCAGCGCGAGCGCTCGCAGGATGCGTTCGCGCTGTACTTTGCCATAACCCGGCAGAGTCCACTGCAAGAACCGGCCGTATATGAGCAGGCTAACACGGTTGCCTTGTGACAGGAAGGCGTCTGCCAGGGCAGCGGCTGCCAGCGTCGAATACTCCAGGATCGATTGGTGACCATACAGGTTTGCCCGTTGACGCCCGTCCAGCACAATGCCGATATCGGTTACCCGTTCCTGTTCGAACTCGTTGGAAAACAATGCCTCTGGGTGGCGAGCAGTGGCATGCCAGTTGATCCAATGCGGCGGGTCGCCGTCCTGGTACTCCCGGATGCCAAAGAAATCGGTGCCCGTACCACCGACCCGTGCCGGGACGAGACCAGAATAGACACGCGTGCGTCGTGGGCGGATCGATACATGTTTCAGGCGTAGCACGGGCGGCAAGATGAACAACCGCTCGGCGGCGGGCAAGGTAAAGGTTTGCTCTCGGCTGACCAGGCCCAGGGGGTCGTATGCTTTCACCTTGACCGGCGAAAACGCATAGCAGCCGCGCGAACCGCGGACGGTATACATCCAGGTGGCTGTCTGGCCGTGCGCTAGCTTTAGTACATGGCGCGGCGAGCCGTCGCTCACCATCAGGCCATGCGGCACCCCATCTTCGATCAGCACTTCCTCCAGCGACAGACCGCTGTTGGTAACCGTCATTGTTACCTCGACCGGCACATTCGACCCAACACGTTCGGCGTTGAGAGTGCGTGTGATCTCCAAGCTGGCGCCTGCCGGAGCACGCAGAAAACTGGCGGCAAGGTAAGTGACAAACAATAGAGACAGGGCTAACACCGGTCCGCTCCGCGCGACCAGACCGGTCAGGGTCAGGGCATAGACAACCAGGCTAAGCAGAGTGACCCGTCGCATCACCACCTCCCAAGCAGGAGGCTTGCATTCTAATCGATCACCGGCACAGGGATCTGGGCAAATACCTGGTCGATGATCTCCTCGGCGACACGGTGAATCATCCAGTGCTCCGGCTGCAGGATCAGCCGGTGGCTTAGAACAGGCACCGCAAACCGTTTGATGTCGTCGGGAATGATATAGTCGCGACCCTCGAGTGCGGCATAGGCCCTTGCCATTTTCAGAAAAGCAAGTGAGCCGCGCGGGCTGGCGCCGACTGCCACCCGCCTATCATAACGCGTGGCGTGGACGATAGCGGCAATGTATCGCTCCAGATCCTGGTGGACGTGCACCGTTTCGACCGCATGGATCATGTCGAGTATCTGTCCGGCATTGGTCATCTGGTCCAAGGCAACCTCATCCTGTTGACGTTCGCGTCGGCGGCGCAGGATCTCCGCCTCCTCTTCCAGGCTTGGGTAGCCAACCGACAGCTTGAGCATGAAGCGGTCTAGCTGGGCCTCGGGAAGGGGGAAAGTGCCTTCATATTCGATGGGATTCTGGGTGGCTATCACCAGGAAAGGCTCGGGCAGGCGTGTAGTCTCGCCCTCCAGGGTGACCTGTCTTTCCTGCATCGCTTCCAGAAGGGCCGACTGGGTCTTGGGCGAAGCGCGGTTGATCTCGTCGGCCAGGATGATGTTGGCAAAGATGGGACCTTTACGCAGCTCAAAGCGGCTGTCGATCCGGTTCAAGACATAGCCGCCGGTGATGTCACCCGGCAGCAGATCTGGGGTGAACTGGATGCGCTTAAAGTCCAGGCCAAGGACAGAAGCAAAGCTGCGGGCGATCAATGTCTTGCCCAGGCCGGGAAAGTCTTCCAGCAAAATATGGCCGCCTGCCAGCACTGCGGCCATGATCGTCTCCAATAGGCGGTGCTTGCCGACGACAGCTCGCTCGATCTCCAGGATTATGGCTTGCACTTCGGCAGACAACCCGAGGATATCAGCACTCATACTTTCGTCTCCTTTTGCGATTCCAGGTATTCGACGACCCAGCTCGGGTCAAGGTCTAGTGGGGTTGGTGGCTGGCGGCTGAGAAATCTCCTCCACGGAGATCCTCGCCAGGGTAATGGATGGCTCATAGGCGGACGGCCCAGGCCAGCTTCTATGTAGGCCTGAATGTCAACAACCTTCCGGTCCCCATTCCCCTCGATCCCCATTTCCCTCCGCCCCTCCGCCTTTGAGGTGCCGCGTTGAATGCGGCAAGCTTGTGCCAACTCGCCCAGCCGGTGAGCAACCAGCCATTTGAAATATGGGCCTCGCCTGGTATTGTGCAAATGGTATGCCAGCTTTCCGACTGGTCCTGGAGTGGCGGCCTGCTTCTCCTTCGCGCGGCGCTCAAGGTGCAGGAAACTTGCACTACCTGCAGTCGCCAGGCTGCCTGAAGCTATCAACGATACTATAACTACCAGCAAACTCCAGCAGACCCACTGTGGGATCGACCGCAGGAGTAGTCCGCCCATTTGCAACAGCTCAACGGCCGGCACGATACATAAATCTTCAAAGGTACCCTGCAGCCAGCGAGCCAGCACTGCTGCGGCTATGAGCACTGCACCCCACACCGCCAGTCGACGGATCATCTGTGTCACTCTGCCGCCACCGCCCCCATGATTTCTGCGAGACAGTCGGTCGCCTCTCGGATCTGGTCCGGGGTGGACCTGTGGCTGCCATACCGGGCCTGTTCGAACAGCCGCGTTAATCTGTTGACTGAATTGGTCGGCAAGCCTATATGTTCTAGGCGCACGCCAAACTCACGGGGTGTCATGGCTTGATGGCGGCCCACGCCGCGCCGCCGGCTGACCGCTGTGTTCATGTCAGCATAGCATTGGATGACGACGTCCTCCCAATTGCGGCCGGCGAACAGGTCGTCGAGAGCTGAACGGGTGATTTCGTGCAATTGTTCTTTCGGATTGTGAAAGAACCTCCACCCCCAATAACCAAGTACTCCGACGAGCCCGATGGCTACCAATGTGGCCGCATAGCGCACCCATCCGGGCACAACCGGCGGCGCGAATGTGACCGGCGCTGGCGTGCCAAGGCTTTCGACCATCTCTACCGGCCCACTGACCGGACTGGGAGCGCGCGCTCCAGGCGTGGTCTGCACTTCGAGCTTTTCTTCCGACCTGTACAGGCTTGAGACCAACAAGCCAATTACTGCCAAGAGCAGCACCTGGCCCACATTCCTGAGCAATAGGCGGCGGTCTCTTGGCGACCGCGCCATTATCACCAGGGAGATTAGCAGGGCAATCCCGAGCAGCACCAGGAACGCGTCAAAAAGGACAGCAGGGAATTCGAGTGCCGGACTGCCTGAAGGAACTCGGGGGCCTTGGGGCAGGATAAAGCTCTCGCCCGGCTTGAACTCCAGATTGTTCAAGCTGGCAGCCAGCAAGAACAACGTCACGATGGCCACCACAGCCGCCAGTCCGCTCCACTTACGCTCCAGGCCCCCCCTCGGTCGTATGGTCGAGGGACTTGTAGTTGTCTGGCTGATGGGGATTGCCTTTCGGGAAAGAGATGGGAACTTCATGGGTGCCGATTACTCGTCCTTAGTTGGCCACTCTGGGATTCACTACAGAAATCCCCGGCTGGGAATCTGCCGGGGGGTTCTCAGGTCCCTTGCCAGGGATCTCTGCGATCTCGGTCGGCTCTGCGCTGATCATCGCCTGCCGGGCGAGTTCGAAACCGGCAGGTAATGTGAAGCTAAAAATGCAGCCGCGGCCTGGCATATTCTCGCTTTCGACGCCGACTTGGCCGCCCAGCTTTTCGACGATACGGCGAACGATGGACAGGCCAAGCCCATGACCTCTGGCCCGCACCAGTGGCAATCCATCCTGTGTGTGGCCAAGTCGGGTGTAGGGTGTGAACAGGCGAGCCTGGTCCTCTGGCGAGATACCGTCGCCGTTGTCGTGTACCCAGAACTGCACCCAACCATCAGCTAGGATCTGCGCGCCCAGCTCCAGGCGGGGCGGTACTCCGCCGTATTTGCATCCGTTGCTAATATAGTTGACCCAGATCTCTTCGATCCATGGCGCATGACCTACTACCTGCGGCCATTCCGTGGGCGCAACAATCTCGGCCTGGCGTTCTCGGATTAGATGGGCCAGGCGCCTACAAGCCCGGTCTATGACATAATTCATATCCAACGGCTCGAGGGTCACCTCCGTCCGGCGCACGCTCGTCAGCAAAAGCAGTTCGTCCACGATGTTGACGATGCTGACTGCGCTTTGCTTCAGGCTTTGCAGTGCCTCGTCTCGATCCTCGTTGGACATCAGCAGGTAATCTGCCAGCAGCGAATCCGCATAGCCGACGATCATGGTCAGCGGGTTCTTGATGTCGTGAGCCACGGTGTGGGCAAAGGCGTCGAGCTCCTCGTTACGCGCTTCGAGCTCCTTGAGCTGCCTGGCAAGCCTGTTGTTAGCCGCCTGGATCTGCCGGTGCAGGTCGCGTAAGGCCAAATGGGTCTGCAAGCGGACCATGACCTCATCTACCTGAAAAGGCTTGGTGATATAGTCCACACCGCCGGCTGCAAAGGCTTGAACCTTGTACTTGGTTTCTTCTAGCGCGCTAAGAAACAGCACGGGCACATCGTGAAACCGATAGTCAGTCTTCAAGCGGCGGCATACCTCATAGCCGTCCATCTCGGGCATCAGAATATCCAGGAGGATAAGGTCGGGGACCTGAAGCTGTACTGTTTCCAACGCTAGCGGTCCACTGGTTGCAGTTCGAACTTGGTGCCCACGCTCGGTGAGAATAAGCTTGAGCAACAGCAGGTTTTCTGGCTCGTCGTCTACGATCAGAATGTCACCCATGGTAGTCTCTATTCCTTACCAACCATTGTATGCCGGAAAACGTTCAGTAGCTCGTCGTGTATCAGGCTGTTGCTGGCGGCCATGTTGTTCTCCTGTAGCGACCAAGGCCTGCCATCCATTGTGGTCACCGTGCCGCCGGCCTCCTCGACCAGCAGCCAACCTGCTGCCCAGTCCCATGGCTGGAGGTGCTTTTCCCAATAGCCATCCAGCCGGCCAGCGGCGACGTGCGCCAGGTCGAGCACCGCCGCACCCGCACGGCGTACTCCTTGAGCTCGAGGCACCATGGCGTTGAATTCAGCCAGGTTGTTGTCGGCCAGGAAAGCCGCGCGGTAGGGGAAACCAGTGGCCAACAAAGATTCCTGCAGCCTGGCGGCCTTGGAGACCTGTAACCGGGCGCCATTCAGCCGCGATCCCTGCCCACGCTCGGCCCAAAAGATCTCGTCGCGCAGCGGGTCATAGACAACACCTATCGTTGTTTTGCCTGCCTCGGCCAGAGCCAGCGACACGCCCCACATTGGGTAGCTGTGGGCGTAGTTCACTGTCCCGTCGAGCGGGTCCACCAACCACAGGTATGGCGTCTCGTGTGCTGCCTGTTTCTGGCAACCCTGCACAACTGTGCCCAGGTCACCCAACCCCTCTTCGGATTGGATGGTGTGGTTCGGGAACCGGGTCCGGATGGCCGCTACGATCAGTTTTTCCGAGGCCAGGTCAGCCTCGGTCACCAGGTCGATCACGGTCGATTTGTGGTTAATCGTATGCTGTTGGTTGGCGAACTCGCACAGCAGGCGGCCCGCCCGGCGGGCTGTCTCGAGGGCAAACTCAAGGATCTCGGTCATGGGAAGATGTCGCCTATTACCTCAGGTGCATAGGCGGCGACCATGTCAGGTGTGATGGCGTTAGCTCGGATGATGTCAGCGTACAACCGGGCGCTGGGCCGTGGTATGCGGACCTGGGTCTTTTCGTTCAGGGCGATCAACCCAAAGCGCAACGCCCAACCCTCGGCCCACTCGAAATTATCGGTGAACGACCAGTGGTAATAACCTCTCACATCCGCACCCTCGGCAATGGCGCGTTGTACCTGGGCCAGGTGGGTTAACAGGTAGCGAGGCCGCTGGTCGTCGTCGCCGTCGGGCAGGCCATTCTCAGTGATATAGATCGGCTTGCCCAAGGCAGCTACGCGCTTTAGGGCGCGGTACATGCCTTCAGGATAGAGCTCGCCGTACGGGCCGAACTGCCCGCTGTCGCTCACCTCTGCGCCGGGTGTCGGTTGGAGAAACTGCCCCTGCAGGCTAACGCGTTGTCGGGTGTAATAGTTGGCGCCCCAGAAATCGACGCTATCAACCAATGGACCATACGTGGTGAAGCCTGTGCTAAGGGGAATCCTCAGCTTGCCATCGCCTATTGCGCGAAAGATGAGCTCGTGGAAAAAGTAATCCACCAGTCCGGCGGCACA
>JAFGOG010000289.1 GCA_016926595.1 Anaerolineae bacterium
CCTGGCCGACACCCTTGATGAAGTGCTGGCCCTGGCACCAGGCGTGGCTCGTGCGCTGCTGGAGGCGATGCAGGCCAAGGGCGTGACACCCGCACTGCTCGTCGAAGAGGTGCGTTTTCCTACCCAGATCGACGTCTTGGTCCCTGCCTGACTTGACGGCCATCGCGGATTCATCACCCCATGAACTACCGGAAACTTACCCGGCGGCTGCGGCAATGGGAATGCCAGTGAGCGCCCGCTCAAGGACTCCCTGCGGCCAGCAACTCTTCCCGAAAACCGGCACCACCCTCCTTGCCTTGCAGCAGGGAATGTGAT
Source organism: Anaerolineae bacterium (assembly GCA_016926595.1). The sequence goes on from JAFGOG010000289.1 coordinate 316, forward strand.
AGAATACGACCAAGATTTCGGCGAGGATTGTGAAGATGAACTATCGAGTTCCAGCGATATACGAGAAGGGCGTCCTGCGCCTGCTTGAGCCGCTCGATCTCCCGGAGCACACCAATCTCACGGTCACGGTCAGGGTGTCGAAAACGCGCGAGCAGGCGGCTGCTTCCCGACCACGCGCGCAGTATCCAACGCGACCCCAACCCCTGTCCATGCTCAAGCCCTTGATAGGCGCCATGCCAGCGGGCGGTGACGCCCTGAAGGACTCGGAAGCCCTTTACGACGAAGACTGGTAATGGAAGTCGCATTTGACACCTCGCTCCTGGTTGGGCTTCTCGATCCGCAAGACCTGTGGCATGTCCAGGCCGTCGCTTTGGAGACAGCCCTTCAAGCGGCTGGATTTCAGGTCGTCCACTTCGACTGTGTGATAGCCGAGACTGTGAGTATCGCGACGCGCCGTCTTCGTGAGAAGAAGCGCATCGCCGAGATCGATGCGCTGTTGGATCGGATCATCACCAGTTTTCCACCGGAGACGATCACCTGGATCGGCGCTGATGTACCGGCTTTGCAGTCCGACATTCTCTCGCTTGTCCGAACATCGAAGGGCGAATTGAACTTCAACGATGCGCTGATTGCCCTGGCCTGTCGCGAGCGAGGGATCGGGTTTGTTGCCAGCTTTGACAGTGACTTTGATCAAGTACCCTGGCTTCAACGGTTGGCCGTCGAAGCCGACGTGACCTGATCATCACCCGGTCTCCTTTCCACCTGGCTGCGGTGAATCGCTCAACCCCACCGGGCACTCCATGTCTACACTGAACGCAAGGACGTCGTGCCATGCAAAGGCATGAAAAATGATCAAGTATCCCGAATTGGAGTTCGCCCTTCACACCTTGCCGCCGGCAGCCCACAGAGAATTGCTGGATTTCCTGGACTACCTCCGGTACAAGTACCGGATAGACGCGTCTCGCCCAGTGGTCTGCCTGGGTGGGTTGTGGGCTGATATCGAGTTCGATGTCACTGACGACGATGTGCGTGCTTTGCGCCAGCGCATATCCCGCCAAGCCCAGGACGCAGTCCAATGAAGACCGTGACCACCCGTTTGAGCGACACAGAATACGAACAGCTGCGAGCGATGGCTTCTCCAGAAGACCAGACCATGGCCAACTTGATCCACGAGGCCATTCAGGAATATGTCCAGCGCAGGGCATCTCACGCCGAGTTTCGTGCCGCACTGGAGCGGGCAACTCAAGAGAATGCCGAGCTAATCTCCGGACTGGCCGAAAGCTGATGCTGGGTACCCCGTCACCTTGTTTTCTTGGCACTCTATGTTCCTCTTTGGTTTGCAGCCTCATATCAGCTCGCCGGCTGGAAGGCGAGCTCCGCTTCCCGCCCCAGCAGGCGACTGACCGTTCGTTGGATCACCGGTTTCAGCCGGTGTTCCAGCCACGCTGTCGCATAGGGGCTATTCACCCCAACGACTATCCGCGCAGCCCCACCCTCCGGCCGCTCGAATTCCAGCACGCGCGAGCTCTTCAGCCACTGGTCAAAGGTAGCTCGGGTCATCTGCAGCCGCAGCTCACCCAGCGCCCGTTCCCAGAGCAGCTCTTCCTCTGATTTGGGCTCACGGGCCATCAAGGGACCTTCTGGCCACTCTTGGGGCTGTTCCTCAACCCCTTGAGCATCATCCCCTGACGACACCTGGGCTGTCTGTGTGTTCCGCTGCACGCGCGGATGACCTTTGTTTGTCCAGTTTCCCAGGATGCCATCGACGTAGGCCAGGAGCTCGTCGTCAGTGGGCTTGGCCCGTCCGTCCCGGCCCAGCTTGCGGCCCAGGGCGATCAGCATTGCCTGGATCTAGCGCTTGACGGCTCGCAATAGCTGTGATAGAATGTAATCAAGAACGAGGGCGATGAGGCTCGCCCGGGGGAGGTTCGCCTCCCTGATCTATCGGCTAGCCGATTGATAGCCTCTACCTCCGAGGTGCGTGCGCACCGCGGCCGGTAGAGGCTTTTCAGTTTTGGGGACGGACGAATGGGCCGTACGATGAGCTACTACGACTTGTGTGATACGTTGGTCCAACCGGGCTGTCCGGTGTGCCGCCTGACAGCTCGCGATATTGAACGCTATCTCGACGGCCTGTTGTGGGAGAATGTCAACGATCCCGGCGTGCGACACGAAATCCACCAGGCGCAGGGCTTTTGCCACCAACACGCCTGGCAGCTAGACCGTGCCGGCGCGTCGTTGGGGGTGGACATCTTGATGCACGACGTAATGGGCAGTGTCCTCACGGCGATGGAGGGCGCCCGCTTTCGGGACCTGCCGGCCTTGTCGCTGCGCCGTGCTCAGGAGAACCTGGTGGCGCGTCTCACCGCGAAGACAGACTGCCCGGCCTGCCTACAGATGAGGCTCATGGAGTGGATCTATCTGAGCACTCTACTCGATCACCTGGCCGGAGAAGATGGGCTGCTGGCAGCCTACGAAGCATTCGACAGGCTATGCCTGCCGCACTTCCACCAGGCCCTCGCCTGCCTGCGAGACCGGGCGGCCTTTGACGCCGTGCTGGGCGCCCAACGCACGGTCTGGGGACGGCTGGCAGAGCATCGGGGTGAGTTCATGCGCAAGAATGACCCCCGTTTCCGGGACGAGCCACTGGGCGAGGAGGGCAATGCCTGGCTGCGGGCCATCGCCTCCCTGACCGGGAACCGGCGAGACCCGGGCCGGTTATAGCATGGACGTGATCGCGGTCTCTCTGAAACCTGCCCTTCGCGAAGCGGGCTGCCCTATATGCCGGCTGCGACAGCAAGCGAGCAGCCGATATCTGATGACGCTGCTCTACGAGAATATCAACGACGGCGACGCCCGACTACACCTGGTGCGCGGCATGGGGCTCTGCCCGGAGCATGCCCGGGCCTTGCAGTCTGCTACGCAGGAACTTTGGCACGATGGCATGGGCGTGGCCATCATCTACGAGGATCTGGCCAGCCGGATCCTGAGGACCCTGTCTGAGTACCTGGACAAGAGCCCGCCGTCACGCGCCAGCAGGCGGACGCGCCTCCGCCAACAGATGGAGCGTCTGGGCTCAGTGGGCCGCCGGCTGGCCCGCTGGCTCTTGCCCGCGGCGCCCGGTGCATCACTGCTGGCCAAGGTGTCTCCTGTGAAAGGCTGCCGGGCGTGCGAGCTCGTCGGCCAAATGGAGGAGACCTACCTGAGCTGGCTGGTCTGTCAGTTGGCCGACCCCGAGTTCCGCCACCTGTACGCGGCGTCTGATGGGCTGTGCCTGCCCCACCTGCGCCGCGCCCTGGCCGGCGCCGAAGATGAGCAGGCAGTCCGCTTCCTGGCGGAAGTAGCAGTGGCCAAGCTTGGCCCTCTGGTGGCCGACCTGAACGAACATATCCGCAAGCGCGATTGGAACAACCGGCACGAACCCAGGCATCCGTGGGAAGAGGCCTCGTGGCTGCGAGCCGTGGCCTTTTTCACCGGTGAAGCCCCAAAGGCGGAAAAGAAG
>JAFGOG010000290.1 GCA_016926595.1 Anaerolineae bacterium
GCCAGCTCCGCCTCGGGCAGCAGCTCCTCCGCCATCTCCTCTTCGGGCAGCGCCTCTTCACCCAGCTCTGCGATCTCTGCCTCAGCCTCCTCGACTTGGACTTGGGCTTCTGCAAAAGCCTCCTCCTCGGCTCCAATCAGGCCCAATTCCCGCAGCCACTCGGGGATCTCCTCGGCAGGCGTTGCCTCTTCAACCGCTGCCTCGAGGCCTACGCCGGCCTCTTCAATAGGCAGAACCGGAATCTGCTCCTCACGCTCCAACTCCTGAACCCAGTCGGGGGCTTCAGACACAAACTCCTCTTCCTCGGCCCCGCGCTCTATTTCCATCTCTGCGGCAGAGGGCATTATCCAAGGCCGGGCCGGCATCACTTCCAGCTCGGGGATCAGCACCTCCTGAGGCGGCAGCGGTGAATCCTTGCCCATCATCCCTTGCGCTACCAGATTCTCGGGGTCCAATGCGCGGGCTATGTTCAGCTTTTCCTCTCCGGCGTCCTCGTTACCACCCCGCATCCAGATCTCACCGAGGATCAGGTTGGCTTTCAAACAGTTGGGCAGCATCGACAGAAGGTCAAGGCAAACGTCGACCGCCTCTAGACGCCGGCCATCGTGCCACAGGGCCTCTGCCAGCGCAACACGGATGTCGGGCAGATTGGGATCCTCTTTGAGCAGGGATCGGAACTCGGTGATGGCCCGCTCATAAAGGCCGTTGCGTGCGTACAGGCGTCCCAGCGCGCCTGGGGTTAGTTTCAGCCGGGCCTTTTCTACACTATCGCGTTGGGTATAAAGGCGTTGGAGCTCTCGCCGGACCTCGGTATTGCCGGGAGCCAGCTCAAAAGCGCGCTCCATGTGCCAGATCGCCTCGGGAAGCATACCCTGCTCGCCGGTGATGATCCCCAAGCCAACTCGCGAGATCAGGTTTTCAGGATCGGCGCCCAGGGCTCGCTGAAAACACTCGATCGCCGACCGATACAGCTCCTTTTCCAGGCAAGCTTCTCCCAGCAAGCAATAGGTCTCGACATGTTTTGGATACTGCCGCAGGATGTGCTGGCAATGAGCGATCGCTTCGTCGTGGTGATCATTGCGGATCATCTCTTTGATCCTGGCCGCATAGCTGTGCAAAGGGATTTCCGGCATTGCTTTCTCCTCCGCTTCTAGTCAGGAACTATTATGCCCCGTTCCCTCGAAAATGTCAATAGGTTGTGCGCAGTTGGCCTTCGGCATCCGGACGAGTGACTGGCAGCTTGATCGTAAAAGTAGCGCCTTGGCCGGGCGTCGAATCCACCTCGATGGTGCCGTTGTAGAGCCGGACGATCTGAGCGACGATCGGCAGCCCCAAACCGGTTCCCAATTCGCCGATCGCCTTGGCCGACTCGGAACGATAGAATTCTTGAAAGACACACCGCAGCTCCTCATCAGAAATACCGATGCCGGTATCAGCTACAGTGGCGACAAGGCATCCCTCCTGTTCATCCAGGGTGGCGGTCACCTGGCCTTGGGGCGTGTAGCGTATTGCATTGTCAATTAGCTTGGTCCAGAGTGAGTGGAGATAGTTTCGATTGGCCAGCACAGTCGGTCTGGCCTTGAGATGCACGGCGAGCTGCAAGCCCTTGACCTCGGCAGCCGGTTGGAGCTGGCTGACCACCTCCTCCAGAACTTGTGCCACAGGCACCGGCTCGGGCTTGGACAGATGAGATTGTTGTTTCAGGTGCGCCAATTCCAGGATGTCGTCGAGCATGGCCAAGAGCTGGTCGGCTCTATGCTCAAGCTTGTCGAGGCATTCGGCGGTCTCGCTGGCGTCCGCATAACCCGATCGCATGAACTGCAAATAGTTCTTGATCACCCCGGCCGGGTTGCGCAGCTCGTGGGCGATGACCAACATGAAACGGCTTTCGATGGCGTCCAACTTGGCGGTTTCAGCGCGAGCGCGCTCCCATTGGAGAGCTTCTTCCGCGCGTTCCCGCTGCTCACGGTCCGCCGCCCGGCGCTGGTGCTCTTCAAGGCCACGATTGACCACCGTCAGCAGCTCATCAAGGCTGAACGGCTTGGGCAGGAAATCAAAAGCGCCCTGTTTCATCGCCTGAGCGGCGAGATCTACCGTGGCATAGCCGGTGATCATGACACAAACAACGTCGGGATTGTGCTCGTAAACAGCTTCCAACAGCTCCAGCCCGCTCATACCCGGCATCATGGCGTCGACGAGAACGACTGCAAACGATCCTTCCCGGAGCTTGTGGAGGCCTTCCGCGCCGTGCTCGGCGGTGCTGACCCGCAGCCCCTGCGAAGTAAGCGCGCGACGGCAGCCCTCACGCATGCCGACTTCGTCGTCAATGACCAGGATGCTGGGTTTCTGCGCTTCCACTGAGCCCTCCACGCCGGGATTAGAACCAGTATACCACAATCTGCGAGATTAGGCCAACCTGTTCAAAGATAAGAAAAGCAGGAACCCGTGCGGATTCCTGCTTTCCTTCTCACAAGGAGGAGAAAGGAGTATCTGCATTATACAATAGTTTGCCCAGCGTACAGTAAGCGAGATCACAATTTAGACCTAATAAGTCGTAATTTCGTCCCGGATCTTTTCCAGGATGCCCGAGCCGATACCGGTTACATTCAGCAGATCTTCGATCCGAGCAAAGGGCCCATGCGCTTGTCGATAGTCGAGAATGCGCTGCGCCAGCTCTGGCCCAATGCCGGGCAGCGTCTCGAGCTCGGCCAGGTCCGCGGTGTTGACGTTGACCTTGGCCGGCGTCAGGGATTGTGCGGACGGCAGCCGGACAGGGCTCTGCTCGCCAGCGCGGGGAATATGGACCTGCTCGCCATCGGCGACCGGGTGCGCCAGATTAATGCTGTCCAGGTCAGCTTCGGCGGCGGCGCCGCCAGCGGCCAAAAGCGCATCTTTGACAATGCTGCCGGGCGGAAGCGTATAGACGTCAGGGCGCTGCACTGCCCCGCTGACGTATACACGCAGCGGGCCAGGGGTAGGCGTGGGCTCGGCCCAGGTAGGAGCGGGAGAAACAAAAGGGGTCACGACCAGGGGCACAGGCTCAGACCGGCGTCCCTCGACCAAGGCCAGGCCGAGCATCGCCGCCACAACGCACACGACAAAGAGCACTGCTCGATAGCGCTCAAGCCACTCCATTGGCCGTTTTCAGTCCTCCCCACACATCTCCAGTCCCTGCTGGGCTGGCAGCGCTTCGGGCTCGATCTCGAGAGCCTTTTCCAGGTAAGGGCGGCCCTCGTCACAGCGGTCCAAAAAGGCGTAGGCCAGGCCGAGCAGGTAGTAATACTCAACCTGGGTCGCTCCCAATTCCAGCGCCTTGTGAAACGCCGGGATGGCATCTTCCCAATTGCGCAGGTCGTAATAGGCCCGTCCCAGGTGGCCGTAGGCCCGGGCATAACTGGGATCGAGCTCGATGGCCTTTTTCAGCTCGACCACGGCCCGTTGATAATCGCCCTTACCGTGATAAGCCCAGCCCAGTTGATCGCGAGCATGGGCGCTGTCCGGATCGATCTGGATCGCTTTCTCGTAAGCGGCCAGGGCATCTGTGTGGCGGTTATAGCTTGTGTGGATACGGCCCAGGTCGATAAACGGCTGCGCCAGCCGGGGGTCGAGCATCGCGGCCCGTTGGTATTCGGCCACTGCGTCGCGATAGCGGCGCAGCTTTTCGAGGGCATAGCCCAGGTCGCGGTGGGCGAACACACTGCTGTTGTCCATGCTGACAGCCAGTTGAGCGGTGTCCAGCGCCTGCCTTGTCTGGCCCAGATCGGCGTACACCTCGGCCAGGAAGGCGTGAGCTTGGGCACTGCCCGGATCGAGCTCGGTGGCGCGCAGGCACGCGTTCAGCGCCTCCTGGAGCTTGGCCTGGTCGCCGCCTGAATCCCAGTCGAGGGCCATGCACAGCACGGCCAGCGCCTGCGGATCGTCGGGCGCAATTCCGACTGCCTGGCGGGCCTTTTCCACGGCCTCCTCCGTCTGCTGGCGCAGGGTCAAGAGAAGCGCCCATTGGGCAAAAGGGGCTGGATCAGCCGGATCGAGGGCTGCGGCCTGGCTGTACTTGTCGATAGCTTGGTCCAGCTTGCCAGCCATGTACAGCTTGTCGGCTTCGGCCATAACCTGGGCCGCGGTGAGCGTGGGAGTGGGCGTCGGGCCGACCTGGATCGGCTTGATCAGATCGCGCTGCCAGATCAGGACATAGGCCCCCGCCGCTACGAGCGCCAGCAGGATCAGCACTCGGATGGGCGCAGAACGTCTTTTCTTGGGTGGTCGAATATACATTCCCTGCTCCCGTACCGGACTATTATAGCATGGTCAGGCCTAGCTGACAAAAAAAAGACTCTCTCACCCTGTCTGCCTCGAGTTGTGAGCAACGAGTGCGTCCGACGATAGGCCGGTAGAGTGAGAGAGCCCTGGCGGGGAGCGAGCATTACGGGCAGCGACGTAGGCCGATGAAGCGACAATGTTCGACTACGAAGCTACGGCGTAGGTCGATGAAGCGACGGTGTGCGACTGGTAATGTTCGACGGCGACGATGAAGCGACGAAACCCCGCTACTGACAGACTGCTCCAGCCAGGCTGGGCGTCTCTGTCACAGTGAAATGGTACCATATCTGCGCTCTGTTGTAAATGGGAATTTAGTACCAGGCGGTGGAGGCATGTCCAACCCGGCATCTGAATTTGACAATGCAGGCAATGATACATATAATATGCGTTTGCGGCTGGGTCCAGAACTTGTGTGCACATATTTGCCTGTGGGTTGTGTTGTGACGTGTACTGTGCTGTCGTGTTGCCCTCACGAAGGTACAAGCTCTCCTCATCCCTGGACACAGGCTCGACTGCGAAGGATCTTGACAGGACAGCGGGCCGCTCGTAATAGGCCATAGCAGCGACTTGTCGCTCCATGTGTGTAATTGCCGATCAAGGGAGTGAAACGGAATGCCCAATAGGACGCAACGGAAATCTTATGCGCGTATCCCGGATGTACTGCCTCTGCCAGACCTGATCGAGATTCAGCTCGATTCGTATCTATGGTTCCAGCACGACGGTCTGCGCGAGCTATTCGACGAGATCTCGCCCATCCAGAGCTTTAACGGGAACTTTGAGCTCCATTTTCCCGGCTTGAACGAAGAGCTAAACCAGAGGTTCGGCCTGGATTATCGCTTTGAAGAGCCCAAGTATGACCAGCAAGAATGCCTCGACCGGGACATGACCTATGCTGCGCCTCTCTATGTCCGTGTCGCGTTGTGGAACAAGGAAAGCGACGAGTGGACCACACAGGACGTGTTCATGGGCGATTTTCCATTGATGACAGATCACGGCACATTTATCATCAATGGGGCCGAGCGGGTGGTGGTCAGCCAGCTCATCCGCTCGCCTGGGGTCTATTTCACCGTGGAGGAAGACCGGATCACCGGGCGAGGGCTGTGCATGGCCAAGCTCATTCCCAACCGGGGCGCGTGGCTCGAGTTCGAGACTGCCAAGAGGGACGTGCTATCGGTCAAGGTAGACCGCAAACGCAAGCTGCCAGTTACCATTCTGCTGCGGGCCGCGGGCTTGGGCTCTGACGAGCAACTGCTCGATCTGTTCAAACTGTCGGACAGCATGCCCGATCATCCCTATATCCAGGCCACCATCGAGCGGGATCCGACCAAATCGACCGAAGAGGCGTTGATCGAGTTCTATAAAAGGCTGCGCCCTGGCGATCCGGCGACGCTGGACAACGCCACCAACTTTGTGCAGATGCTGCTGTTTACACCCCGTCGCTACGACTTGGGCCGGGTGGGACGCTACAAGCTGAACAAGCGCCTGAACCTGGACATTCCGCTGGATAAGCGCATCCTGACCGATCAGGACCTGGTCCGGGTCGTGGAGCGGATAATCCAGGTGAACAACGGGATCGAGGGGCCTGACGACATCGACCACCTGGGCAACCGCCGGATCAAGACGATGGGCGAGCTGATCCAGAACCAGCTCCGCATCGGCTTGCTGCGCATGGAGCGTGTGGTACGCGAGCGGATGAGCATCCGCGAGCCTGAGCAGATGACGCCCATCTCACTTATCAACGTCCGGCCGGTGGTGGCGGCGACGCGCGAGTTCTTTGGCGGCAGCCAGCTCTCGCAATTCATGCAGCAGACCAACCCGCTGGACGAGCTGACCCACAAACGGCGCCTGAGCGCCCTGGGACCTGGCGGCCTGCGGCGCGAACGGGCTGGGTTCGACGTGCGCGACGTGCACCACTCGCACTATGGCCGCATCTGCCCCGTCGAAACGCCCGAAGGCCCGAACATCGGCTTGATCGGCTCTTTGGGCAGCTATGGCCGGATCAACGAGTATGGGTTTATCGAAACGCCATACCGGAAGGTGATCCTCAGCGTCCCCAACCGGCTGGACCGCACGCTGGGCAAGACCGTTTACGAGCAGATCGTCGATCCGGCTACGGGTGAAGTGATTGCCACGCGCGACCAAAAGATCGACGAGGCGATGGCCGAACGCCTGGCCGGCCTTTTCGATCAACTGCCCGAGATCAAGATCCGGCCCATGGCCACCAACGAGATTGAATATCTCTCGGCCGACGAAGAGGACAAGTTCACCATCGCCCAGGCTAACGCCGAGCTGGACGAAGAAGGGCAGTTTGTCCACGACCGGGTGTCGGTGCGGTGCGC
>JAFGOG010000291.1 GCA_016926595.1 Anaerolineae bacterium
GACCGAGTGTTGCGCCTTCAGCCGTTAAGTGCTATAATCTTCACATGCCCAAAAAAGCACGCACACCCATCGTCGAATACGAGGACTATTTTGCCATCGAGCTCCCTGGCGACCGGCCGCCGAGGGAGAGTGATCGCCTGACCGACCAGGCGTTGGTCGTGGCCTACGATCGACTGCCAGGCCGGCGCAAGTGGCGGCTCCGCGCCCTACGTTTTGACCGGGGCGAATGGACCCGCTCCGGCATTCGTCGCTGGTGGGCCGTGCACGAAGTCCGCTTTCTTTCCACTGATGAGCTCGACCACGAGATCCCAGAGATCTGCCGCGCCTACGATGCGCCCAGACCAGATCTGCCGACCATTGTCCTATGCCATCGCAACACTCCCTTGGTGTCAGCGCGGGGGCAAATGGAGGCGCTCAAGGGGGGCAAGAAAAGCGTGGGGCCGCACCGATGAGCCCGGCCGACAGCGCCAAGAAAAGGCGGCGATCCCCTTCAAGGGACACGAAAGGTTCCCAGCCAGACGTCGTGTCGGCGCCATATACCGGCAACCAGACCGTCTTTCTTTCGGGGCCGCCCGGTTCGGGCAAGACAACGTTGGCCGTGCGGCGGCTGCTTTACCTGCTGAAACAGGGCATACCTGCTGAGCAGATGCTCGTCCTGGTGCCGCAGCGCACCTTGGCCGGACCCTACTACCAGGCTATCCACAGCACCGTAGCGCCGGCCGGCAGCTTGGTGGATGTCGCAACGATTGGCGGCCTGGCGCGGCGTACTATTGAGCTGTTCTGGCCGTTGGTGTCTGAGGCGGCCGGTTTTGCCCGGCCCAATGACCGCCCTCGCTTCCTGACTTTGGAAACGGCCCAATACTACATGGACCGCATTGTCGAGCCGTTCGTCGCCGCTGGCGCTTTTGATGGCATCACCATTCCCCGCGCCCGCCTTGTGAGCCAGATCATCGATGACCTGAACAAGGCGGCTGCCGTCGGTTTCTCGCCCGACGAGATCTCGTCCCGGCTCAAGGGCGCCTGGGGCGGCGACTCGTCCCGGCTGCGCATCTACGACCAGGTTCAGGCAGTAGCTCTTGCCTTCCGTCGCGCCTGCCTTGAGCAAAACGTGCTCGATTGGTCGCTTCAGATTGACGTCTTTTGGCATCACCTGTTGCCTCTGCCCCAATTTCGGCGTTACCTGCTGAGCGGCTACAGGCATTTGATCGTCGACAATACCGAAGAGGACATCCCTGCCAGCCACGACCTGCTGCGGTTGTGGCTGCCCCTGTGCGAGTCGGCCCTGGTAATCCACGATACCAACGGCGGCTATCGCGTTTTCCTGGGGGCCGACCCGCAGGGCGCTCTTGCCCTGGCCACTCTATGCCGTGACCGGCGGCTGGTCAGCCGGTCATACGCGGCTACACCAGAAGTTGCCGCCCTCGGAGCTGAGCTGGCCGGCCCTTTCCTGCCAAAGGGCGATCAATCCCCTGATTGGGATCTTGGTCGGAAGCCCGCCGGTCGGGTCGATGCGAGCCAGGCGCTAGGCCTGCCCGAGGAGTCGATCCGTTTTCATCACCAGATGCTCGATTGGGTGGCTGGCGAGATCTCGCGCCTGACGATGGAAGAGGGGGTGCAGCCCGGCGAGATCGCCATCCTGGCGCCCTTTGTCAGCGATGCGCTCCGCTTCTCGCTGGCTGAGGCGCTGACCCGCTATCATATCCCGGTGCGCACCCACCGCCCATCCCGTGAGCTGCGAGAGGAACCGGCTGCCCGGTGCCTGCTGACGTTGGCCAAGTTGGCCCATCCTGGCTGGCGCCGCCCCCCGCCGCCTGCCGACGTGGCCCAGTGCCTGGCAATGGCGATTGTCGGCCTGGATCCGGTGCGGGCCCACCTATTGACTGGCATCGTCTACCGCATCAAGGATGGGCAGCCGGCCCTGACGCCGTTTCACCAAATCGTCCCTGAAGCCCAAGAGCGGATCAGCTACCTGCTGGGTGGGCGATACGACGAGCTGTGGCGTTGGCTGGCAGAGGCTTTGCGTTCAAAAAAAGTGTCAAACGGGGTAGTTGGAGGAACGGATGACGGGGCGGAAGCCGTTACTGCGAGTGAGACGGACGGCGCGGACGGGCTGGATCATTTTCTGAGCCGATTGTTTGGCGAGATACTGTCGCAGCCTGGTTTTGGCTTTCACCGTGATTTCGACGCTGGCGCAGTAGCTGCCAACCTGATCGAGTCGGTTCAGAAATTCCGCCAGACCTTTCCCCCTTCTTCTGTGGATCGGGATCGTGAGGTGGAAGTGGATGTCAGCATCGAATATGTGGACATGGTCGAGCGCGGCGTTGTCGCCGCGCAGTATGTGTCAAGCTGGCAGGTCCGTCCCGAGGATGCCGTGCTCCTGGTGCCGGCCTATACCTTCTTGATGATGAATCAGCCGGTGGCGATCCAGTTCTGGCTCGATGCCGGCAGTCAGGCCTGGTTTGAGCGCATCTACCAGCCTTTGACCCATCCTTACGTCCTGCGTCGTGACTGGCCCGAAGCGCAGGTCTGGACCGACGACGACGAGGTGCGGGTGCGTCAGGAAGCGCTGGTGCGCCTGATTCTGGGGCTGACCCGTCGTTGCCGGCGGCGGATCTATCTGGCGTCCAGTGCTCTGAGCGAGCAGGGGTATGAGCAGCAGGGGCCGCTGCTCCAGTCCGTCCAACGCCTGTTGCGCCGTGGAGGAGAACCACGGCGGCAAGCGGGCGGCACGGGGGTAGCCCGGCCGTGACCGAGTTTCGACCTCGCTCTGGTCAAAAGCAAGCATTGGCCTATCGCGGCGGCAAGATGGGCATATCGGCTGTGCCGGGCAGCGGCAAGACCCACACCCTGGCGGCGCTGGCAACTCAGCTCGTGGCCGAGGCCATCGGCGATGGCCAGGAGGTGTTGATCGTTACCCTGGTCAACTCGGCGGTGGACAACTTCAAGCTCCGCATTAACCAGGCGATCAGCCAGCGCCGGCTGCTGCCTGGCTATGGCTACCGGGTGCGGACGCTGCACGGCCTGGCCCATGACATTGTCCGCGAGCGGCCTGGCCTGGTAGGCCTGTCGGAGGATTTTGGTATCATCGACGAGCGGGGAGCCGACACCGTGCGCGAGGAAGCGGTCGACGCCTGGCTTCGCGCCTACCCTGATGCTGCGGATCCTTTCCTGTCGCCCGACGTGGAGGGCAACCAGGCCGAGTGGGTCAAGCGTGGTCCGTGGCGCGATCTCGTCCAGGAGATCGCGGCTGCTTTCATCAAGCAGGCCAAGGATCTCCAACTTGTCCCCGAAATCCTGTCGGCGCGCCTGGCACAACTGTCCGACTATGGCCAACCTGCCCCCAGTGGGGAGGGAGCGGAAGAATCGTCCCACCTGGCGGTGATCCCGATCCGCGGGTGGGTTGTGCCGCTTTTGCGTATGGGTGTCGAGATCTATGCCGATTACCAGCGCAGCCTAGCCTATCGAGGCGCAGTGGATTTCGACGACCTGATCCGCCTGGCTTTGGAGGCTTTACGCCGTGATCCTGACTACTTGGCTCGTCTCCGTCTGCGTTGGCCGTACATCCTCGAAGATGAGGCACAGGACTCGAGCAGGCTCCAGGAGACGATCCTGCGCCTCCTGGCTGGCGAGCAGGGCAATTGGGTGCGGGTGGGCGATCCCAACCAGGCCATTTACGAAACCTTTACCAACGCCGATCCCAGGTTCCTGCGCGCCTTTTTGGGCGAGCCGGGCGTGACCCAGGTCAGCCTGGCCGAGTCAGGACGTTCTCAGCCGATGATTATCCAGTTGGCGAATCACCTGCTGGACTGGACAATCGACAACCATCCGACACTTTCGGTCCGGGACGCCTTTTGGCGCCAGAGGATCGTTCCAACCGGTCCCGGTGACCCTCAGCCGAACCCGCCAGCCAACCCGGCTGGTGTGCAACTGGCGAATCAGGGCTTGACGCCAGAGCAGGAGCTGCAGACTGTAGTTGACTCGTTGCAGCGGTGGGCTGAGGCCCAGGAAGCCGCGCCAGA
>JAFGOG010000033.1 GCA_016926595.1 Anaerolineae bacterium
ACGACACATGAACACGATTACGTGACTCCCTACGTGAAGGATCTCGAGACCGTCCTGGATATGCAGGTGATCGCCGCGGCCGGGCTCAAGATCGGCGTCGATCCCATGGGCGGTTCTGGGGTAGCTTTCTGGGACCCCATCGCCGAGGCGTACGGGCTCGATCTGGAGGTCGTGAACCGCAGCGTGGATCCTACCTTTTCCTTCATGACCCTGGACCACGACGGCAAGATCCGCATGGATTGCTCCTCGCCGTATGCTATGGCCAGCTTGATCGCGCTCAAGGACAGGTTCGACATCGCCTTTGGCAACGACGCCGATTATGACCGGCATGGCATCGTCACCCGCAGCGTCGGGTTGATGAACCCGAACCACTATTTGGCCACTGCCATCTGGTACCTGTTCCAGCACCGCCCCAACTGGGGGGAAAAAGTGTCGGTGGGCAAGACCCTCGTGTCGAGTTCCATGATCGACCGTGTGGCGGCACACCTCGGCCGCAAGCTCTGTGAGGTACCGGTGGGTTTCAAGTACTTTGTCGACGGGCTGCTGGATGGCTCGTTGGGCTTTGGCGGGGAGGAAAGCGCCGGGGCCTCATTCCTGCGCAAGGACGGCACGGTATGGACCACGGATAAGGATGGATTTCTGCTGGATCTGTTGGCAGCGGAAATCATGGCGGTCACCGGCCGCGATCCGGGCGAGCACTATCAAGCATTGGAAGATCGGTTTGGCCGGTCCGAATACCAGCGTATGGATGTACCGGCGAGCCCGGCACAAAAGGATGTCCTGGTCAAGCTCTCACCCGAGATGGTTGAAGCACAGCAGTTGGCTGGTGAGGAGATCGTTGCCCGGCTTACCCACGCGCCCTGCAACAACGCCCCGATTGGGGGGTTAAAGGTCGTGGCTGAAAACGGTTGGTTTGCCGCCAGGCCCTCGGGCACGGAGGACGTGTACAAGATCTATGCTGAGAGCTTTTTGTCCAGCGAGCACCTGACCAGATTGCAGGAAGAAGCTCGGGCCATCGTGGCTGCGGCGCTGCGGTCGGCTGGCGCGCAATAGTCCTCCAGGCGTCGTCCTTAAGGGGGGTGTCGCTCTGACATTTGGCTTGTACAGCCCGCAGCCATTCGCCGGGTCTCCAAAAGGCGATCGACGATGGGTCCGGCTTGAAACAGGCGGCAAAGCATGGTAGGATTGGCATGTTGCCTGGATAGTTGAGGACAATAATTTATGAATCGTCGATTGTTTATCCGGGCCAGTACCGGCCTGGGTGGTATGTTGTGCGCGTCGCTGCTGCTAAGGGCGTGCCGGCCGGTGACCCCCGCTCCAGCCGGGCCGACCGCAGCGGCTGTGCCGACCACCGTGCCATCTGTGGCACCCCCCGTTCTTGCCAACCCTGGCCCGGCCGCCGCGCCTAAAGCGACCGGAACCCGCGCTGCTGCCACCGCGACCCCGACGGAGCCGCCCCCCAGCCCAACCGCGACCGCTGTGTCCACCGTGACCAGGAGGAATCCTACTATGACACGAGTAGCTTTTGTCAAGACCCGGGACCGCACCGAGGGGGTTCAGCGCGCTCTGGAGCTGCTGCAGATCGAACCCCTGCTGGGTAAAACAGTTTTTCTCAAACCCAACTATAACAGCGCCGATCCCACCCCCGGCTCGACCCACAACGACACGCTGACCGCGCTGGTGCGCGTTCTACAGGAACTGGGCGCCGGCCGGATCACGATTGGAGACCGCAGCGGTATGGGC
This sequence comes from Anaerolineae bacterium, assembly GCA_016926595.1. The sequence goes on from JAFGOG010000033.1 coordinate 1,744, forward strand.
GATACACGGCGCGTGATGGAACAAAAGGGCATCTTTCGCCTGGTTGAGGAATTGGGGTTCGATGCCATCGTCTTTGACGAGCTGGACGCCAATGGCTGGCAAAAGATGGATGTTGAGGGGGGGCACTGGCAGCAAGGTTTTGCCGTGGCCCGGCCGGTGCTGGAGGCTGACCTGGTAGTCCAGACCTGCTGCCTGAAAACCCATCGCTACGGTGGGCATTTCACCCTCTCGCTCAAGAACTCGGTGGGGTTGGTAGCCAAGCAGGTCCCGGGAGAGAGCTACAATTATATGAATGAGCTTCACAGCTCGCCCCACCAGCGGCGCATGATCGCCGAGATCAACAGCGCCTACCAGCCCGCCCTGGTGCTGCTGGATGGCGTCGAGGCGCTGGTGGATGGCGGGCCGGACACGGGGACCAAGGTCGATTCGCAGGTCATCCTGGCTGGGGTTGACCGGGTGGCGGTTGACGCCGTGGGCGTGGCTATTCTGCGTTATTTTGGCACCACTGCGGCCGTCAGCCAGGGGTCTATCTTTCAGCAGGAGCAGATCGCCCGGGCGGTCGAATTGGGACTGGGGGTCGATGACCCGGCCAAGATCGAGCTGGTGACCGGCGATCCGGAAAGTGCTGTTTATGCTGAGGAAATCCGCCAGGTTCTCTTGGGGGCATCCACCTAAAAGGGCGCTCTGAGCCGGCACCTCTAGCTCAGAACGCTGCATTCTGTGTCCATCTCTCGCCCCTGCCCGTCGGTTGGCTGGTCAAGGGGTAAAGAGGCGGTCGTCGAAGGGTAGTCTCCCCTTGCGTGCTGGCTTCTCAAGTGCCCAAGAGATCCTGGGTGGTGATCGCCCCTGTCAGAACGTCGCCCGACCCCGCCGTGGTCAGGCCGGGGTTCCCGCTTCTAAAAGCCAGGGTTTGGCATGACCATGCTCTCCCCCATAGCTCCTCCCTCATTTTCCATTATCCGGAAAACCGCGCTTCGGCAAGGCAATGAGCATCCCCCGATTTCCAACACTCACATCAAGAGTCTTTCCAGCAGGAGACTGGCTCCTGGGAATCGAATCCAGTGCTGCCTTTTGGCCAAGCACCTCAACCTTTGGACAGGACGATACCGATGGCTACCAACACACCGGCCGCCAGCGCGAGGATGCTGTATCTCTTTTGCTCCTGTTCGACAGCAGGGAGCAGGTGAGAGGCTCCCACGTAGACCAATGCGCCAGCAGAGATGGCTAGCCACGTGCCTAGCGCGGCCTGGTTGATCCTGTTGATAAAGGGAAAAGATATCAAGGCGCCCAACGGAGTAGATATGGCGGCCGCCAGGAAGGCGAAAACGGCTGATTGCTTCCGGTTGAACCCTCCCCGTTCCAGGAGCACGAAGGTGACGATCCCTTCGGGGAATTCGTGGAGCACCATCCCGATGGCAGCCAGCACGCCCGTGAGGATGCTGACATTAAAGGTCACCGAATAGATCACCCCGTCAACAAAGGAATGGAACCCGATCCCCAGCATGGGGATCAAGCCGATGGCATAGTCCGTACACTCGTACTCGTGGCAGACGTATAGCTTTACCAGGCGATTAGACAGGTGAATTCCCAGAAATCCCACCAGCAGGAAAATGGGGGCATTGTCATTCATCTGAAAGGACTTGGGAATGATGTGTGTGAACGAGACGGAGATCAGCACACCGGCCGCAAAACTCATGAAATAGACAGAATGCTCTCTGCCCCACTGCTCGTATCTGCTGATAATGTATATGCCGATCGTTGTGACCGCACATGCCAGGAAACTGGCCAAAATCACGGCTGCAAACCCGTCGGTAAACATCAACACCCTCCTTGCCCGAATGGCTGTCGCTGCTGGACAGCGGCTCAGAGCACATGATTAGAATTACGCCGGCTTGATATCCAGCACTGGTGTGCCGTTGATCGCATCCAGGCCCTGCACGCGCAGCACATTCGCCTCCACAGCTATCAGATCCACCACGGTAACGCCGATGGGGTTGGGACGGCGCGGAGTGCGCAGGGCAAAGACCCCGCGTCGAGGGCGGCTCCTGTCGCCCTGAGGGTGCTGAAGCAGGTCAAAGCCCTGGGAGCGGTGAAAGCAAAAGATGATCATGATCTTTTGGTGCGGCTCCAAACCCTTCAACCCCTTCACCAGGGATGGATCGAGGACAATCCGAGATTCGACCGCGCGTATCTCGGGCGGCGGGGCCGGCTCGCAGAAATTGTTCTTCACGTGGCCGATCGCTCGATAGATAATTGGGTCCCCTTTTATCGCGGCCTCTTCCGGTTGTGGATTATCCATCATCTCTTCTCCTGGCATCAAGGCGAACGACATCAGCGGAGACCGGCACGCGCACCCACTTGCCGGTTCCATCCACGCTCACCTGGTACAGGTCCTCGATGCTCTCGATGTGGTCGATGAAAAGCACGCCGTCCAGGTGGTCGATCTCGTGATGCACCACCACCGCGTCCAAGTCCGTAAAGAACCGGTCGAAGGGATAGCCAGCCTCGTCCAGGCCGGTCACCCGCAAGGTGTGCGGGCGCACTGTTTCGCCATAGAGGCCAGGGAAGCTGAGGCAGCCGTCAAAGTCCCGTTTTTCGTCGCCAGCCTCCAAGATGCGCGGGTCAATCAGAGCGATGGGTGGGTCGGGCTCCCGCTCGTTTCCCTCATCATCCTGCCCGCTGCCCAATCGCACCACCACCACCCGGCTATGAACGTCGATCTGAGGGGCGGCCAGACCGATGCCGTTCGCGTGATCGTTCAACGTGTCCTTCAAGTCCTGCACCAGCTTCCTGACCCGCCGGGTGACGCGCTCAACCGGTTGGCTCTTTTTGCGAAGAGTTTCTTCGTTTTCGAGATATAGAACAATTTGTCTAACTGCCATGGGTTTCCTTCTTCTTGCCAATATTCGGATCCTGACAACCGGCCTCCCTGACAGACCGGGAATCTGATCGCGCTGGCTATGGTGAGTGGCGCCGGATACCCGCCATCGTCCATTGACGACTGCAGGTCTATTTCCCTGTAGCTCACTAACACATTTGTATGCGTTTTTGTGACCCCGCGAGCGTAGCCTCTCTGTTACCTCATGATCGGATGAGCAGGAGAGGCCGGTCTATACGGTGCAGCACGCCGGCGGCTACACTGCCATAGAATACTCTGGACAGGCCGCTCCGGCCGTGACTGGCTATGGCAATGAGGTCCGCGTTCTCACCTTGAGCCGTGTCTATGATCGTTTCCACGACAGGGCCATAGGCGACATGGGTTGAGGCCTCAATGCCCTTTTCGCGGAACTCTCCTTGCAGGGTAGCCAGATAGGACTCTGCTTGCCTGGTCCGCTCTTCAATTTCATGCTGATACAGCATCGTATAATGGGCTTCTGGCCCTACGACAACGGGGGCTGGCTCAACCACTTGTAGAAAGACCACTTGGGCGTGGTAACGCCGGGCGAGGTCTTCCACATGGGGCAATATTGCCTCCGCTCGCTTTGACCCATCCACTGGAACCAATATGCTGCTATACACGTCAACCTCCTCATCAATATTCAGTGCCAAGCACTCTCCTCTGATATGCCGAAATGGAACGATCATCCCAAGAGTCTCAGGCCGCTCCCACGGTGATCACTCGTCCCACGCCAGTGTGGATAAAGTCGTTTCCATATGCCTTGGCGAACGTCTGCATCGCTCGGTCGCCCGTGCAGTGACACGGGGCTACCTTCTGCACGCCCAGGTCTCGGAAATCGGCTATGATGCGCTCAAGCTGCCGCTTGCTGGCGCTGCCAAGATGGAATCCACCCATCACGATGGCCAAGTCGGCCGTTGCCGCACCGCCGCCTACCTCCTTGGCCCGGCGGACTATTTCCACGATGCCGGGGTGGGCACAGCCAGTGATGACGATCAGTCCGCGCACGGTCGCCACCACCAGCACCTGCTCGACGAGACCTGTCCCTAGCTCGCCGGTGCTGTGGATGCCGGGCTGGATTTCCATTGGCCCGGCTACCTCGACCAGTGTGGTGAGTGCGCTCACCTCCACCTTGAACCCCTGTGGGAAGGAGTGGGGGATGTAGACTGTAGGGCGTGCATCTCTGCTCAGCAGCCCCCCCAGCCCGCCGGTGTGATCTCCGTGGGCGTGGGAGAGAACCACCTTCTCTATCCTCAGCGGGTCAATGCCCATTGTTCCCATGTTGGAAAGCAACCTGTGCCCGTCTCCTCCAGTATCAAACAGGAGATCATTGCCAACCAGGCACGAAAACCCCCACGCAGGGGCCAGGTTGGGGGCCAGCGCCCTGTTGTCATATACCACTGTGATTTTCATCACCTATCTCCATACACCCAATCTGAATAGGCCGGATCCATCAAGACCGCCAGAGAGATTAGGCCTTTTCCCTACAAATCAGCGCCATCCCGATAAAGCCTCCCCAGGGAAGGCGGGTCTGCGGCCACGGCCAGCAGCGGGGAAAGAGCGTGGTGCGCCACGTGACGCAAGCCTTTTTCCCGGCGGCGAGTTGAAGCAATCGTTTCAACTCGCCTACGCCGTAAAAGCGAGCAGCGTCATAGACCGTCGGCCGGAAGAGACCCGCGAGCCGTCGCTGCAAGCCGAGCAGGCTCCAGCGGTTGAGCACGCCCAATAACACGCCATGTCGCGCCACTCGCAGCGCCTCCCCCAGCGCCTCCTGTGGCCGCTCCAGGAACTCTAGCGTGGTGATCATTGCCGCCAGGTCGAACGCGCCATCAGCAAAGGGGAGCTTGTAAGCATCGCCACGCACCAACGGGATGCCATTCAGCGCCAGCGCCTGCACCAACATAGCGGCCGAGTGATCCAGTCCTACCGCTACTGATCCCTGCTCGCCCAACCAGCGAGTAAAGTGCGCCGTGCCGCACCCAATCTCCAGAATACTGCCCGACCTGGGAAAGGGTTGGAGCAGATGGTTCAGAATGCCCTTTTCTAATTGATCTGCCCGGCACCCGTCTGGTGTCTTGTACCAGGCTTCGTAATGCGCGGCGGTGTACTGGTCAAAGGTCACCTCAGACCTCCTCGGGCGATCCAGAGTTCCCCTGGGTTGGCTTCGGGCACGCGTTGGAGAGTGTGACTACCATAACGGCATCGCTACACGCTGTGGCCTGACGAAACACCGCCTGTAGAGCTGCAAACACCGTTTGTTCTTCTCCCCACACAAGGGTGCTCATCTCGCCGATGCGGGTTTCCAGTCCGCTTTGACTAAAAACGCGGACTGCCTCGCGAATTAGCGGTGCGATCAATGGCTGTCGGAGCGGATATAGACTGACCTGCGCACTAATCATAACCATCTCAAACACCTTGTTGGTCGTGGGACGCCAGGCTGTGCGCCAGCAATCCTTTGAAGCGGTCGAGAGTAATGGGATGAAACTCTACTTCCAGGCCGGTCCAGTCAAAAAGCTCGAGAATCTCCTCGGCGTGGTGGATCATGTACTCCTCCGCCAAACCGAGTCCGTCCAGAACGATGATCTTGTCATAAAAGCCGGGAAAGTTGGCGTTGGCATCGGCAGCGTCCCAGCCAAAATAGACCTGGTAAACCGCTTTCCAACTCTTGAGCCAGCCCGGCGTGAACCACAGGATCCTGTCCTGCCTCCCCTCGCTAATGCGCTGCCGATCCTCAAAGCTGGCTAGCATGTCATAGCCGTATTCTCCCTCCACCCTGGCAATGCCCTGCCCCACCGCCTTCAGAATCGAGTCCACCCGTTTGAGCGGCTCGTCGATACTGACGTAGCACTTTTTTCCATACACAACGATGATTCTCTGGTCGGGGCACTCTTCCCTCGCCTGATCCAGTCTCTTAAGAAGGTGCTCCTCCAGCCTATCCGGCAGGGCGTGCAGACCTGGCGGCGTGAAAAAGATTCGGCGTGGATTCAGAAAGCCGCTCTCTGCCAGGTGGGTCATCTCCGGATGCAGCATCCCACAGGAGATGATGCACCGGTTCTCAAATGAAGGTTGGTTTACCTCAGCCATTGCTTGATCCTTTCTAGAGGCGTGCAACGAAAAGGCCGGGTCAGAGCTGCAGGAACCGCCCAAGCGGCTGCTGTATTGCTCGCCAACGCCCAACAGCGACACGGCCTGCTTGGCCTTCCTGCGCCCGCCCTGGATGTAGCCAGGGTTGGCTTTTCAGAAGGACAAGGGCTTGAACATCTTGAATGGCACATCGCATTCATGGATGGGAATGCGCATCTTTTCTCAGGCCGGTTCGTACCTGGGATTGGCCGGGACCTCTGTGGGAGATATCCGTTTCAGGATGATCCAGCTGTTCATCAGATCAACGCTCACGATCTGAGCCTGGAACAGTTTGCTTTCCCCCAACAGGTTGATTAATTGAAGGCCATCGCCTGCAGGCTTGATCCAGGCCACATCCTCCATCACTGGTTCTCTTGAGTCATCATCCTCGATAAAGACCGTAGCCAGACACATCATCTTCTCCTACAATACCTGATCCAGTATGCTCCCAAGGTCCACCGCCAACTTGTCACGCCGAACTGGGCGCCCCTCCAGACCGGCCTCAAAGATCTCCGGCTCGTCACCGATGGATCCAACGACAGCGATATTCTTTGCCTCCAGTTCTTTCCGCAATCTCAAAGCGAGCTCCTCGGACCTGACTTTGTTGAGAATGGTCCACACGCGTTCCACTCCAACCTCGGCAGCAAGGGCGCTGATCGTCGCTGCAAGTTCCAGCGAATCGAAAGCGGGCTCAGTTACGATGAGCACGCTGTCGATGCTCGTTTCCACGCCTCTGCCAAAGTGCTCTATGCCGGCCTCCATGTCGATGACGGCGACCTCGTTTTTTTGTAGGGCGAGCCTTTTCAGGAATTCGCGGCTCAACACGCCCATGGGACAGGCGCAGCCCTCAAGCGACTGGAGAATCTTTCCGACGCAGACCAGCCCGATGCCGTCCTGCTCCACAATATAGTCGGTGGGGAGATCCGCGATGTGAAACTCGGCACGCGTCAAAAGGCCGTCTTGGTGCTTCCCCTTCTCGGAGAACGTGGGGAACACCTGCTTCTTTCCCCCCACCAGCTCCAACAACGGTTTGGGTCGCTGATCAAAGCCAAGCACTCGATAAAGTCCTGGGTTTGACTCGTCAGAGTCGACGACCAACACACGATATCCCCTATCCTGCAAATCACGGGCCAGAAGGCCGGTGACGGTGCTTTTCCCACTGCCTCCCTTGCCACAAACTGCGATCTTGGTCATCCACATCTCCTCTCTAGCCTTTACCAGGCTGAACCCAAAAAAACTTGTCCACTTGTAACTTGCTCACTCTGTGACGGTCGCGCTTTCTGCAGATACGTGATCCCAATAGCCGCGCGTATCGGCGTCGCCGCGAGCGTAGGCCTCGTGCCAGCCATCGGGCACTGGCATCTCCTCATACAGCTGCTTGCGCCGCGCCTCAAGCAGGCGGCGGGGGCGCCCCATAAAATCCGCAGCGCAGATCACATGGCGGCCCGTCTCGGCGGACAGGCTATCCAGCCAGGAAAGCCCATCCTCGCAGCGCAACAGGTGATGGTCGAGGATCAGCGTATCCATTTTCTGAGCCAGCCGCTGCGCGTTCTTCCGGGCCATCTCTTGGTGTTTTGGCGAAAGCCGCGCAAGATAGAGGGGCGGCCCGCCAACCAGTGCGATGTCCGGCCGCCATGCCAGAATCAGCGAGACCGCCACGCCATCGAGGAGTTGGATGTCCGAAGCGTGCACGAAAACTGTGTTCCTCCCGATTACGCGGGTCATCATCACCGTTCCAAGCTGCGTATTGGGTCTGCCGTGCGGTACAGAGGGGGAAAACTCCAGCAGCTCATCTTTTTGCCCCTCCGCATCCGGAAGAGACCTGCCCAATTCCTTTCCCAGAGACTCCCTGCGGCGCAGCATCTTGTCCGACAGCCCCTGGGGCCCTTTGCTCCACAGCCGGGCCGTTCGGCACCCGGGCGCTGCCTCTTGAGCCTCGAGCTGATAGGGATTCGCGTTGGGCAGAGGCACGTGATCCCCATGAAAGTGGCTCATCACCACGTCGGTGGCATCCGAGAGCGCGGTTAATATTCTCCGACGCACCTGCTCCCCTGCCGCTACCTGCGCTGGATGGGGAAGCAGGCCGTAGCGCCGATAGCCCAGGGCCAGTCCAGGGTCGATGATGATCCTGCGGCTCTCGACCTCTACCAGGCAGGAAAGGCCGCGCACCCCCAAGGATTCCGTTCCGAGTATCTCAATACGCATGTTATTCTCACGGTCCCTTTGCCCGTGTGCTCGAAAAGCTCACTCTTGAACCTCAGGTTGGGATCGGCCGGTAGCAGTCGAGTCACTTGAACTCGGCGCGGTCTTCCGGAGGGCTTGGCGATCGCTCGTGCTGCCCGGGTCGACCTCGCCGGCCCGCGTGATTGCAAACTTGACCATAATTGGCCCAATAATCTGTACCACAAAAGTCGTTGCCGTGATGACGTTGATCGTGGTATTGCCCAGTTGCACGCCTGCCTCTCCGTACGCGTCGAACCGATTGGCAACGGAAAGCGCCAGCCCAACCGCCACGCCGGCCTGCGAAAGCAGTCCAAACCCCAAATAGTTCCGCACGGTGGGCGAGGCCTTGCCTGCCCAAGCACCTATCCAAGCCCCGCAGAACTTGCCTGTAGCACGTAGCAGGAGGTAGGCCAGGCCCAGCACCCCCATCTGTGGCAGCAGCGAGACTTGCAACCGTGCCCCCACCAGCACAAAGAACAAGATATAGGCCAGCGGCCCGATCCGTTCTATCACGCAGTGAGCATACTGGCTGTTATCGCTTTTTAGGTTAGCCACGATAACTCCCATCGTCATCGTGGCCAAAATCGGAGAGGCGTGAAGCGACTCGGCCAGCCCGGCTACAAAGAGCACCGTGCCAACGATGAACGCGCATACCGCGTGCTGTTCCTTCAGCCGATTCAAGGTCCACTGGAAGGGCGCTCCGACTGCGATTCCCAGCAACAAGGCCCCGCCGATTTCTTGGAGCGGCAGTCCGATCATTTGCACCAGCGATGGTCCGCCAGTGCGCGCCAGCAGCGACTCGGCAGTAGCGACGGAAAAACTGAACAGCAGTAGAGCAAGCGCGTCATCCAATCCGACCACTGCCAACAGCGTCGTCGTCAGCGGCCCCTCGGCTCGGTACTCGGCCAACACGTCCACGGTGGCGGCCGGGGCGGTAGCAGAAGCCAATGCGCCAAAGATGATTGCAGTATGGATCGAGTGGGTGATCCAATAGACGCCCCCCGCTACCAGCAGAAACGCGCCGAATGCGTTGCCCAGCAGGATGAACATGATGCTCCGCCCCAGGCGGCGCAACTCGTCAAAGCGCAAATGAGAGCCCATATCAAAGCCGATCAGTGCCAGCGCGATGTCAGAGATGAAACCCAACTCGTGCGCTAACGAGGGTGGCACGATGTTCAGGAATGACGAGCCCAGCAGCACGCCAACTAGGATAAAGCCAACCACCTGCGGAACACCGACCTGCCGGACCACCTTGCTGCCCAGGTAGGCCAGGATGATGATGAGACCTATGATCCCCAGTGGGGCAATCTCGGTGGAGAGAGATTCCATTTTCTCATTCACCTCAAGCTTGGAATCCGAACGGCTCCAGGCCTGGTTTACACGAACGCCTCGCTTTCCTCGAGGCTCTCAGGGTTTGGGAGCACCTTTGGGCCTGGCAGGCGGTGCGTCAGCAGTGCTCCCATACCGATAAACAGCGCGGCGACGAGAAACAATGTCGGGTACGACCAGGATTGTAACAATACACCCGCCGCTAGCGATAGAAAGGCCACCGGCAGTATCAACACGGCATTGAGTGCGGAATAGGTGGGCCGCTCGGCGGCGGGAGCTAGTTCCAGTAACGCGCTAGAAAAGCCCACCACGCGCCCGTTATAGGTGGCGCCACCCAAGAAGATCACTGGTAGTAGCCCCATCCAGCCGAGCTGCCCCAGCGGGATGGCCAACAATGGTGTCAGCATGGAGATCGTGGCGCAGACAGTGAGCATGCGACGGCTCCCGCGCGCATCTACCAGCTGCGCCCACACCAGGTTAGCCAGCACACCACCCAGCACCTGGGCCAGCATGAACCAGCCGATGGCCTCTGCGGGCGCGCCCAACTCTTGCCGGGCGTAGACAATGTAAAACGGCAGCACCATCAAGCTAAAGCCAGTGAGCAACTGCACGCCGACCAGTGTTCTCAACCGACGCGCTACTCGGCCGAGCTGCCGGTGGTACTCTCTCCACGGCGGGACCTGCTTGTCGGCGTCGGTGCGGGGTGGCTCGCGAATGAGCCAGAAGCCCAGCGAGGCCACGAGCAGCAAGAGAGAAGCCGCCCCAAAGAGCAGCGCATAGTTGACCGGGTAAACCACATTTGCCAGGACCTGTCGTGCCAGCAGTGCCGCGCCCACAGCCAGCGGTCCGGCCAAAGCCTGCTGTCCGCCGAAAAAAGCGCCGCGTCGCTTCTGCGGGATGATCTTGCCGATGATGTCGGTGTAGGGCACGCCACCCAGCCCGCCACCAGCGTAAAAGATTGCCAGCAGCCCCACCAGCACCCAGGCTAGCAACTGAGGCCGGCTGGCCCCGATGGCATAGGTCAACCCAGCCAGCATGCCCCAACTGACTACCCGCAGGTATATGGCTAACATCAGATAAGGCATCTTGCGCGGGCGCGGTTCGATCCAGCGGGCGACGAGTAACTGCGGCAGTGCGCCCGCCACCATCAGCACCGTGGAGAGGCCTCCCACCCAAATTGTCGAGCCGGTCAGATCGGCGACGAAAGCCGCAATGACCGTTGTCGGCTGAGTGAGGGCCACTCCCAGGGCCAGAAACGCCCCGTGCCAGAGCGCGCTGATAAAGTTGCGGCGTTCAATGGTTGTCAGATGCATGCTCATAGTTCTGATGCCCTTGGCTTTCGGACGTCGTCGTGCTTGCTCTCATTCTCGTCCTGCTCGGGCGAGCTGTTCTCTCTGACACAAGAACCGATCGGCCGTTTGCAAAGAGATCGAAAGTCCTTCGCCCTCCCTATGTGGTCCGGAATGATGGTTTCGCCGTCGTTTGAGCCAAGAGCAACTCTTGTTTTTCTCATCCTCTACAAAGTCCTTCCGACCTCGAATCCCTCGTAGACGGCATCCACCGCCTCGCGCGGTTCTACACAGTCGCCGATGGGGTATACGGCCGTCCGGTCTGCCAGCCCATCGGCTAGAAAGCGATCAGAGCGCAGTCCCATGGCGATGATCACCGTCTCGGCCGGAAAACGGAGCTCGGGGGCATTCTCCCGACGGGGCCAGGGTTGAGTGATCACGGTGGTCTGTCCTTGCGCGTCTGTCTCAAAGCGCACCACCTCCACACCGGTGCGTACTTGCACCCCGAGGGACTCTAGCCGGCGTAGGAGAAGGGCCCACGCCAGCGGATCCAGCTTTTCGCCGATTTCGGGTCGTCGCTTAACCACAGTGCACTGCACCCTGAGCCCGGCTAGATGCTCGGCGGTCTCCATCCCCGTCGTCCCTGCGCCCACGATAAAGGCCGTCCTTGTGGAGACTTCGGCCCGGCCGTCCAGAAGATCGTAGGCTGTCATCCAGCGAGTCTCCTCCAGGCCCGGGAAGGGAGGTATGATAGGTTGAGCGCCGGCTGCTATTATGACCGCGTCCGGTGCTGCTGCAGCGACCGTCTCCGGAGTGACGGTAGTGTTCAGATGCACCTCTACGCTGCTGCGCTGCAGTTGCACCTGTTGGTAGTGGATCAGATCGGCGAATTCTTCTTTGTAAGGTACCTGAGCCGCTTCGCGGAAGCGCCCACCGAGCCGGTCGTCTCTCTCGTATAGGGTGACGTGGTGGCCCCGTTGGGCGGCGATGATCGCCGCTTCCATCCCTCCCGGCCCCCCGCCGACTACCATCACCCGGAGGGGGATTTCGACTGGCGTGATGCGAGCCTCAGCCTCGCGTCCGGTGAGTGGGTTGAACATGCACGACGTGCCGTGGCCCTGGCGTAGTCTGGCAAGACAGCCTTGATGGCAGGCTGCACAGCGCAAGATGGCCTCCTCGTCGCCGGCCTCTGTCTTGAGTACCCAGTCGGGGTCGGCCAGAAAGGGACGCCCCAGACCGATCCAATCAACTTGTCCAAGCATTAATGCTTCGCGAGCTACGTCGGGGGTGCGGATGCGCCCGGCTGTTGCTACCGGAATGGAAACGCGCTGGCGGATGCGAGCGGACATTGGCAGCAGATGGGCTTTCGGGGTGCCGATAGGGTAGAGACAATAGGGCACCGATTCGCACATTGTCCCAGAGGTGATGCTGAGAGCGTTCACTCCCATCTCTTCCAGTTCAACGGCGAGCCTCTCTGCATCCTCAATGGTCAAGCCGCCCTCTACGTAATCTTGAGCGTTCATCCGCACGACGATGGGGAATGCATCGCCCACGGCCTGTCGCACAGCGGTGATGACCTCACGCCCGAAGCGTAGCCGATTCTCAGATGAGCCACCGTACGCGTCGTCACGGTGGTTTGTGTGCGGCGATAGAAATTGGTGGATCAAATAACCGTGGCTGAAGGGAATCTCGATGGCATCAAAGCCTGCTTGGCGGATGCGATGGGCGGCTTGGGCATAGTAGTGGACGTGGGTGGGGATTTCCCTCAGGGTCAGCGCACGAGGCACGACCTGATTGGCCGGGCAGAGAACTTGAGAGGCGGAGATGCGCTCGCTCTCCAGCACCAACCTGGGGTTGGCGACCCGTCCGGCATGGTTGATGTGCGCCATGATAAGCCCGTTGGCGATGTGTACGGCGTCGGTCAGGCGATGCAGACCATCCAGCAGGTGGTCCTCGTGGACGCCCAACTGGGTGGGAAGTTCCCTCCCGTCTGGGTGGATGTAGAGTGGTTCGGTGGTGATGAGGCCGACGTGACCTTCGGCTCGTCGTACATAGAAGGCAATGTGCCGCTCCGTCACCGCGCCCTGCGGGGTACCATAGCCTAGTTTGATGGTCGTCATCAACACACGGTTGGGCAGTTTCAGCTCTGCTATGGTCAACGGCTGAAACAAGAGTTCCGTGTCCGCCTCTTGAGCAGTATGATCAGTCATCTCTTGTCCTCCATGAGCAATGCATATAGAAGGGAGAAGAAGGGAGGGAGAAGATTATCCGCTCCTTATTGCCCTGGAGGGTAGTTCTTCTCGCCAGCGTTTCAAGACGATCCAAGAAGGGCCGACGGCTTCTAGGGAAGAGCTCTGCTTGAGCAGCGGGCTTTCAAAAAGGATCAGTGATGCTCCCCTTCGCCCTCCTCCATGTGCAGATAGTATGCCCTCACCAAACGATCAAGCATCTCCTGGGTCTCGTCCAATCTCTCCACCCAGGTAGCCAAAACCTTGTCACCCAGAGCTGTGATGCGGTAGATGCGGCGTGGCGGCCCTTTGGTCTGTTCCTCGTCCCATGTCGAAGCAACCCATCCTTGAGCTTCCATATCGCGTAACAGCCGGTAGATAATGCTGGGAGCAATCCCTCCCAGACCAAATTCATCCAGCTGCTCAAGTAGTGAGTAGCCGTGAGCAGGCTCACGGTGCAGGAGCAGGAGTAACGCTGACTCTTGCATCCTGGTCGTCCGGCGACCACGCCTACGTCTTATCCGACCTTGTTCTCCCACCATTTTTCTTTCGGCATAAACTCATAGGCTTACAATCAGGGTCCCGTTCAGGGATAGCATATCACACTATGTACTAAAAATCAATAGTTAAATTACACGTAGATTAGGGCACCAATTCTTGTGACCGCGGTTTGCATTATGGCAAGCTCGCCGTTACTGTCCTCACACCGTGG
>JAFGOG010000292.1 GCA_016926595.1 Anaerolineae bacterium
ATGAGCCGTGGAGGAATCGAACCTCCAGCCCGCTGATTAAGAGTCAGCTGCTCTGCCAATTGAGCTAACGGCCCACAGTGCGGTTATTATACCTGCTTCACCCTCCACTGTCAAACCACGCGAACTGTAGGGGCGAAGGAGAATGGACGGGTCGGCCTACCCTGTGGTAAAATGGAATCCGTTGACAGCGGTTGTGCGGTGAATCTACTTCCAAGATCATAAAGTGGAGGGGCAACCGATCGGTTGCCCCTCCACTTCAATGGAAACAACGAAAGCTAATCGTGCACGTGGTCGTGCTCTAGCTCTTCGGCCGTCGCCGGGCGGAGGCCCATCACCTCTACTTCAAAATAAAGGGTTTCGCCGGCCAGCGGATGATTAAAGTCGAGCATGACGCTGTCGGGGTGCAGCTCGGAGACATAGGCCTCGAGGATCTCCCCGTCGTCGTCCTGCAGCTCGAGCCCCAGCCCTACCTCGAGATCCATCGTGGATGGAAACGCGTCGCGGGGGATGCGCTCAAAGGCGTCTGGGTCCAGCTCGCCATAACCATCTTCCGGCTGGATCACCACCTCTTTCTTCTGCCCCACGGCCATGCCGTACAGCGCCCGCTCCAGCCCGGGGATGATGTGGCCGCGCCCTTGGATGAACTCCAGCGGCTCCTGGCCGGCCGAAGTATCGAAAACTTCCGGGTCCCCTTCCAGGCGAAGGGTGTAGTCGAGTCTGACGACCAGGTCGTCGGCGACGGTGAGCGGTTTGTCTGTCATGATCCTGGACGCCTAAATCCTGCGCACGTCGGCGGCGGCGGGCCCTTTGCGGCCTTCCTCGACCGTGAACTCGACGCGCTCCCCTTCACTCAGGGTCTTGAACCCCTGTCCCGAGATGGATGAATAGTGGACAAAGACGTCACCACCACTGTCACGGGCGATAAAGCCAAAGCCTTTTTGCTCGTTGAACCACTTGACCGCCCCGGTTTCGTGTGTAGGCTCGGACATGATTGAATCTCCTTCTCTTTGGTACTTTTGACGTGTGGCCTGTCGGCGCGCTGCGAGCAAAACAAAACCGCCCAGACTGTGGTAAGACTGGGCGGTGCTTCTACGCTAACGCAAACAGAGCTTACTACGTCTGGTTGGCAGTTTACCCGAGTTGCGTGGTTTTGTCAAATGGCGTTGGAATGATGTCGCCCCACTACGGCAGCGGGATGGGCGCGGTGATGGGCAGGGTCGGCGTCACGGTCGGCGTGTCGGTTGGCGTCGCAGTTGGGGTCTCGAGCGGCGGTGGTTCGACGGTGGGCGTACTGGTTGGCGTTGGGGTATCGGTGGGCCACGGGGTATCGGTGGGCCATGGCGTCTCCGTTGGCCACGGCGTGTCCGTGGGCGTCGGTGTGAGCGTCGGCCATGGCGTGTCCGTGGGTGTCGGCGTGAGCGTTGGCCATGGTGTTTCTGTTGGTGGTGCGTTTTCCACCATGACCCAGGTACGCGCTTCGGCCCTGTGGCCCTGTTTGTCGAAAACGACTATGCGCAAGGTGTAATCCCGGTTGTACAGCCCTCGCACGTCCCACACCGCCAGCAGCCCGTCGTCCACCGGCGTATAGATCGGCCCGGTCACCGCCCCCCAGCCGATCGGCGCATCGCCCTCTCCATATTCGACGATATAATAGTCAAACTCGGGCATGTTGGTCCGCCCGGTGATATATACGTCGCCCGACACTCTCTGGCCCGGCCCTGGTTGGAAAATTCCTATCTGCCCCGCCCCGATGTGTACCGCGCACAACTCGGCCGGCGGCTGGGGGATGCCATGATCGGCGGCCCATTTCTGGCCTTCTGGACCGGGCAGGTAGAAAAAATAGCGCTCCTCGACAAGCTCTGGTGGGCAATATTCGGTCGCCCGTGCGTTGGTCGACGTGTCGATCCGCACCATTTGGTGAAAATCGTATTCTGGCCCGAGCGGCCCCTGGCCGGCGGCAAAGATCTCCTTGCGCTTCCGGTCGGCCGGGCAGGCCGGGCTGGGCAGCGATCCGCCGTCGAGGCTGATCTCAATCTCCTCGATACCGTCCGGCCGGGCGAACTGGCGCGGCGCCGTCCCCTCCAGCGCCTTCTCCATGAAATTGTGCCAGATCGGCGCCGCGCCGCGCGAGCCAGCCAGGCTCTTCATCGGCGTATTGTCGGCGTTGCCGACCCACACCCCGGCCACCAATTCGGGCGTATAGCCGACCGTCCAGGCGTCCCGGTAGTCGTCAGTGGTGCCGGTCTTGGCCGCGGCCGGCCGCGACAGCCTGAGCGGGCTGTTCGCCCCGAACGTCGGCGCGCGGGCCTGGTTGTCGGCCAGGATGTCGGTGATCAGATAGGCGTGCTGCGGGCTGACCACCTGCTCGCCTGGCTGCGGCCGGTACTCGTCGATCACGTTGCCGGCCGAGTCCTCGATGCGCAGGATGGCGACCGGCGGAGCGCGCCGCCCGCCATTGGCCAGGACGGCATAGGCGCTGGTCATCTCTAGCAGCGTCACGTCGCCGCCGCCCAGTGTCAGGCTCAGCCCATAGTCGGCGGGCCGGTCCAGCGTGGTGATGCCCATGCGCTGCGCTTTGTCGAGCATCCCCGGCAGCCCCACGAACTCGAGCGTCTTGACCGCCGGGATGTTGAGCGACTGGGCCAGCGCCTGGCGGACCAGGACCGGGCCGTGCTCCTTGCCGTCATAGTTCTTGGGCACGTAGGGTGTGCCGTTGGCGCCCGGCCACTGGGTTGTGACATCCCAGATCATGGTCGCCGGCGTCCAGCCTCTCTCAAAGGCGGCGACGTAGGTAATCGGCTTGATCGACGATCCCGGCTGCTGCAAGGCAAACGCCTCGTTCACCTGGCCGTCGATCTCGGCGTTGTTGAAATCGGCGCTGCCGACCATGGCCAGGATTTCGCCGGTGTCGGGCCTGATCGCCACCAGGGCGCCGTTGGTTGCCTTTTGGTCCTGCACTGTCGCCACATGGGCGGCGACCTCTTGCTGAGCGATCTGCTGCAGGCGCGAATCGAGAGTAGTGGTCACGCGCATCCCGCTGCGGTACAGCACGTCGGCGCCATACTTTTGCTCCAGTATCTGGTGGATCCAGACAACATAGTGGGGCGCCTGCACGTCCAGCCGCTGCCGCTGGAGATTGATCTCCTCAGCCTTGGCCGCTTCAGCCTCGGTGGGGGTGATGTACCCTTCCTGCGTCATCAGGGTCAGCACCACCGCCTGGCGGCGCTTGGCCTTTTCCATGTCGGCGTAAGGATCCCAATAGGCCGGCGCCTGGGGCAGCCCGGCCAGAAAGGCTGCCTCGGCCAGGGTCAGCTCGCTGGGCTTTTTGCTGAAATAGGTCTCGGACGCGGCCCCGATGCCGTAGGCCAGGTGGCCGTAGTTGATCTCGTTGACATAGATCTCCAGGATCTCTTGCTTTGAATAGCGCCGGCTGACCTCTGAAGCCAGCACCGCCTCGCGTAGCTTGCGCGCCAGCGTCTGCTGGGTGCGCTCCTCCGGCGACAGCAGCACCAGTTTCACCAACTGCTGGGGGATAGTGCTGGCGCCGGACACGATCCCACCCCCTCTGACGTTCTGCACCACGGCGCGGATGATGCCGAGCGGGTCCACCCCAGGATGCTGCCAAAAGCGGCTGTCCTCGGTGGCGACTGTGGCGTTGATCAGGTGCGGCGATATCTGCTCATAGGGTACCAGGATGCGCCGGCCGCCCTCGGGGTCAAATATCTCGTACAACAGTTGGCCATTGCGGTCATAGATCTCGGTGTTGACAAAGCTGGCCGACTGGCTGCGCAGCGTTTCAGGCGCCGGCAGGCCGGCGGCGATGGCGATATAGCCGGCGACCAGCAGGCACACCCCCAGGGAAAAGACGAGAACAAAGATTAGCACCGAGACGAGAAAAGCCGAGGCGGCGCTCGATCTTTTGCGCTGAGGCTGCAGGTTACCCTGGCCTTTAGACGGCGGCGGCGGCGGCACCACGCGCGGATCGCGATACGGCGGCTGGTAGGGAGGAGGAACAGGTGGAACCGTCCGCCCCGACTGCGAGCTTCCCGCTGGCCGCTGCGATTGATAGCCGGCGGGAGGTTTGTTATAATCCTGCGTCATCCATTCACCTTGATCTTTGCTAGCCGCTTACTAGACGTGTAGAACCCACCAATAGTTCCCCTACCCTGCAATCGGTAACCCGGGACCCGAAATTGAGCCTGCGCCTGTTTTGTGCTATAATAGCCGGCAACCATCCCATTGTGGAGGAACCATGGTCAGCCAGGAACTGCTGGACATTCTGAGGTGCCCGTACTGTGTCAGCGGCCCGACGCGCAAACAGGGCTCGGACCCCGGCCGGCTGGAGCTGGTCGACGGGATGTGGCTGGTATGCCAGGAGCCCGACTGCGGCCGCAAATATCCGATCATCGGCGACATCCCCCGCATGTTGATCGAGATCGGCGACAAGTACATCAACACGCCGGTTGAGGAGCTGGGTGAGCCGCGGGAATAATCCGTGACCGGGCAGGGGCGCCCCACCGCACCATGGGTCACGTATCACGCCGGACTTGGGCCAGCGGCGCGTCCCGCCGGATCTGAAAGTGGTCCAGGTCGCGAGCTACAATAGTGTTGGCAAAGATCGGCCTGGCTTCGTCCAGTATCTCCCGCTCACTGTAGCGCCGGGAGAGATGGTGCAGGATCAGCGTTTCCACACCCGCCGCCACGGCCAGCTCCGCTGCCTGCCGGGCGGTGAGGTGGCCATACTCGCGAGCCGCGTCGGCCTCCAGGCTGGCGTAGGTGGCCTCAATGGCCAGGGTCTGTGCTCCCCGGACGGGCGCCACCAGGTCGGCGGTGCGCGACGCATCGCCGACAAAGGCGAATTTGCAGCCGGGACGGGACGGACCGAGCACCTCTTCGGGCTGGATCGTCCGGCCATCGGCCAGCGTCACCGGCAGGCCGCGCACCAGGCGCGCCCGCTCTGGTCCGGCCGGCACCCCCAGCGCCTCTGCTTTTTCCGCCAGGAAAGGCCGCCGCTCCTTCTCCTGGAAAAGGTAGCCAAAGTTGTCCGGCCCGCGGTGCGTCACCGGGAAGCAGGACAACTGGAATGTGTCGTCGGCCATGATCGGACCGGGTTTCAGATCGATCAGCTCAATGCGGATCGGCGGCTGGTAGCGGCCAAAGACGATGCCCATCAGCGCCTGGACCCGGTCGAGCGCCCACCTGCCGCCATAGATCTCCATATGGTCGATCATCTCCCAGCGGGCAAAGGTCGAGGCCAGGCCGGCCAGGCCCAGGATGTGATCCAGGTGGCCGTGGGTCAGCAGGATCTTGTCCAGACGGCGAAAACCCAGGCCGCTGCGCAGCAGTTGGCGCTGCGTGCCCTCGCCGCAGTCGATCATAAAGCGGTACTCATTGTAGATGACGATCGCCGCCGGCAGCCCGCGCTGGATCGACGGCGCCGAGGCCGACGTGCCTAGAAAGACAAGCTCGAACATGGGGAAATTGTAACATAGAAAGGGATAGGCTGCCAGTTTGGCGTGGCTTGACTCCAAGTTTGATGTCTTGGTTTTTCTTTGCTCTCTGACGGGATCGCTGCTATAATGTAAGGGCAACGCACTGGAGAGGTATGCCATGCTTCGAACCAAGATCGTCTGCACCCTCGGCCCGTCGTCCGACGACGAGGCCACCATCCGGGCCTTTATCGGGGCCGGCATGGCCGTGGCCCGCATCAACTTTTCGCACGGCGCCTACGACGACCACGCCCGGCGCATCGGGCTGGTGCGGCGGGCCGCCGCCGACATGGGCCGCGTCGTGGCTGTTCTGGCCGACCTGCAGGGCCCCAAGCTGCGCGTCGGCGCCCTGCCGCCGGAGGGGGTGGCGCTGGTCGAGGGCCAGACGGTGACCCTCACCAGCCAGGTGCCGCCCCCCGGCCCAGGGGCCATCCCGCTGCCCCACCCTGAGGTGATCGGCGACGTGCGGCCCGGCGACCGTATCTTGCTCGATGACGGGCTGCTGGAGCTTAGGGTGGTCGACCATGACGAGACCAGCCTCCGCGCCCAGGTCGTGACCGGCGGGGTGCTCCTGTCGCGCAAGGGGCTGAGCCTGCCCCACACCAGCCTGAAGCTGCAGTCGGTCACTACGAAGGACCGGGCCGACGCCGCCTTTGCTCTGGAGCAGGAGGTCGATTATTTCGCCCTGTCCTTCGTCCGTTGCGCCGACGACGTCGGGCGCCTGCGCGCCTGGCTCGCGGCGCGGAGCGCCGACACGCCGATCATTGCCAAGATTGAAAAACCGGAGGCGCTGGACTGCATCGAGGCGATCCTGGATGTGTCTGACGGGCTGATGGTCGCCCGCGGCGACCTGGGGATAGAGGCGCCGGCCGAGCAGGTGCCGATCGCCCAAAAGCGGATCATCCGCGCCTGCAACGAGGCCGGCAAGCCCGCCATCACCGCCACCCAGATGCTCGACTCGATGATCCGCAACCCGCGCCCCACCCGCGCCGAGGCGTCGGACATAGCCAACGCGATCCTTGACGGCTCGGACGCGATCATGCTCTCCGGCGAGACGGCGATGGGCCGCTACCCGCTGGCTTCGGTGCAGATGATGGCCCGCATCGCCGCCGTCACCGAGCAGCACATACCGTATGGCGACTGGCTGCGGCGGACCATGCACGCCATATCGCGCAACGTCACCGATGCCATTAGCCAGGCGGTGTGCGAGCTCGCGGCCGAGCTGGGGGCAGCGGCGATCATCACCTCGACGATGAGCGGCAGCACTGCGCGGCAGATCGCCTGCCACCGGCCGGCAACGCCGATCATCGCCCCCACGCCCAGCCCTAGAACCTGCCGGCAGTTGGCCCTGGTTTGGGGCGTCGAGCCGCTGCTGGTCGACCAGTTTACCGACACCGATGCGATGATCTGCACTGCGGTCGAGGCGGCGCGCGGGCAGGGACTGGTCCAGAACGGCGACCTGGCGATCATCACCGCCGGGGTGCCGGTGGGCGGCGCAGGACTGACCAACATGATCAAGGTCCACCACGTGGGCGAGGAGCAGGGCTGGCGGTGAGCCGCTACGATGCCATCCTCTTTGATCTGGGCTATACTTTGATCCATTTCGAGCCACCGCAGGAAATGATCATCCAGCAGGCGCTGCGGGCTGCCGGCGCCGAGCGATCGACCGGCGAGATCGAGGCAGCGATCCAGGCTGGCTGGAGCGCCTACTACCGCGACATGGCGACGGCCACCTTCCCGGCCACCGAGGAGTACGACCGCCAAACCCAAGAAATGCTCCATCGGGCCTTATTGGCCCATCTTGGCCTGGACGGCGAGGCGTTTTCGACGGCGTACGCCAACGCGCTCGAGTCCTGGTTCAGCCGTCCCGGCGTCCTGCGGCCCTATCCCGAGGTGACAGAGGCGCTTGACCAGCTCGTCGCCGAGGGCTACCGGCTGGGCATCGTCTCCAACTGGAGCTGGAACCTGCGCCAGCGCGTGGCCCAGGTCGGGCTGGACGATTACATGGAGCTGATATGGGGCTCGGCCTACGCCGGCTGCCACAAGCCCCACCCCGGCATCTTTCGCCAGGCGCTGGAACAGATGGCTCTGTCGCCAGGCCAGGTACTGCACGTGGGCGACAGTTATGCCCATGACGTCGCCGGCGCCCGCAGCGCCGGCCTGGATGTCGTCCTGGTGGACCGCGACGGGACGGCTGGCGCGCCCGATTGCCCGGCCGTCGGCGATCTCAGGGGGTTGCTAGACCTCTTGGCCGCCAGTTGACATTTGCGCCTATCTGAGGTAAGATAATCGCATCCTACAAAGGAGGCACAGCCATGTTTCATCGAGTGACACTCATTGGACACGTCGGTCAGGATCCCCAGATGCGCTACACACCTGACGGCACGCCGGTGACCAATATCAGCGTGGCGACCAAGACCAGCGTCAGCAAGGAGACGAACCCACAGTGCCCGGCCGGTTGGAAAGAGTCCTACAACGGCCGTGCGTGGGAACTGACCACCTGGTGGCGGGTGACCTGCTGGCGCAAGCTGGCAGAGATCGTCAACCAGTATGTCACCAAAGGGATGCAGGTCTTTGTCGAAGGCGAAGTGCGCGGTGATGCTCAGAACGGCACGCAGAATCCCCGCGTCTGGACAGGGAACGACGGCATCGCCAAAGCCAGTTTTGAGCTGACTGCACGGACGGTCAAGATGCTAGGCGCTCGAGCGGAGGGCGGAGCTGAGGCGCCCGTCGGCGAGCCGCCGCCGGGGGGCTTTGAAGAGGACGAGATCCCTTTCTAGGGTCACTCGCCAGCAGCGAAAACAACGAGGACCATTGGGCGTCGTTCGACTCTGAGGTTTGACCTCAGAGTTGGGCGACGTTCGTCTTGAGAGGATGGCTATGACTGAACGAAAATCGCCACAACCGCTTCCGCAGCGGCAGATCCAGATCGAGCTGCCGGCTGACCTGGAGGCTGTCTATTCCAATTTCGCCCTCATCACCCACTCGCCGTCGGAGGTCATTGTCGATTTCGCCCGGGTCTTGCCCAACGCGCCCAAGGCCAAGGTCTATGGCCGCGTCATCTTGACCCCGATGAATGCCAAGCTGCTCCACCGGGCGCTGGGCGACAATCTGAAAAAGTTCGAAGAGAAGTATGGCGAGATCCGGACCGCGGACCAGGGCTTTCCGCAGCACGAAGAGCGGATGGGGTTCGTGCGCGACTGATGCCCAAGCCGATCGTTGCCCTTGTCGGACGTCCCAACGTCGGCAAGTCTACCTTGTTCAACCGGCTCATCGGCCAGCGGCGGGCCATCGTCGAGGATCTGCCCGGCACCACCCGCGACCGGCTCTACGGCGAGACCGAATGGAACGGCGTGGTGTTCACCGTGGTGGATACCGGCGGGCTGGAGATCGTCGACAGCAGCAAACAGCGAGGACTCCAGGACCGGCCGGCGCCTTTGTCGACCGCGTCCGCCGGCCTGATCGAGGAGATCCGGGCCCAGGCTGAGGTCGCCATCGCCGAGGCCGACGTCATTGTCCTGCTGGTCGACGCGCTCGACGGCCTGACGCCCGCCGATGAGGACATAGCCCAGGTGCTGCGCCGTGCGGCCCGTCCTGTGGTCGTGGTGGCTAACAAGGCCGACAACGAGGCTCGCCGCCAAGCCGTAGTCGAGTTTTACGCGTTGGGCCTCGGCGAGATATACCCCATCTCGGCGCTGCATGGCACTGGCGTC
Organism: Anaerolineae bacterium; assembly: GCA_016926595.1. The sequence continues at coordinate 9,203 of JAFGOG010000292.1, forward strand.
GGCGACCTGCTCGACGAGATCGTGGCCGCCCTCCCTCCTGCCCCCAGCGAGGAGGAGGAGCCAGAAGCGGTCAAGATCGCCCTCGTTGGCCGCCCGAACGTCGGTAAATCATCGCTGCTCAACCGGCTGCTGGGCGAGGAGCGGGCCATTGTCAGCCCCGTTCCAGGCACCACCCGCGACTCGATCGATACCTATCTGACCTGGGAGGGGCAGCCTCTGCTGCTGATCGACACGGCAGGCATCCGCCGCCGGGGGCGGATCGAGCAGGGCATCGAAAAGTACAGCGTCCTGCGCGCGGTCAAGGCCATCTCCCGCGCCGACGTGGCGCTGCTGCTGTTGGACGCCCAGGATGTGGTGACCGCGCAGGACGCCCACGTCGCTGGGTACATCCTGGACGAGAACCGTAGCGTCGTCGTGCTGGTCAACAAGTGGGACGTGGTCGAAAAAGACACCTACACGATGGACGCCTACACCCAGCGGATCCGCGCTGAATTAAAGTTTTTGGATTTCGTGCCGGTGCTTTTCATCTCGGCCTTGACCGGGCAGCGGGTGAACAAGATTCTGCCGCTGGCCCTCCAGGTCTGCCAGGAACGGGTGCGGCGCATCCCGACGGGGGAGCTAAACCGCCTGGTGGAGGAGATCAAGGTCCGCCACCCGCCGCCACACAAGGGCCGCAGGCAGCTCAAGCTGATGTATGCTACCCAGGCGGGCGTCGATCCGCCAACCTTTGTCTTTTTCGTCAACGACGCCCGGTTGGTTCATTTTTCCTACGAGCGCTACATCGAGAACCAGATCCGGCGCCGCTATAACTACCTGGGCACGCCGATCAAGCTGGTGTTCCGGTCGCGGAAGGAGAAATCGTAGGGGCGACCCTATGTGGTCGCCCGCTTTGGTTGCGAAAGGAAAAACGTAGGGGCGACCCTATGTGGTCGCCCTCTTTGATCGCTACGTGATGATGCGCCAGCCGTGGGTGTAGACGTTCAGCGTCTTGCCCCGCAGGTAGCCGACAAGGGTGCAGTTCAGCGCCTCGGCCAGCTCCACAGCCAGCGATGTGGGCGAGGAGAGGGAAGCCAGGATCGGCATCCCCAGCCGTACTCCCTTGGCGACCATGTCGTAACTGGCCCGGCCCGTACTGATCAGGAGCTTGTCGCCCAGGGGGATGCCCCGCAGCAGGCAGTAACCGGTCGCCTTGTCCACGGCGTTATGCCGGCCAATGTCCTCGGTCAACGCTACAAGCTGGCCGCTGGTTGTCAATATCCCGGCGGCGTGAACGCCGCCAGCCGTCCGGTAAGCCGTCTGCTGCTGCGTGATCTGCCCGATTAGGTGCTGCAGCACTTCCAGTCGGACCTTGACGCCGGTCTCGACCGGCTTTATGCCTTCGGCCAGTGCCATTGCGTCGACGCGGCCACAGCCGGACCGGATCAGCGATGGGGCGTCGCTCTGCCTTAAAGGCGCCGTGTTGGGCATCAGGGCCACGTCCACCCGATTGCGCGACTCCCCATCGGCGAGATCGTCGCCATTGCCATCGGGCAAGGCCTGCCCGCAGTGGCGGATCAGGGCCACATCTTTCATCGCGGCGATCAGGCCTTCACCCAGGCAGAATCCCGCAGCCAGTTCTTTCTCCAGGCCGGGCGTGCGCATCAGCACCCCGACTGGCTGGCCGTCGATCCGGATCTCCAGCGGCTCTTCTACCACCACGCCGGCCTGCACCTGCTGGCCGGCCTCACCGGTGAAACGCTGGATAGACCACGGCATAATGCCGGGTAATGCTGCCTTGTCAGGCTTGAAGGGGTGGCTGTACCGTTTCAACACACAGCCATCAGGGCAGCGGGAGGCTAAAATCCTGCCCGACGATTATGCGAATGTCCACCGGGCTCAGCACATTGTCGCTGGGGCGCACGTTCTCAGGCAGCACCTGGAACAGGTTGACCAACTGCTGGAGCGTAGATGCCTTGCCGGTATAGTCGATAATGACGGTGCTGGTATAGTCCAGGCGGTCGGCGTCGCCAAACTCCACCACCTGGTAGCCTTCCTGCATCAACATCGCGGCCACCCGCGCGGCAAAGTTGGGGATGGCTGTACCGTTCTGCACGGCGATCCGCGCCCCTTCCTTGGCCAGATCCTGCCGTGCCTGGACCTGATCTGGCGACATGGTAGGGATCGGCGTGGGCGGCGCCGGCGTGGGAGTTGGCGCCATGACCAACGGCGTGGCAAACAGGTCGGCTATCGCCGGGTTGATCTTGTCCCACACCGGCAGTTGGATGGCCGCCCCGTCCGCGCGCTTGTGGCCGTAGACCAAAGGCGGTTGGAGGACCAATTGCTTGACGTTGGATAGGTCGACTTGTAGCCCCAGTTGTGCCAGTTCCAGCATGTCGTCCACGCTCATGTCGGTCTTGATAGAATCGCCCATCGTCAGCGCCAGCGACGGGATTTTTGGGATCACGTTCAGGCTCAGCGCCTTTTCGCGAATGGCCAGCAGGACCAGTTGCTGCCGCCTGGCGCGATCAAAGTCGCTGCTGCTCATGCGCGAGCGGGCATACTCCAGCGCCCGAGCGCCGTTCATGTGCTGGTAGCCGGCGTTAAAGTGCACCGTCTTGTAGGCATACGGGTCGCCGGTTTTGGGATCTGGGTACTTGGTATCGTGCAGCGCGCGCGGCACATTGATGCCGATGCCGCCCAGCGTGTCGACGATCTTCTCAAAGCCCTTAAAGTCGACCATGATGTAATAGTCGATCGGGATGCCAAAGTTGTACTCGATGGTCCGCTTGAGCAGGGCCGGGCCGCCGCCTGGATACTTGCGCGATTCGCCATAGACGTTGGCCGTATTGATCCGGTCTTCCCCATAGCTCGGGATCGTCAACTGCAGGTCACGCGGGATCGACATCATGCCCGCTGTCTTGTTCGTCTGATCGACCGTGACGACGATGATCGTGTCCGTCAGGTGCCTCCAGCTCTTGCCCGACCGGCGGTCGATGCCGAGCAGCAGGATGTTGATCCGGTCAGACTCGATCGTAGGGGCCGGCGGCGGTTGGTATTCCAGATTCTCGGCCACCGCCGGGTTGAGAATCTCATCGGGCAGCTCGGGAGGGGTCTCGTCGATCGTCTCGCTGGCCGCAGCGCCAGACAGGTTGAACGATGGCAACTGGAGGATGGGCAAAGCAGGCAGCTCGGCCCGGGCCACAATCTCGCGGATGGTGGCATAGAACAAGTAGCCGGAATAGAGGCTGCCCGCGATAAAGACTATCAAAAAGATAGCAATAGACAACCGGAGCCACAAGGGAGGCTGGCCGCGCCTTTTGGGCGTATTCCGTTTTTGCGCTATGGTGGTGCTCAACGTACCTCCACAGGTGTTATAGGACCGGTTCACAGCCGGTCCCGGCGAGCGCGATGGTAGTATATCATATCTGGCGCCATATGCAAAAAAGCGCGAGATTGCGAAAACAAGGGGGTTCGGTTCGCCACTGGCGAACCGAACCCCCTCGCCCCATTGAGGCGGTGATCGGTCTAGTACTCAGGCATCGGCGGGGGCGCCGGCTTTTCCTTTTCCGGGATGTCGGTGATGAGCGCTTCGGTGGTCAGGATCATCGCCCCGATGCTGGCCGCATTCTCCACGGCGCTGCGGGTGACCTTGACCGGGTCGATGATGCCCGCATCGATCATGTTGACATACTCGTTCTTCAGTACGTCATAGCCGATGTGCCGGTTCTTCTTCTGCTTCTGTTCACGGCGGACATTCTCGACGACAACGGCGCCGTCACGGCCGGCGTTGACTGCCAACTGGCGCATCGGCTCTTCCAGCGCCCGCCGGACGATCGCTACGCCAGTCTGCTCGTCGGGGTACTCCATCTTGATCCCATCCAGGGCCGGGATGGCGTTGATCAGAGCCACGCCGCCACCGGAGACGATCCCCTCTTCGACGGCGGCGCGCGTGGCGCTCAGCGCGTCCTCGACGCGGTGCTTCTTTTCTTTCAGCTCCACCTCGGTGCCGGCGCCAACGCGGATGATGGCCACCCCGCCAGCCAGCTTGGCCAGCCGCTCCTGCAGCTTTTCCTTGTCATAATCGGAGGTCGACACGTCGATCTCAGCCTTGATCTGGGCGATGCGGCCCTTGATCTGCGCCTCTTCGCCGGTGCCGCCGATGATCGTCGTATCTTCCTTGGTCGAGACCACGCGATCGCAGTGGCCCAAGTCGGTGATCTGCACCGTCTCAAGCTTGCGGCCCATCTCCTCGGTGATCACCTGGCCGCCGGTCAGGACGGCGATGTCCTGCAACATCGCCTTGCGCCGGTCGCCAAAG